>JAATFT010000070.1 GCA_015655075.1 Clostridiales bacterium | reverse complement strand
GATGATTAACTGGCTCAAATCATCTCTACAGAGATTATCTTAAGTCCTTCATACCTACCGCATCCATATCGTCAAAATCCTGATTTTCCCCGACCATGCCCCAGATAAAGGTGTATGCCTGGGTTCCGCAGCCGGAATGTATGGACCAGCTTGGTGATATTACTGCTTCTTCGTTTCTGATAACAATGTGCCTGGTCTCGGTGGGTTCCCCCATATAATGCATTACAAGGGCGTCCTCCGGTATATCAAAATACAAATACACTTCCATTCTCCTGTCATGGGTATGGCTTGGCATAGTATTCCACACACTGCCCGGTTCCAGCTTTGTCATTCCCATTACCAACTGGCAGCTTTCTACCTGGCCCGGCAGAATATATTTACAAATGGTTCTGTGGTTTGATGCTTCCAAGGAACCAAGCTCAACCTTATTGGCGTCTTTAATAATAACCACCCCGCCTGCCGCTTCTCCCTCCGGCTTGATCAGAACAGTGGGATAAGCCTTGTGGGCAGGTGCGCTGTTTATATAGAATTTCGCAGGATTTTTTTCATCTGCGCTTGAAAATACAATATCTTTCGCACCCATTCCAATATAGATTCCATCTTTGCAGGCAAGGGTATAGACTTTTCCGTCAATGGAGATTGTTCCTGTTCCGCCGATATTAATTACGCCCATTTCCCTTCTCTGCAAAAAATATTCCGCCCTCAGTTCATTACCCGCAGTTAATGCAATGGGTGACACAGGAACTGCGGCTCCTGTAATAATACGGTCAATATGGCTGTACACCAGTTTAATTTTTCCCGGAACAAACAGATTCTGAATCAAAAATTCCTCCCTGAGTTTTTCCGTGGTATAATACTTAACGTCCTTCGGCGATGCCGCTGTTCTAAGTTCCATTTTAATTCCCTCCAATCTGACAATCAAAGCGAATAACCATATTCGCTCCTTCACTACGCTCCCATACCTTAAGTATAGCATTCCAAATATTATATTTCTTATCATTTTTTCTATAAAATATTGCAAATCCTGAACAATTATATTATACTGAAACTATGTTATAAAAGAAGTTGTAAAAGAAAATCATAATAAACAATTAAGAAGGGAGCTTATCTATGAAAGAACTATCTTCCTGTAAAGCATCGATTGAAAATTCCATTAGACAGAAATATTTCGCTCTGGCCCATCTTTATAAAGAAGAAAAAGTCATGGATATGCATATCCATGATTGTTATGAAATTTACTATTCGATTTTCGGCGGAAAACAATTTCTTATTGATAATAAAGTATATTCCATCAATCCCGGCGATATTTTTGTCATAAATCAGTATGAAAGCCATTATATATCCCAGGTCGACCAGGAAGCTCATGAAAGAATTGTAATTTCCATTCATCCTGATTTTATAAAATCCCTTTCTACCAAATCCACTGACTTAAGTTATTGCTTTACCCACCGACCTCCCAATTTTTCACATAGGCTGTCTTTTAATAAAGAACAGCAGCAGCGATTTTTGTACTTCATCAATAAAATCACCTCCGCCAATGATTACGGAAGTGATTTATTGGAACGCTCCGCTTTTATCGAATTAATGCTATTATTAAACATCGCATATATGAAAAACAGGTCGCTTTTTGCTGAGGGTACCGTAATTTTTAAATATAATAAACTGGTGCATGATATTTTAGGCTTTATTAACCAAAATATCAGTCATAATATTTCTCTGGAAGAGATATCCTCCCACTTTTTTATCAGTGAGTCTTACCTTTGCAGAATATTTAAAATTGCAACCGGTATGACTATCAACAAATATATTACGGCCAGGAGAATCAGTATTGCCAAGTCCCTGCTGGCTGACGACCTCAGCCTGAATGAAGTATGCGAACAATGCGGCTACAATAATTACAGCAATTTTGTAAAGGCCTTCACAAAAACAGTGGGCATATCTCCGAAGAGATATGCCATGTGCAGTGTCAGTTGATGTTATGTTTATCTTGGCAGTAGAACAGTATCATCCTGGAGCAATGAAAATCCAAATATTACGAGGCACGTAACTTTCCCATTGACAATCCAATACAACCAACCTCTTACTGAAGATGCCCGTCTAACCAGCATCTGCATTTTCAAACCATCTTCCACAGTTGCTTAAAACAATACTTTTTATATCATAATAACAGGTTAATAGGACAATGAATCCATGCTGAATAATCATGTTCCTTATCCATCTTTTATCTCTTTTCAAATTAGGCTAATAGCTTCTGCTTATCAAAAAAACCTTGGCTTGAGAAAGAAAAGCCAGTAAGTGAGAAAAATCTTACCTACCGGCTTTTTTGTAATGGAAACATTATCCGTACATTTCCCAAGCTATGATTCCAGGAATCAGACGACGTGGCCTACTGGCAAACCAAACGATTAGAACCTATAATCATCAGGCTCATTGCTATGTTCCTGTGCAAAGGGATTTTCAGTTTCACCGGCCTCAATCTTCTTGAGCCAATTTTTTGCCTTATCAGGCATCGTTCTCCAGGATTCTGCGGTCTGGGGTTCCTCCATGTCATGAGTGGCGTATCTCCAGTCATTGACACGGCTGATATACTTTTCATCCTGCTGTGCGGAGTTCTCATCGCCCAACTCGCCTGCGGCAATCCGAAGCAGGGAGCCATACTGCTCGCTGACAGTATGCAGCTTCAAATCATCAACCAGAAGCTTTTTCAAAGGACGCTTGGCCAGGTTGGACATAATCGTACGGTTCTCATAGGACATGGTTTTCCACATACGGGCAATCTCCCAGGCACGTTCCAAAGCCTTGCCCTTTGAAACAACCTCGCTGACCATACCACCCTCCAGCATATCCCTGGCGGTAAACTGGCGGCTAGTCATCATATAGTAGTTGCCACGCTTAGTACCGAAGTAATGCTGACACATCAGGCCCATACCATCGCCAGGAACCAGACCACCCTGTGCGTGAGGTACTTCCATTTTGGTGTCCTCCGTGCAAATTGTGACATCACAGAGCATAGCGGAATCCCAATGGAAACCGGGGCCAGGAATCGCTCCAATAGTGGGAACATCCAAATCGAATACCATATTTTTAATCAGGTTGGTGTCATCGAAATACTGATGCTGGAATCGCTGTGTGGGCAACTGAGAATAGGTTTCCCAACCGTTGACGTCGGATTCTATCATCCAGTTATTCCCGATATGGGTGAAGATAATAATTTCATTCTTAAAGTCTAGTGACAAAATGCGGGTCAACTGGCTCATTGCACGGTGGGACATACCGCTGTGGTGCATGGGGCCGTCGTTGGTTTTCCATGTAACCTGGAGGATTCCATCTTCACGGTACAAGTCTGCGAAATCCTTGAACCATTCTTTATATTCATCGAGTTCGGGCAGTTTCACGTAATCTGCCATAGGTTTTGACATATCAATTTCTCCTTCTATTTGGTATTATTTTACTTGAATCTGCGGCTCAAATCTGTGCGTCATATAGCTTAGTCACGTTCAACGGTTCCCTCCCAGGAATCGACTTTCTTTTTCTGGGATTCTTCGTCATACCAGTGCTTAGTCACGGTCTTAGCTCTGGTATAAAAGCGATATCCATCAATTCCCAGTACATGCTGATCGCCCAGGAAAGAATCCTTGTTGCCTGAGAAAGGATAATAGGCAGTCGGTACCGGGATGCCTACGTTGATACCCACCATACCGCCATCTGTCAGCAGTTCAAACTTACGGGCATAATACCCGTTCTGCGTAAAAATGGAGGAACCGTTGGCAAAGGGATTGGCGTTCATAACAGCCAGACCCTCCTCAAAATCTTTAACCCGCTTGACGCAGACAACAGGGCCAAAGATTTCACTGTCGCCTATGGACATTCCCGGCTTCACATGGTCGAAAATCGCAGGGCCAAGGAAGAAGCCCTTTTCATATCCGGGAATGGTAATGTTTCGCCCATCCAGAACCAACTCTGCACCTTCCTCAACGCCTTCATGAATCCAGTCACTGACTCTTTTCTTGTGTGCCTCGGAAACAACAGGACCCAGAACGGTCTTAGGATCATATGAGCAGCCAACTGTGACCTCCTCGGCCTTCTTTTTCAGCAGTGCCACAAATCCATCCGCAATGCTCTCCTGGACACAGATGACCGGCAGAGCCATACACCGCATACCGGCGCAGCCGAAAGAAGAATTGATTATCGCATTAGCCGTGCTTTCCAGATCAGCGTCCTCCAGAACCAGTGCATGATTCTTGGCTTCGCATTGAGCTTGGACTCGTTTGCCGTTGGCTGCCGCCTTGGAATAAATCTGCTTTCCGACTCCGGTAGTTCCCACAAAGGTAACGGCCTTTACTCTGGGATCAGTCAACAGGACATCCGCCTCGTGGTGACTGCATGTGACCAGATTGACAACGCCTTTCGGGAAGCCTGCTTCCTCATAGAACAGTTCCAAAATCCGCATAGAGGTTAAGGGTGTAGGAGAAGCAGCCTTGAGTACCACCGTGTTGCCGGTGGCGATAGCCAGCGGAACCATCCAGCCCCACGGAATCATAGCCGGGAAGTTGAAAGGGACGATACCGGCCACAACGCCTAGCGGCATACGGTAGGTGCTGCAATCAAATCCGCTTGTCACCTGCAAGGCTGTGCTGCCTTGAATCGCCAGCGGAAGCGAGCAGGCAAATTCCGTAGGTTCAATGGCTTTCAAAATATCGCCCTTTGCCTCGTTTAAGTTTTTGCCAAGCTCCTTGCTGCAAAGCAGGGTCAGCTCGTCCAGATGAGCCGTAAGAATCTCTCTCCATTTAAACATCATCTGAGTGCGGCGGCTCAAGGACAACTGCGACCATGCTGGGAATGCCTCCTGTGCGGAAGTGATTGCTTCCTCCACCTCTTCTTTTGTGCAGCGTGGTACTTCCGCAATGACCTCGCCGGTGCTGGAATCCGTTACCGGCATATAAGTATCCGTCTTTGAGTTGCGCCATTCTCCATAAACGCAATATTTCTTTCTTTCAACTGACATTTTGTTTTTCCTCCTGTTCTTTTATCATCATCTTAAGCGGTATACATGGGAGTAATCGCAAGGATCATTATAAAGCGAATGCTGCGCTCCGAGATACCGTTTAATATCCAGGTTCGCCAGATACTGAGCAATATGCCAATAAGTAGGCATATCGTCGGGTTCCGGGCTGTTGAACCGAACCTGACCAGAGTAAAATGAAGTCTCTGGCTGCCGAATTGTAAATGGATAGTCCTCCGGCTTCGTCCATGCTTTCGGGTTAAAGGTCGGATAGCAGACATCCGCACCCACATTGCCTACACCAACGCCTCTATATGGTGTTCCTTGAATGTATTTGTAGTTAAGTTTGCCCTGGCTCTTTGCGGACAGGGCCTTCATCATTTCTGCATCCTCGGCAGGTTTATCAAGGTCAATAGAGATGTCCAGAAATTTAAATCCCCAACTGTAGGCAGAAGTTTTTATGGTTCGGTTGTTCTTGACATAACGTGGGATGTCAGCATAAATCTTGCTGTAGCCAAGCTGGTCACGTCCGCCAATAATAGGTTCTGCGTGATTTTCAAACATCGCAAGAACCAAATCCCCATCCACTTGCTCTTCTTTCCCGTCAAAATGTACGGGAGTTGAGATGTTGATAAGATAATAGGTTTTTCCGGCAAAACTCCCAATATTGCCAAATTCACACGCTGTCACTGACAATACGGGAGCATTTGACGAAAAACGCTCTGGCAGCAACGCTTCCAGCTTGTTTGAATCAGTTTCAAACTGAACAGAAATCGCCTCAACATCTGCAGGCTTGTTCAGTATATATTTTCCACTGGAATCTGGGCTTTTGGGGGTTGGTGCCGGGCCAAAAAAAACCGGCATTTCGTAAACTTTTCCTGCTTCAAATTGAAATCTCATTTTACTAATACTCCTTTTCTAAATTAGAGCACTCTCGGAAACTCCCCTGTACGCATCTTTGCGGCTGATTTTTCGCCGGCTACATACAAAGAGTTTCCGAGAATATTCATATTATTCCTCTGCATATTCCTTATCGTTCATCAAAAAAATCAGGACAGCGGACAGCACCGACAAAACTGCGAATAGTATATAAGCACCCGTCATGGTGCCGGTGAGGGCCAGTGCAAGGGCCAGTACTGCAAAGGAACACATGCGCACAATGGATATGGCGGGGTTAATCAGGGAATATACCTTGGCAAAGTTGCGGTGCCCAAATGCGGTAGAAACCAAGGAAACCGGCCAATGTGCATTTCCGCCAATAGCAAGTCCTATCATGATAATGGAAATGGAAATACCTGCTTTGCTGGGGATAAGATTGAACAGTATGGCTGCCGCATACCATATTCCAAATATAGCTGCTGCGATTCGTGTCGTGAGCTTTTGGTCTAATACGCCCCAAATATAGCTGCCGCCGATTCCGATGAGTGCGCAGACTGTCACGGAGATGATTGCTTCATTTTGTGTAAGTCCAAGACTGACCAGTCGGGGAACCAACTGGCTCATAACGCCCACAGTTACCATCATGTACAAACCAAGGCCAAGGCTAATCAGCCAAAACTGTTTGGTTCGCAAAAGCCTGCGGGTTGTCCACGGGCTGACATAGGCATCGCTTTCACGGCGATATAGGTCAATCTGGTCTTTGGTCATGGGGATATTGTCCGGCGTTGCCCCCGCATTCTCAGGGCTGTCAGGTGTAAACCAGGCCCATACGGCAGATACGGCTATGGCGCCTCCTACCACGGCGATGGCTCGACTAATTCCTCCCAGGAAAGATGAAAGCCAGGTGAGAATGATTACAATGGATGCCGAAGCCAGATTGTTGCCCATGCCAGCCCATCCCAACGCAACCCCTTTCTTTCGGGGAAACCAGGAGGCAAGATAGGCGCCGCCTGCTATCCACCCGTATACATTGGCGAAAACAGAAACCAGGCAAAGGGCTATCGCATACTGTGTGACTGAAGAACAGCAGCCATACCAGATATAGGACAGACCACCCAATAAGAGCGAAATAGCGGCTGTCAGACGGGCGCCTATGCGATTGCAAATAATGCCGAACAAATACATGCCAATAATGCTGACCAGCCCGGTTATTGTCGAAAATCCCAGCAAAACAGCAGGCTCCCATCCATGGAGTTCAGCCAACGCATCTACTGTCACATTAAGGCCATCCGTTGTGGTACTGGTACTAAAGAACAACATCAGGGTGCACAACGCAATGACATTCCAGCCTTTGGGGCCGAAATTGCTTTTGACACTGGTACTGGCGGAAGTGTTTTCCGGCATTTCTATGGTGCTGTCATTTGCATGTTTGGCCATACGACGGTCTCCTTTCTTTACGAGAGCTCTATGCGCTTTACGGAATTATCCAATTGCAGTAAGGCCACCGTCAGGGTAAATTGTTGAGCCTGTGACAAAATTAGAGGCAGCAGAAGCCAGGAAAATGGCAGTTCCTTTGCAGTCCTCTGGATAACCGATGCGTTGTGCGGGCATGCCATCGGCAATTTTGTTGCGGTCCTCTTCACTGTCAGGCAGAATTCCTACCATCATAGGCGTGTATGTAATCGTTGGTCCAATGGCATTGACCTGGATATTCGGTCTCAAATCAGAAGCATAAGCCTTTGTCAGCATTTCCACCGCACCCTTGGTAGCACAGTATCCGACATTTCCTCCCCCGCCATTGGCGACTGCCCGAATGCCCCTCACTGATGAGACGTTGATGATTTTCCCGTGAACGTTGTGTTCCTTCATGGACTTGCCGAAGTACTTGCAGGTGAGCATCACCGATTTCACATTGGCGTCAAACATAGCGTTCCACTGGTCTAACGGAAACTCGGTGCCGGGATACTTCTTATTGAAGCCCTGGGAATTGACAAGAATATCAACCGTTCCCATTTGAGATAATGCCTCCTGAAGCAGAGAGACTACATCTTCCTCTTTCGAAGCATCTCCGGCATAGTACAAAATATCCGCTCCGCAGTTTTTCTTGATTTCCTCTTGTGCCTTTTTCAGAGCTTCCTCCCTGCGGCTGGAAATCATTACCTGTGCTCCAGCTTCTGCCAAACCTTCGGCAATCGCCTGTCCGATTCCCCCGGCGCCGCCTACCACAACGGCCTTCCTACCTGTTAAATCAAATAAATTCGTCATGATTAAATCCTCCTATCTTTATTGTTTGTCGGGCGGCAGCAGGCAAACCAGCATCTGGCATGTAACTGGCCCGTTGTTCTTAATTCCCTTCTTCGTGTTCGGGCCACAGTGGAAAGAATCGTCCTTTCGTAACGTGGTCTTGCTGCCGTCCTCTGTCTCGATATCCATTTCTCCCTCAATCACATAATAGATGCTTTCTAACGGGTTGGAACCGAACTCGCAGCCGCCGCCCGGCAGAAAATGGGACAGCCCCATAATCATCCGGCCTTCATTGACATCCTCCGGATTGTGTAATCTTGTGGGACGCATATCGTAATGACCGGGTGCTTCATAAAACGTAGCTTCCTCCTTGCGGACAATTTTAAAACTCATATGTTTTTCCTCCTGACATGTACTCGCATTTCATCTCTCACCGTGGTATAATAAAATCTTAAGAAAAAGATAACTCGTGGTTAAAAAGTAGTGTAGTTTGTGTAGTTGCTGACGGGTTATTTTTCAGAGTCAGGAGGTGAGAAGATGGAATTGCGGCATCTTCGTTATTTTGTAACATTAGCTGAAACGCTGAATTTTACACGAGCTGCCAACAGCATGTATATTTCCCAACCTGCGCTAAGCCAGCAGGTTGCGGATATGGAATCCGAACTGGGAGTCCGGCTTTTTCATCGGACAAAACGCTCTGTGGAATTAACTGATGCCGGGCAGGTCCTACTAATAGAATCACGAAAACTTCTTAGGCAAATGGAACAATTAGCCCCTATTGTCCGTAACAGCGCCACTTATGAGAATCAGCAGCGCAGCGTCTTAATCGGCCTGGATATACGGGCCATACGCAGCTCCTGTTTAAGAAAGGCATTGACCGATGAAGTGTTCCATATGCACGGCAGTCTGCCGGGATTTCAGGCCAATATTCTCACTTATGAGCATGACGCCCTTGTTCAGGCTTTGGAGAATAATGCGGTAGATGTTGGCTTTTTCCTTCATCAGAAGCCTATTGTGAAAGAAAACAGCTGTCTGTCATGTTTTTATCTTCATGAGGAAGAAATGGTTCTTGCCGTTCGTGCCGAACACAAATTAGAGGATACGCCGGAAACTCTCCACAAGGTTTTGCTTTATCGTGGGATTATCCTGTTAGAAAATGAAAACAGGGGAATGCACCAGGCTATGCGAATTTTGGATGAACTAAAAGTGGAGCCTCCCGTTCATTTCGTATCGAATCGTGATAACATGATTTTTTCTTTGGAAAGCGGGGAGCATGCAACAATTCTGCCTGCCAGTGTACTCGCAGAAATGCAGAATCAGCAGTTGCAGATTTTGCACTTCCGGGTGCCGGGTGCGGCACTGCACTACGTGGCAGCCTGGCAGTCGTACAATAACAATCCCTTGATTCCACAATTGGTAGAGGCGGCAGCCCATTCCTTTTCTGTCAGCGGTTCAGAAGAATCATAATCACCTCCATTTCCATACTGTTTTGTACCAGTGCCCTGCTTTTTGCCTCTGTAAAAAATTGTATAACTTTTATTGCTTTTTGTGAAATATATATAAATTATAACTCTTTTCAAACTTATTATTGTAACTTATTAAAACACTGACTGTATAAAAAGGGCTGGGCAATGTCGGTAATCAGAAGCCGCCGCCCGTTGGACTTGGACGGTGCCGTTTCCTTTATAATGGCCGTTTTCGGGGAGGCATGAAAAGGTATCTGTTCCACCAAGTCAAAGGTGCCGTTTTTCAAATCCTCATTACATCAGTGCAGCCCCAAAGCATCGGCGCAGCGCAATATGCTTGCTTTTCCCGGAATTTCCTTATAATTCCTATTTTAAAAAATCTGATTGTCGAACATGCACCTTATCATATTGCAGATAAACACCTGTATTGCCCCGCCTAATCCTTCTGTCAGCATCCCTGGTTCCCGACTTCCGGCGCCTTTTTTATTTGCTTAGCATGGATTCATTTTACCGCAGGAACCCTAATTTTCAGAGTGACCGAACCAGCCATTAAAGGCAGAATATTGTACTCTTTTCTATATACGCATAAAAAAGAGACTCCGCTACCTCTTTGATAGCTGCCCCTCCAATAAGCATAAAAGAAGCCATTACAAAGATTTTCTTCATAATGGCTTGATAATACCGCATTACCTCTGCTTAATGCATCTCTCAAACAATTCTTCCATCTCCTGATAATTACATAAAAATGATTCCTGACTTACCTCAAATTCCGGTTCTGCCGGGTTATACACGTTCCTTACTATCTCGGCTTTACCCGTCCGCTCCATCTCACCGTATAAGGCAAGAATATTCCCATATAGCTCTGACCGGAATTCACCGGTAATCGGGTTGCATACGTCCTTATACACAGGTTCATTATACGCTGTCCTCTCCCTGCTCCTAAATGACGGCATAAGTTTCCGGAGAATAGGGTAAGCTTTTCCTCTGCATGAAATCATATCTGTCAAAAAAGGAGAAACTGCTTTTTGCGCAACAGTCCCTCCTTCTATTAAAAATCCGCCGGTATTATTTGCGATATCAGCCGGACCGGCAATCCTTCCGGGCATATCTCCGAAGAAATATGCCATGTGCAGCATCAGCTGATGTTTTCTTTTCCTAGAGCGTGTTTGAAAAATCATCGCACCGTTCTGACCGCCCCACTTTGCGGTACTCTGCGTCGCAATTATGGGAGCGTAGCACCACTACGCGCCCATAATCGCTCCTTGCCTCCCACAAAGTGGAACGTCCAGCCCGGCACAAGCATTTTTCAAACACACTCTAAGTTCCTTACCGAATTAGCCACCATATCATAAATAGCTTCTTCCGTATAAAATGCCATATGGGGCGTTAATATCACATTCGGCATATGCTGCAAAATTGCAAGTTCATGACTGTCCATTAACGTATCGCGGCAGTCTGAATAATAGAAATTTTCTTCTCCTTCGATTACGTCAAGTGCGGCGCCGCCAAGCCGCCCGTTTTCCAGCGCTTCAATTAACGCTTTGGTATCAACCAGCGTGCCGCGGCCTGTATTGACTATAAAAGCATCCTTTTTCATGGCAGCCAGTGTATCCCTGTTTATTAAATGAAATGTATCTGCATTGGCAGCCACATGGAGGGATACCAGATCGCTTCTTTCCAGAAGCTCCTCCAGGCTTGCCTGCCTTGCATAAAGTTCCAGCTCCTTTTTATGATGTCTGCTATACATAAGGATTTTACATCCGAATGCAGACAGGTGCCTGATCACCGTGCTCCCGATTGCACCGGTCCCGATAATTCCCACAGTCATATTCCAAAGTTCTTTACCCGGAGTCTTTATAAAAGAATAATCCCGTACCTCCGCCATTTTCTGTATTTTTTTAATATTTCTTGTAACCATCAGAATCAGCATAATAGTATAATCCGCTACGCTGGATGGAGAATAGCTTATATTGGAGAATTGAAAGCCGTATCTCTTTAGCATCCCCAGATCCATATGATCATAGCCTGCGCTGCGTGTTATAATACTCCTGACGCCTATTTTCTTCCATACCTCCAGAATTTCCGCTGTTAATGTCTGGACCGAAGCAATGCAAACCCCGGCATACCCCTGGGCCAGCCCGGCATTTTCCGGATTTGCATTTTCCGTAACCTGCTTTAATACCAGACCGCTTTCCTTCTCAACCTGGAGTATTGCGGCCCTTTCATAATCTTCCACGCTGTAAAAAATCATGCTCTTCCCCATAGGTTTACTGTCTCTCCTTTCTTGTATCTCTTATTTAAATAATTGCGAAACCCCGCAATGAAAACCGTTTACTATGCAATTAATATGCGGCCCGTAACAAATTAAGCGCTAACGGCGAATTAAATTCTGCATTTGCAACGTTGCCCCCAGTGTCGTTGCTCTTCCCGCCACAGGCGGCATAACCTTTTTACATCTTTCATATAACTGCTCATTTTTACCTCCATGATGTCATTGCGGCATCGCACTTTCTCTATCATGATTTCCCTTATTTCTATTGCATCGTATTTTCCCATAATCGGCGGATTGCACTCTCGCCTTCATATCTTTAGTATTTCATCAATTGTTTTAAGCAACAGCCTTGGCAATACTTCAAAGGAATAAGGTATGTATACCCTTTCCGTCCATTTATGGGCATCCTTTCCGAAGCATCCGTAATTTACGGCAGGTATATTCAACCTTCTTATCTGCTCAAAAGGCAAGGGATAGAGTTCTTCATAAGCCGGAAAATTGTCGGTCAGACACGTCAGCGAATTATCATCCATTTTTATATAACTGCTGTCGGAAAGACTGGGAAAGAACTGTGCGATTTTAAAACTCTCATTGCTCTCCTTTTCAAAGGAAGAGATAATCTTTTTTAAGGAGGACAGCAGTTCTTCTTCCTCCGGCACTTCTTTCTTTAACGTATTATGAGGACAATAAGGCGCGGCAAAGAAGATAACAATGGTTGGTATCTTAATGCCGGCAATTTCCATCAACTTCCTTATAATCTCCAGGGGAATCTCTCGTTTATCCGTTCCGGCCTGTAACTGCATGGATGCCAAGTCCTTTATAAAGGAATCAATTTGGCCGCCATAAGCTTCCAGGGCCATCTTATATAACTGTTCGTAAGTTAATACCTGTGTTTCGTAATTTATTTTCCTGTACTCAATTCCGGTTAAGCCGCAGTATTCCAGGTATCTTTCATTGACCAGTTCCAATGTACCGCAAAAGGCCTCCCTTCCCGCCTGCACCAATAAATCAATAATCTCGGACATGCTTTTGATATGCACGAAATAATTGAAATAAAGGAAAGCACTGTATGCTGTCTGCACATTATAAAAATCCTTTAAATCCTTCATCTTCAACACGGAGGGCGGTAGGGTAAATTCATCGTTATAGCCGTCACAATATCTGGTATTCAGATTCATTATCCGTACGATTTCGGAAGCAATCATGGTTGCATCTAATCCTTCAAAGCATTGACCCACATGGGTTTCCTTTCCCATCACATAAAAACAGGGAAGTAATTTGCCGACTGCTCCCAGATAAACCGTTCTCGTCCTGTCTCCCGGATATAAAGGGCAAATATAATCATTATTAATTGCCATAACATATTCCAAGCCTTCGGCTTCCCGCAGCTTCTCAAATACATCCAGACTTTCTATGATACCCGTATGCAGGTTTTCTTCCACCGGATTTAAGGACAGCAGGATATTGCCGGATAACTCCCACGGATGCTGCGCCAGATTCTTCAGTAAAGCTAAAAAAACCGCATCCCCGCTCTTCATATCACAGGCACCCCTGCCAAACAGATAATTCCCGCTTTCCAAATCTTCTTTAACTTCTGCCGGCAGACTTATGTATTTTAATTTTTCCTGCAATGCATCGCAGTCAAAGGCATAATCCTTTAAAAAGCCGTAATCCTCCACACCCACCGTATCGGTATGTCCATGTAAAATAAGAGTCTTATTATTCTTATCTTTTTCGCCTTTTAAAAGGGCAAGAACATTTCGCCTGCCCAGTATATCATCCCTCAAAGGAGCGATATAGACCTGCTCCGGGTGTTTCTGAAAATAGGGGATACCTCGTACATATTCTTCAATAAAACAACCGATATTTTTTTCTCCCTCCGTTGAATTAATGCTGGCAATGGATACCAGCTTTTTCGTTAACTCTATGATTTCATCTTTCAATTGCTTCACCTTCCTGCCGTTAACATTTATTCTCTCCGTAGCGGAAAAGTCATACAGTGAGGACCGCCCCCGGCTTTTAGTGTCTCCGTAATGTCAACTTCCTGAACATGGAACCCACGTTTATAAAGCTCCCTGTTTACGAACGTATTGTTCTTTAAAGAAATTACTCTCTTATTGCCAATCGCCTGCAGATTGCAGCCATGGGCAAAAACAGCTTCATCGGGAATATCAATGGTTTCAATTCCTTTTTCCTTGAGCAGATTTAAAAACTCCGGTTTGAAGGCCTTAGAGTAAATGACCGCCAAATTCTCCGACAGCAGATTAAAGCATAAGTCCAGATGCAGATAATCTTCCGGCATTTCTACTCCGATGACTTTATAGCCGTACTTGTTAAGGGCCGCTTGAATTTCATTAATCCCCTTTTGATTACTTCGGATTGCCGTACCGATTACTAACGTGCTATCATCCAAAAAGCTAAAATCCCCGCCTTCAAAAAGGCCTTCCTTCACTTCTGCAACCTTAGGAATTCCCAGCTCTTTCATCTTCTTTTCATAGTCGCACCGTTCTTTAAAGCGGATAGGCTCACGAAATCGTCCTAGAATATAGCCTTCCCGTATGCATCCGCCAAAATCTCTGGAAAACACGGCATTGGGACGCTCCGGATCCGCCTCCAGCAAAACCACTTCCACCCCGTTTTTTTCATATGCTTCAACCATTTGACGGTGTTCTGCTTCCATTTTTTCTTTATTCAGTTCCGTATTTGACCACTTTTTTGCAATTTCATTGATTGGTGCGGCTTCTAAATAAGTCGGTCTGCACATTAATACCTTTTTCATCACGGAACTTGAGTTTCTAACAAACATAATTATTTCTCCTATCTTAATCCTTATCTGTAATATAATTATCAGAAGATGTTTTTTATCTTCTGATAAAAGGCGGTGCCTTTTGCCGCCGTGCAAATTCCATGCGATACTAATAAACTTGCAGCATGGGAACCCACATGCCCCACTCCTATAATAATCGTTTTCCGTTTCATACTCAATCTCCCTTACATTTTCCACATCTTCTTTAATAATAAAATAAAACTTTCTATTTCATTCAGCTTTGCCTTTTCTTCCAGTACAATAATAGAGGTCTTTGACATGACATTGATATCCGGCGGAGTTAAGGATACTATTCTGCCACTCTTTAGTTCCGCTTTTACGATATCCTCCGTCATGATGCTGATGCCAATCCCATCCAAAACTGCCTGCTTAATGGCAGCCAGACTGCGAAATTCCATCTGTCTTTTCGGAATCCATCCACTTTTTTGCAATACGGCTTTTATATCAGCATCATAATCAGGTGCATCCGCCCGATATTTTATGTAAGTACACTCTTGAAATATTTCCTCTCTTGTATATTTTTGGTAAAGCTTATCGGATACTACAATTTCCATCCTATCCACACCAATAGGAATATTCATAACTCCGGGATACTCCACTACACCTGAAACTATTCCAATATCGTAATCATTCTCCTTAACTCCCTTTATTACCTCCTTTGTAAAACAGGAATACAGTTCCAAATTCACTTCTTTATTGTCCTGTAGGTACTTAGAGATCACCGGCGGCAGGTTTATGGTACAATAGGTTTCATAAGCCGCTATGCTGATATGACCGAAAAATTCACCCATTTCATTAAAATGGTTCTCTATTTTGTCCACCATTACAAATAGTTCATCCACATATTCCTTTAATATTTTACCTGCAGAGGTCAAATATGTTTTCTTTCCTAAGTGAATAAACAGCTTCTGATTTAACTCCTGTTCCAATGTCTGTATTTGAGTGGATACTGTCGGCTGTGAAAAATTAAGAACTTCCGCAGCTTTTGAAAAGTTAAGGAAGTTTGCTACACATTGGAAAGTTTTCAAATGCTTTAATTCCATTGGCATTACCTCATCTCGTTGCTCCAATTATTCCGCTTTCATTATTTCATTGCCTTATAACTTTCTTCCCTGATTAGACCTAATAATCTGCGGCTCTGAGTAATAAATTCCGGCTGCATTTTCAGTTCAAACTCCCTTGGTCTTGGAAATACTATGTACTCCTCCGCCTTAATGGAACCTGGCCTGGCCGACATGACATAGACAATATCGCCAAGGAATACGGCCTCATCAACATCATGGGTAATAAAAACAACTGTTTTTTTCGTTTTCTGCCATACCTTCAATAATACTTCCTGCATTATTATTCTTGTCTGAGCATCAAGCGCGCCAAAGGGTTCGTCCATTAAGAGTATCTGCGGGCTATTCACCAAGGCTCTAGCTATAGCAACACGCTGCTTCATTCCTCCGGACAGTTGAGCCGGATAATGATGCCGAAAATCCTGAAGACCTATCATCTCAAGAAAATATTCCACATATTCCTGCTTCTCTTTTAAATTTCCTTGTATTTCAGGGCCAAAGGAAATATTTTTTTCTACCGTCAGCCAGGGAAACAAAGTATAATTTTGAAACACCATACCCCTGTCCGCTCCCGGTCCCTTTACCTTACGTACTCCTATATATATTTCACCGGCCGTCGCTTCCTCAAGGCCTGCGATAATCCGGATCAAAGTGGATTTACCACATCCCGACGGACCTAATATAGTCACGAAGGAGCCTTCTTCAATCGTTAAATTTGTAGGTGAGAGCGCCTCCAAGGGCCCTTTTTTTGTCAGAAAGGTTTTGGATATATCTTTAATTATTAATTTATGGCTTTGTTGCTCCGGCATAATCACACTCCTCCTTTGTTAAGATAGCCGAAGGATTTTTTATATATAAGCGCAAATAATTTATCAGAAATCAATCCCAGAATACCAATCGTAATAATTCCTACAAACATTTTCTCCGTTTTTAAAAATCTGGAGGCGCTTTGAATAGCATATCCCAGGCCAGAGGATGCTCCGACAATTTCAGCAACGATAAGATAGGTCCATGCCGCGCCAAAAGTTGTTCTGAGCGCATCCATTATACCAGGCAAGGAGGCTCGTAAAATGACCTTTAAGAATACCTGCCGTTTTCTGGCTCCCAAAGTATACGAGACTTCAATCAGAGTCTCATCAACATTTTTTGCAACATCCATAATCATCAGAGTTAAATAAAAAAATGAACCATAAAAAATGACTGCCATTTTTTCAGTTTCTCCCAAACCGAACCATATAATGAACATAGGAATAAAAGCGGATGCAGGCATATATCTAATAAAGCTGATGAGGGGTTTAAAGACTGCACATACTTTTTCAGAAACGCTCATTAAAAGTCCTAACGGAATTCCAAACAGTGCCGCCGCAAAAAAACCTCCAAAAACACGTTGGACACTGACAGCTATGTCATGAATGTAATTTTCTTTCAAAAACATCTTGACGCACGCCTCAATTACATCCATCGGTTTTGGTAAAAAGATGGGTTTAATAGTGCCAAAAGTCGTTGCCAATATCCAAATAACTATTAGTCCGATAAAAGTAACGCATCCGATTACCTTATTCTTCATTCCAGAGTCCTCCCAGTGCTTCAAAGAAATCCGCTGCTCTCATCCGGCCTTGGCATAAATAAAAGCAGTGAATATTCTCATTCATAATATTACTTTTAGGTAATTGCGAAACTCCATAATTGTATAAATTCCTAAACTGTTTTGCAATAACCTAACATTAATCTGATAAACTTCGAACAAATTGCGGCGCAATCATACTGTTAATGTCCGGTTCTTTCTCAATAATAGTCTGTTCCAAGTAAAAATCCGCTTCGTCCGCCGTTGTTTCATAAATTTTCCCCGGATTCTCCTCCGTACCCATCTGTTCCAAATTGCCTTTCAGATCATAGCATTCCAATTTTGCAATCGTATCCGTAACATCTTTTTCTTCCAGCTTAAGTCCTTTTGCCATGATGCCATAGGATTCAACCGAATTTTGCGCAATATAGTCAGCCGCCATTGACATCGCCTTTACAAAACTCTGAATCGCATCGGGATTATTCTCGATAACATCATTTGTAAAACCAATGGCGTCTACTAAATCAATATTATATTCTGCTGTTGTAAAGGCTATGCCGCCGGCTTCAATTCCCTGTGCAAGATAAGGATCATAGGTAACGGCTGCATCAACCTTTCCTGCAACAAATGCGGCTCCTGCTTCTCCAATTGTCATAGGCAGTAAATCAATATCGTCCCCGGTCAATTCATACTGTTCCAATACCCGAAGCAGAAACAAATGCTCTGTTGTACCGATCTCCGTCGCAATGGTTTTTCCTTTCAGATCCGCAGGTGATTTCACATCGGATGTTGCCACAATACCGTCGGCGCCATTGGATCTGTCCAGTACCCATACGATGCCGATTGGAATATCCACCGCATTAAGATTAACAAATACATCGGCCGCCGTAGCCAGGCCGTCCAACTTACCGCTGGCGAGTGCCTGTTTTCTTTCTGCAAGCCCTTCAACAATACTAAGTTCGACCTCTATCCCGCATTCTCCAAAGAAATCTTTTTCCTGTGCTACATATAAGGGACCATAGCCTACCCAGGTAGGTAGTGCAATTCTTAACAACACAGTTTCCTGTGCCGCTTCTGTCGGATCCGTACTCGTATTGCCCGCCTCTTCCGTGACAGAACCACCTGTTGAAGAATCTTTTGTTGTTTTATCTGTCTGTGAAGAAGAACCTCCACAGCCTGTGAAGGAAAATATTGTTACAATTACTAATAAGGTTGCTATTAATTTGTTTCTCATGGCGTTCCTCCTCTTTTACAACTAAACAATTGTTACATTACTTAAAAATACTGCAGCTTATGACAATCTTCCTGCCTGTGCGCCATGCGCATCCTGCCTGGAAGGCTTTTTATTTCATAGGAAATTCCGTGAATTTCCTATGAAATAAAAAATAACGGAGTTCCTTGTCGAACTCCGTTATTCTTGCTAAACATCGTATCATATTTAATTTTTAAAATCCAATTCTGTTTTCTGATAATATCTATTTGATTTCGTAATAGGTTTCTATAAAATTAACCTTATCTCTTATAGTTTTCACATAATATAATACATAATATTATTTTTGTCAACCTTTTCTATTTGTTTTATTTTGTTTTATCCTCACCTTTTCTATTTGTGTTATCCTCAAAATCTTACTTAACTATTTATAATATTGATAATTACTATTCCAAATCATTATTTTTCTTTTTAAAAGAAGAATGATATTGTATATCTAGGATTGCACTGTAGATCCAGAAATACGAATAAAGGAGAACAAACTATGAATAACAGAACTTATGGCGCCCAATCCATGTACGGCACATTAAAAAAAGCATTGATTCATCGTCCGGGACCTGAGTTCTCAGACGAGATCAATTACAGGAATTTTGGTTATACCGGTCCTGTGCCCGTGTTAGAAGAAGCTCAGACTGAACATGATGTATTTGCCCGCTATTTAAAAGAATGGGGGGTTGAGATAGAATATATTGGAGAAACACTTCCCCAGTGTATTGGAACCACTTATGTAACGGACAATGGTATTATCACTGATAAAGGCGCTATCATATCCCGCCTTGGCAAGCCTCAGCGCCATGGAGAAGAAACTGTCGTTGCAAAAAAGCTTCTCCAGATGGGCATTCCCATTTATTATTCCGTTATAGCTCCCGGAACGGTAGAAGGCGGCGGTGAAACCATTTGGCTTGACCGTAGCACATTATTAATTGGAAATACATACCGCACAAATAACGAGGCTTATGAGCAGATTAAAAAGCTGTTGGAACCTGAAATCAAAGTAATTCAGTTTCAATTACCTCATTATAAGGGAAAGGGAACGGTGCTCCACTTAGGCAGCGTATGTAGCTTACTGGATAAAAATCTTGCTGTCGTTTATCTTCCTCTTATGCCAATAGCAATGCTTCGCCTTCTGGAAGAACGTAATATGAAATTAATAGAAATCACAAAGGAAGAATTTTCCCATTCAGCCTCAAATATTCTCGCCGTTGCTCCGAGAAAATTAATTATGCTGGAAGGCAACCCTCGCGTGAGAGATATTCTGACTGAAAACAACTGTGAAGTAAAAGAAATGCCTGGTAAATGGACCGGCTATGACCGATGTGCAGGACCGACCTGTATGACTATGTCCATTCTAAGAGAATATGACTAGGGTGTGTCTGAAAACTGCTTGTGCCGGGCTGGACGTTACACTTTGTGGGAGGCAAGGAGTGACTTGGGTGGCGTAGTGGTACTTTCGGGCGTGTTCCATTGATACACTTAAAATCCGCTGTGCATAGCGGACGGTACTATGAGATAGCCCCTTGTCAAAAAGCTGCTGAAACATATTATCAAGCATGGCCGGGGTGAGCTGATTAAGTTGAACATGACCGATATACGGCAGGATATGGTTTTTGATGTGGCTTTTATATCCCGCAAAGGTACTCGGACGTAAATTTGCCGTGCCGTGATTTTCTACCCATTCTTCCAAGTATTCTTTTACAGTCTGCTTGCCTTGTGAAGCAACGATAGGAGTATACACAGGGTTTGCAAGTTTCGTTTTCATTTCCGCTTCATGCTGCGTCGCTTCTTTTTTCGTAGCAAACCCCTTTTTGGAATAGGTCTTTTTTCCCTCCGGCGAATTGTATTTTATATTTACGTCGTAGACTGTACCGGGCTTGCCCGTCAATACGCCGTTGCCGTCACGTTTGTTTTGTACTTTTCTTGCCGATACTGCCATAGCTTACCCCTCCTTTGCAGCAGGGGGATTGACAGGTCGCTTTGCTCTTTCGTACCAATTCCAAATAGCAGCGTCAGCAATCAGGCGGCGGTTGCCGTTTTGGATATATTCCAGTTCTCCGCTGTCCATAAGCTCACGCAATTTATTTTCACCTATACTGCTAATCCGGCTCATTTGTTCAACCGTTTTCAGCATAGGAAGTATCTGCGGTTGATTTTCCTTTTTCGCCATAGAAATACCCCCTTTAAGCGCGTGAAAATATGTCTGCTGTACGACGGCTTTTTTTCTTTTGCTGTCGTACGGCAGATTATTTTTATTGTAATTCTGGTATTTCAATTTTTTTCACTATGTTTTAGACCTTTCAGTATAAAGGCAGAAAGGCAGCCGCATAGCAACAAGATTATAATACTTCCTATCCTATATCCTGTGGTAGTTTTATAGTAGCCGGAAAGGTTAAATACAGCCGTAATGGGATAACAGGGTTTTAGGACATTTGACATACTCATAAATAGTCCGGCAAAAGAATAAATTTCAGCGAATACTAACGCAAGCCAATCCCCCTTTTTCATACGCGATACAAAAGCAATAATGGGTGAGATAGCAAGGAATATACCTAAGCCGTCCAGAAAATATGCTTTCAGAAAACCTAAAACCATTTCTACTGACAAATCGGAAAAATGTAAAATGGCCTCAACCAAAAATGTTATAGCAAAGAGCAGCAAGTAAAGGAGTATGCTGAACGCGAAAGTAACAATCATTTTTGCAGCGGTTAAGTTCGCTTCATTTACGGGAATAAGCCTTAGAGATTTTATAGTGTCCTCCTGTTCTTCACGACAAATCATATAACTGCCCAAAAGGGTAATGACCGCAGGAAGAACAAAAAAAGTTGCCCATGGTTGAGCCACAGTCATATACCAGCCTGCATTGTCTATATCCCGGGAGCCATAATACTCAGTCTGACTCCCTATAAAAACAATGACCGCTACCATAACTGTTGCAAAAACTGTAATCCAAACAATATTTGAACGGCGAATCTTTTGACATTCCGCCCAAAGTAATTTTTGCATTATTCACACCTCACTTTCTTCTCCCCAACGCGATGTTTGCAAGTAATACTGCAACAATATCCCAAACGCAAATGCAAAGAAATGCTAAAGGAATGTTAAATGCTTGTGTGAATACAATACCCGGAATATCTCCATTTCGCATGATTATAATTGCCATACTGGATAGCGGGTGTAGATACATATTTACCGTCATTAAAATAAAGCCGAGAAAGGTATAGACCAATGTTATACAAACTGGGAGAATGTATCCCTTTTGCGACGCAGCTATTGCCAAAATCGGCAGCATTGCAAAAGAAGTAATAACACCAATCTCTAAACATTTTTTCAGCAAATATAAAACACTTCCCCATTCAAATGCGACATATCCGGGAAGTACACTGAACATAACAGAAGCAACGGCTGTAATCAGCATGAAACAAATGGAGTAAATCAAAACTACAAAAATTTACTGAAAAAGTATCCCATTTTGCTGATAGGCACAATCCAAAGTTGTTTGAGCATATCGTGCTGATTTTCGTCGTACATAAGCATGGTGCAAAGTGTTCCCAAAACGACAGGCAAGATAAACCAAAGCGTATAACCAAACGCTGACCATCTATAAAACTGTACCGGATCACCACCTGTTTCCCCCACATATTTGAAATATAATAGTGCGAAAATCGGCATAAAGAGGGCGGCCAACAACATTAGCCAGACAAGTTTCCTGCGGCGCAGTTTAAGGAATTCTGTTTGAATAAGTTTAAGCAATGCCTTCTCCTCCTGTGATTTTCTTGAAATAATCTTCCAAGGTGTCGTTGCAGAGTTGAGAGCTAACCGCCACCTCCTGCACCACAAGCGCCTTATTGACCGCCGCCATATCCAGATTTGCTTCGTTGTCGTCAATCGGCGTAGCCACAGCTACGCCTCATTCCTCCGCCTCGCAGAATGAAAATCCATTCTACGCCATTAGTCCAAGTGTCAACTTGTCAGCACACT
>JAATFT010000026.1 GCA_015655075.1 Clostridiales bacterium | reverse complement strand
TGTAATGCTCAATTGAAGCTGGTTAGCAACAAGAGGCTGTTTAAGTGATTTTTTAAGCAATTGTATCTGCATGGGGTTCTGATTGGATACACCAAAGTTGCGAACCTTTCCGCTGCTTTGAAGCTTGTCGAACGCTTCGGCAACCTCTTCCGGTTCAACCAGTGCATCCGGACGGTGCAGAAGCAGCACATCAAGGTAGTCTGTCTTTAGACGCTTTAAGGTGCCGTCCACCGCTTCAAGGATATGTTCTTTTGAAAAATCGAACATGCGGCCTGGCACAATACCGCATTTGGATTGTAAAATAATTTTATCACGGATATTACTGTTCATATGTACGGCTTCAGCGAAAATTTCTTCACATGTCCCTTTGCCATAAATATCCGCATGGTCGAAGAAAATTGCACCTTCGTCCAAAGCCGTTTGTACAAAACGTTCCGCATCCGGTTTGCTTAATTTATTAATACGCATGCATCCGACTGCGATAACAGGCACCTGTAATTTGGATTGCCCGAGTTTCATTGTTCTCATGGTATAAAGCCTCCTTATTTGTTTATATTGAATTCATCGACACCGGATACTTGACCGGTGCCGATGGAAATTACTTTACTTGAAAGAATTCGATGACCTCAGGACCGGTAACAAATGCATTGCAGACAGCCATTGTGCCAAGAAGGGTATCCCGGGGTTTGCCAGGTACCAAAGGCTATGCAGGGGATTTGAACTTCTTTATGTAATTGATAACTGCCGGATAGTGATTTCATTTGAATTCCTCCTCGTAAATATAACTTGATGATCAAATCAGTCTGTAGTACAATTAAAATTGTAAACCTTAACGTTAACTTTAAGTCAATAGAAAATTAAAAAGTTATCGTAAAAAGTTATTGTAAAATGCAAAGCTACCAAAAAAATCAGAAAATTGAATTAATGTTAGAAAATAAATGTAAAAACTAAAATATAATAAATAAATGGAAGTGAATTTCTTATGGATTATACTATTAAGCAGGTATCGGAAAAAACTAAATTAAAAGCACATGTATTACGGTATTACGAAAGGGAAGGCCTGCTGCCGTTTGTAAGCCGGAGTGAAAGCGGGATCCGCCGTTATTCCGAGGACGACTTGGAATGGATTGGACTGATTTGCTGTCTAAAAAATACAGGAATGGCAATAAAGCAAATCAAGAAATTTGTTGAATTGAGTATGCAAGGCGGAAAAACTTTAAAACAACGATGCGATATGCTGGCAGAACACAAAAAAGATGTGGAAGCTCAAATTGAAAAAATGCAAAAGCATTTGCGTAAGGTCGAGCATAAAATAGAATATTTCACAGAGCAATATGAAAAATATAAAATAGATAATACTTGACTTTTTGGGATGGACAACTTCGCCGGATCAGCTCGAATTAAGGGCCGACTGATCTGAAATGAAAGCGGAGACTTTCCTTATGCGAAAAACAGAATAAGCAGAACTTCCTTTATTCAACTTGAAAAAGGATTCCCATACTGCGTAATATGGTATGGGATACTTTTGTTTCCTAGACAGTAGTGATTCGGAGAATACTTAGAATGCATAAAATATGGCATTATCAGCATGGATTCCGAAATCAGTAACGTTATGGTTATGGTGTCCAGGATGGAGGAATGGGAACTGTCAGTTCCCAAAAATAATTTTATTAAAGTTTTTACGTTTTATGCCGAAATATTGTTTAACACATGATTGTAATATTGGCAAAAGAGAGAGTGAAGTTAATGATAATTAACGGAATGTATGGGAACGACGGTCTTAAGGTCCAGGATAACGGGGTAAATACGGTGCCGAAAGAAGAAGCGGAAAATACGGCAGCTGCCAATAATATAGCAGCCGATACCATGCCCGCCCTTGAAAATACCGATTTTATAACCTATACGGAAGATGATATACAAAAGAATACGGAAGATAATCAGAAATCTGAACAGACAAAAGCGGAAGCTTTTGCTGAGGATAAACAAAACAATATTTCGGAACGCATGTCGGAAGAGGATTATAAAGCAATCAGCGAAGAGGGTATTTCTCTTGAGAAATATAACGCCGAACGTTTAGCACGGGCTTTACAGCGTATCAAAACCCAAAGGGCTGTGAAAGAAGAAAATTTGTCTGACCAGAAAGAGAATTTAAATAAAAAAACGGAAGCCATAGAAAATATGGCTAATTATAATGCGGCAACCAGAAAAATAGTGCAAAAGTTAATAGAATCCGACTTGCCGGTAACAAAAGCGAATATAACTAAAATTGCCACAGCCGTGGAAATGGCTTCTTCTGCGCTTAATCTCTCCGATAAAGCCATAAGCTATTTAATTAAAAATAATCTGGAGCCAACGATTGAGAACATATATAAAGCCCGGTACAGCGGCAGTTACTCCTCAGAAAAGGAGATAACGGACCAAACCTTTGCCGGCTTACAAGGACAGATAAATGAGATTATAGACTATGCCGGTTTAGAGGTAAACGAAGAGAATATACAATCGGCCAAATGGTTATTAAACAATGGGCTGCCGCTTACGGATAATACATTGTGGGCTTACCGGGATTTAAAGCAGCTGAAGGACAATACGGAGGAAGATACCGTATTAGAAAAAGCGGTGGAAGCTTTCATGTCCGGCAAAAGCCCGGAAACAGCATTCTTAGGGCAGGCTGCAGCAGAAAGGGCAAGGCAGGCAATCACTGCTTTTCAGTCAATTAGTGAGGAAGCGGTGCGGGAGGTTGTAAAAAACCAGGAAAACGGGACTGGCCAGATCAACTGCCGTGAATTACAAAAGGCACAGAAACAATTTGATAAGCAGAACCAAATAACAAGCGGGAATAAGACAGAATCCGAGGCTGATACCTATCAGGATGAGTTTGGGGCAGCAGCGGATAATTTAGATATCAAAACCATAACCGTAAGAAGGCAATTGGAAGAAATCCGGCTTAAAATGACGCTGGATTCCGGGCAGCAGTTAATCAGGCAGGGTTTTAAACTGGATACGGATTCTCTTAATAAAATAGTGGAGGGCTTAAGGGAAATAGAAGATAAGTATTATAAAAATCTTTTAAATGAAGGCAGTGCGGAAGTAAATACGGAAAATGTCCAGGTGTTAAAAAACAGTATCCAAGGTATGGAAGAATTGAAAGATATGCCAGGCTATATCCTTGGCAGTACGCTTTCAAACCGAAATATTATAACTGTGAACGGACTTTTGACGGCGGGAGGCGAATGCAGGAATACACTTAATAAAGCGGGACAGGCCTATGAAGCCCTTATGACAAGGCCGCGCTCCGATATGGGTGATTCCATTGCAAAAGCCTTCCGGAATGTGGATGCTATTTTAGAGGATATGAACCTTGAAACCACCCAGGCCAACGAAAGAGCCGTCCGGATTTTAGGCTATAATGGGCTTGATATAACCGAGGATAATATCCAATATGTAAAATCCTATGATGAACAGGTAAACCAACTGATGAAAAATTTTCATCCGGCAGTTGCGGTAGAGCTGATTAAAAAAGGCACCAACCCTCTCGACATTCCCATAGAAAAATTAAATCGGCAGAGTGAAGAGATTCAGAATGAATTGGGAATAACGCAGGAAGAGAAATACAGTAAATATTTATGGAAGCTGGAGCAGAATAAAAGCATCACGGAGGATGAAAAAAAATCCTGCATAGGTATTTACCGACTGTTAAACGCCGTGGAAAAAACAGACGGAGAGGCACTGGGAGCGGTGTTAAAGGCGGACAGGGAAGTAACCATGCAGAATCTTCTGACTGCGGTAAGAACCATGAAAGGCGGCGGTGTGGATACGGCGGTGGATGACAGCTTTGGCTTTCTGACACAGCTTACCTATGCCAGGGAGAATATTACGGACCAGTTAAACGCCTCCTTTAAGCAATCCGATTCAGCGGATAACGATTCAGCGGATAATAAGAGCGTACCGGATCCTTTAACGGAAAAGTCCGGCTATATCAATTACTTAGTAAAGGATATTATGGATGAAATAACCCCCGGTAAGCTGCAGACTTTGGGGAATACGCAGGATTTATTAAATATGTCTGTGGAAAAATTGAAAGAGGAGCTTCTTAATGCGGCGGAAAATGAGGAGGGGGACAAGGATTATTGGAATCAAAAACTAGAGGAGTATCATGAAATAACGGATCGGTCCGACAATGCCCAAAGGCTGTTAAAAAGTTATGATATCCCTTCCAGCCTTTCTAATATTCAGGCGGCAAAAGATTTATTAAGTAAGGACCATACTTTTTATAAACAGTTAAGCAGAATATTAAAAAGCGCCAATACCGGGGAAGCAGACGGTGAAATCATGGAGCAGCCTATGACGGAATTATCCCGTGTTTCAGAAGACTTCATCGGAGCAATGACCGGTCAGGCAAGTATGAAAGAACAGTATCATATTCTGGAACAGGATGTTAATAAGCTGTTGGACCAGATGTATGCCAATCCGGTTATTACTTCAAAGAATATAGCGACACTGCAAAGAATCAATTACGGTATGTCTTTTATCCGGAAGCTGGCCGGGAAGGAAAGCTACGAGCTCCCCCTGACGGTGGGAGATAATATCACGAATGTAAATGTAACCATTTTAAGAAATGCGGGAGAATCCGGAAAGGTAGATATTACCGTTGATTCCCCTGCGTTGGGTAAAATATCGGCTGGCCTGTCGGTAAAAGAACAGGGGGTAAAAGCTCTGGTTATCTGTGACAACCGCACAGGTCTTGAAGCAATAAGAACGAAAAGCCAGGAACTTAACGAGGCGGTTGCCCGATCGGGAACAGAAATAAAACAATTAAATTATGGAATAGGTAATAATATGGCGGATTTTTACCGATATACAAAGTATAAGCCCGGCAGTGATACCAAAGAAGGGTATAATCCGGAGGGGACGGAGGTTTCGACCGATACTTTGTACAATCTTGCAAAAACATTTTTAGTACATATAAAAAAGATAGAAAATAGTTTACAATAACACGTGGAAACACAAGATGGGAGCCAGATATGAGAATAAACCATAATATTTCAGCTTTAAGAGCAAACAATCAGTTAGTGAAAACAAATAATGCCTTGGATAAAAGCCTGGAGAAGTTATCTTCCGGACTCAGGATTAACCGGGCGGCGGACGATGCCGCAGGTATGGCCATTTCCCGAAAAATGAAGACACAGATAGCTGCCCTGGATCAGGCATCCAGAAATGCTTCCGATGGTATATCCATTATACAAACTGCGGAAGGTGCATTGACGGAAGTTAACTCCATGCTGGAAAGAATGCGGGAATTGGCAGTTCAGGCTGCCAACGGCACCAATACGCTGGAAGACAGAAAGTCTATACAGGCCGAAATTGACGAGTTGAAAGAAGAAATAAAAAGAATCTCCGAGACGACGGAATTTAATACAAAAACCTTACTGGACGGCAGTATTGATAATATGTCTTATTCCGATAATACCGCCGTTAAGCTTATATCCATATCCGATGCGGTGGACAGCGGGGAATATACCATAGAGGTGACGGTGGAAGCTACAAAGGCAGTCGCCAAAGGTACAGCTTCTATTGACGCGGACTTAGTAATAACCGCCGATCAGGCGGGAACCATTAATATTAATGGAAATGAGGTAACAATCGAAGAAGGGGATACCATGGAGGAGGTATTTGAAAAGATCCGCAGCACCTGTGACACTGCGAATATAAAGGTGTTTACCACGGACGATCTGACTGCTCCCACAGATGGTCAGATTATAGCCTCACCGGATACCGCCGGGTATGATTCGGTTCCTCTTGCCGATAATACGGCGCTGGTATTCGTTTCCGACGGATACGGCAGTGATGAAGCTATTGATATTTATTGTGATAATGCCAATTTAAAAGCTGCATTAGGGCTTACCACAATTACCGCAACTACGGGCGATGACGCAGAGGTTACCCTGGAAGCCGGGTTTTCTACAACGGCAACCGTATCGGTGGATGGGAATCTTGTAAAAGTTACGGATACGGATGGTTTTGAAATGGTATTTGACACACAGCCCGGTTCTTCGGCAGGTACAGGTGAAGCTAATGTAACCGTATTAGATGCCGGGCCCATGAAGTTGCAAATCGGCGCCAATGAAGACCAGACCATGGATGTACGTATTCCCAAGGTAGATCCGGTTACTCTGGGTATTGACAGCGTCAATATCTGCACGGAAGAAGGTGCCCAGGAAGCGATTACTATTTTTGACGAAGCAAATACGATAGTAACCGGAATCCGTGCTAAACTGGGTGCTTATCAGAATCGTCTGGAACATGCCATATCCAATCTGGATACTACTTCTGAAAATATGACGGAAGCTTTATCCCGTATTGAGGATGTGGATATGGCGAAGGAAATGGCAAATTACACTCAGAAGAATGTATTAGCCCAGGCCGGAACCGCCATGTTAGCCCAGGCCAATGAAAGAACTCAGACTATATTGACATTGCTGCAAGGCTGATACGGATATCATATTGAGTTAGAAAGGTACCGGTAATATTTAATGGAAAAGGAAGTAATGAAAGGTTATACAGCCCGGATTACCCAGGCATCCAGGACAGAATTAGTTGTTATTATGTATGAAATCATTTTAACGGATATAGCTTCTGCAAAAACTTATTACAGTCGTGGGGACAGGTCGATGTTTGTCCGGGAATTAAAGCATGCACAGCGGTTTCTGAATGAACTGATGGCAACCTTGGATTACCATTATGAACTGTCGTTTCGTTTAATGAGCCTTTATATTTTTATTAATAAGGCCCTCATAACGGCAATTTCCCGGAAGAAAACCAATTCTTTGGAGGAAGCGGAGTCAATTCTTCAAATATTATTCGAAGGCTTTAAAGGTGTCAGCAAGGAGGATTTATCCGGACCGGTGATGCAGAACACCCAGCAACTGTATGCAGGGCTGACCTACGGCAGGGGTGTATTAAATGAAACGTATATAAACCCCAACGAATCAAGCAGAGGATTCAAGGCATAGGGAAAACCCTTAATAATACCTGTTAAGTTTAGGCTTGAACGTAAAAAAAGCACCTCCAAATATTATGTTTTTATCTGACATTTGGGGTGCATTTCAAAGCTGGCGGTTATTTTTCGGCTTTTTTCTGATTTTATTTTTTCTGACCTCTTTTTCAATTTTTAAGACCGATTATCCAAATTATACAGTTGAATAATCGTTATCCATCTCTTTCGCTTGCTTTAGGAGAAATTTATATCTTTTTTGAATCGCATTTACTTCATAAATATAACAGTCAATTAAATCAGGATCAATAACGTTTTCAAAATTCGAATATGCCGATTCCAGAGCAAGCTTTGTCTTTTTAATATCATTAAGCAACGCATCATATTCCTGCTTCTTCATCTTTGAAAACAATTTCATTCATGCTCCATTCTACCTGATTAACAGGTTAAAATAATAATTATTATAATATATAGTATAGTCAGGCTGTTATAAGAATATACTAAATTATAGAAAAATTTACCTCAATTATTAAATGGGAGGAAATTATGGAAAGTCAGATTTTTGTTATTATTATCATAATTTGTATCGCTTTAATTATTTTTGGCTTGATTAAACATCGTTTTGATTTATTGGTAAATTTTGGCCTTCGGATATTTTCAGGGATGCTTGGAATATATCTTATAAATAGTTTGCTGTTAAATTTTCATTTAAATTTAGGAGTCGGCACCAACGGATTGACCGCCCTGGTGATAGGGTTATTGGGGATCCCCGGATTTTTATTGGTTTATGGAGTGGCGGCATTTTTTTATTTTACATAAAAATGATGACAAAGGAAAAATTTATTTCAGGTAGTATTCTTTTAACCATAAGGTTGAATAAATTAAGTTAAATTTCCAATTATATTATTTTGGCTTTTGATTCAAATATATTCAGCCCACATCCTTTAAAAGCGGCGGGCGTATAAGGTCCTGCGTTTTTCCCTGAAGAAATGTGTTGGATTCTATCCATTTTATCGTCTTAACAGAAAGTGAGGAGATGCCTATGATTACAACTAAAACCTACAGATTTTATGCAAAGCGTTGGGAGGGGAAACATCCTGTTCCCAGCGCTTTGTCGTCTCAGCTTTACATTGACAGACACTTGTCATTATCATCATTAACTGATAGAAAATGTAAAAGAATGTTTATGCTTGAAAAAATGGGGGGTTTTGTGATAAATTATATAGGGATGCCTTTAATCCTGTCTTTTCTAATGGAGCGCTTATGGATTATCGGAGTTTACTGTATCACACCCACTGGTGAAGCTGTTTGGAATGCAGGAGAAGATTTATGGAGATTCGCCGTTCCTATCAAATGGAATAGACGATTCCAGCACAATACTGGCAGGATATAAAGGAAATCAGCATATTTTATAATGACGGTAAAAAGAAAGAAATTATAGTGGAAAAAGACAGCACCATCATGTTAATATGAAATAAAAGAATGGATTCGCCTGATAGATAGAAAACGATCTTTCGGCGAAAGATCATAATAACTGTTCAATCATGGAGTTGGAAATCATGGATAGAATACGACAGCAGCTTGGAATAGAGTTTCTGGCAGACAAGCAGAGGCGATGATCATATCAGAAAAAAGATTTTTAATAATTATTAAATTATAATAAACATTAGATAAAGCATGTTCAAAAAAGATAATATATGATAAAATAACTTTGGAATTTGAAAATAATGATGGGAGGCGATGGAAATGATAGCATCTGAGCGTAAACGTTACATTATAGAACAGTTAACTGAAAAAGGAATTATTAATATCAAGGACATAGCAAAGGAGCTGGAAATTTCAGAAATTACAGCCAGGCGGGATTTTGAAAAACTGGAAATCGAAGGAAAATTAAAGCGGGTGCCTGGGGGAGCAACCCTGGAAGAAGACCAGAGTGAAGTAAATGACGGAGCGGAACTTACGATGAAGGAAAAACGTATGCTTTACAAAAAGGAAAAGGAACTCGTTGCTAAATATGCAGCAGAGCTTGTAAAGGACGAAGATAGTGTTTTTATTGATGCCGGAACCTCCATGCTTCCATTGATGCGGATATTGGAACAGCGCAAGATTAAGATTGTAACCTATAGCCAGCTGCTTATCCAGAGTATAAGAAGCCCCGCAGCGGACATCTTTATCATAGGGGGGCAGTACCGCCCTTATTATTGTATGAACGTGGGACCGGTTGCTCAGGATGTTTTAAAACAGTTCTATTTTGACAAGGCATTTATTGGCTGTTCAGGAGTGGATTTAAAGCAGCAGATGGTATTTACAACGGAAATGGAAAGTCTCCTGATGAAAAGAATTGCATTGGAAAATACAGCGGAATCGTATCTGTTGATTGACTACAGCAAATTGGGCAGGCGAAGCTTTCTGAAAATGACGGAAGTCACTGAATTTACAAAGATCATATGTAATAAACCGGATTCTGATATTGGCGAGGAATATCCAGAGAATATCGTACTGGTATAAAGCTTGATAAAAAGAAAGATTATCCTGGAAGTTTTGGAGAAGGATGATCTTTTTTTGTCGTAATTGATAAAAAAAGATAATTTATGTATACAAAATTAACAAAAATGATAATTAATGATAAAAAATGATTGAATATATTATCAGGCTGTGCTATAATCAATTCGAAGAACATAAGGAGGATATGATATGAAGACAAAGGATCCTAAAAAAAGAGCGATACTTGAATCCTTTAAGGGAGGATTGATTGTATCATGTCAGGTACAGCATGATGATCCCATCTATAGTGATGATATCATTGTAAAAATGGCATTGGCGGCAAAATGGGCCGGTGCAGTAGGAATCAGGGCAAATTCTCCGGAGCAGATAAGAGCAATTAAATCAGCCGTTGACCTTCCCGTAATCGGATTGTATAAAATCTGGCATGACGATACGGATGTGTTCATTACTCCGACTTTGGAAGCTGCACAGGAGATTTGGGAAGCAGGAGCGGAAATTATTGCATTGGATTGCACAGAGCAGATAAATCATGAAAAAACAAGAGCTTATGAATTACTTCCTAAGGTACAGAAAGCCATTCCGGAAGCCGTAACCTTTGCGGATATTTCCAATTATGCGGAAGCAAAGCGTGCGGCGGCAATGGGAGCGGACATCGTAGCACCGACTTTATACGGTTATACAGAAGCTACTAAGAACATTGAACTGCCCGACTTAAGGGAATTTGCAAGAATGTGCAGAGATTTTGGAGAAGAGGTGTATATGTCCATGGAAGGACATATTTATACGCCAGAAGATGCAATGAAATGTATCTATTTGGGAGCGCATACCGTTATTGTAGGCAGTGCCATCACAAGGCCGCACCTGACAGCAAAGCGCTTCGTGGATTTGCTGAGCGGATACCAGAATAACTGGAGGGAAGCAGAGAGAAGCAAGCATTAATCCGGAATAAGAGGTATGAATTATGGTTAAATTTAATGTAGATGGAGCCCAGAATGTAGAAGTAAGCAGGAAAATCCCATGTCAAAAGCCACTGGCGGAGCAGCTTGAGATTATGGAGCGCTATACGAAGGTGCATAGAGAAAGCGCAGGACTTTCCAAGGAGATACGAGAGATTAACTGCCTGAACGTACTGTATCCTGCGCTGTTTCGTGAGATAGAAGAGCAGGATAAGTTTATAGGACGCATTGATACCCTGCCCATTGGGTTTGGATGCGTAACCTCCCTGGGAGGTGTGGGTCATTACTGTGTGTTCCACGAACTGCGCCAGTTCCAGGCACAGCTTGTGGAAGAGTCCCGGAAGGAAAGAGTAAAAGCCCTTTACCAATATTGGCTGGAGCATGATTTAAAGACTATCTACTGTCGGGATGTGCTTACGGAAACTACTGTCGGCAGATTTATAGACTGTGATTATCCACTGATTGCTACGGCCCGCTTGTCCGGCATGATGCTTGACTATCCCAAGCTTCTTTCCCTTGGAATCGGAGGACTTAAAAAACTCATAAATGGACACTTAAAAGAGGAGCCGGAAAATAATTTTTACAAGGCCGCCCTTAAAAGTCTGGAGCTTTTCATAAAATCTGCCGTACACTTGCAAAAAATGGTGCTGAATAAAAAGGAAAAGGTTTCTGATAAAAGAAAAGAGGAACTGGATACCATTTATAACAGCCTTGAAAAGATTAAGAATGATCCGCCTGAAACTTTTCACCAGGCCTTGCAGCTTTTCTGGCTCTATGCAATGCTAGCCGGAGTTATAAATTACGGCAGGCTGGACGATTATCTTGGGACTTATCTGGAAAAGGACTTAAGGGAAGGAAGACTTTCCGAAGAGGAGGCCTATGGTTATATCCTAAGTCTCTGGACTATGATTGAAAACCGTCGGACTACGGTAAACGGACGTGTTATCGTAGGAGGCAGGGGCAGAAAAAATCCTAAGGCTGCGGACGTTTTCCTGCGTATTGCCTTAAAGGTTGCAAAAAACTGCCGTTATGTTGAGCCCCAGTTTACCCTGCGTGTTGATAAGAACACATCGGAAGATATCTGGGAAGGAGCATTGGATGCCCTGGAAGCCGGAGCGACCTATCCTACCTTGTATAATGACGATGTGAACATTCCGGCTGTAAAATACGGAATGCGAATCGATGAAAAGACTGCGGAGCAGTATGTGCCCTTTGGTTGTACGGAATTTGTAATACAGGGACAAAGCACGGGAACACCGAATGTCTGTATCAATATATTAAAGCTCTTTACCATATTCCTAAACGGCGGTGTTGACCCGGTGGACGGCAAGGTAAAGAACGGGCCGATTAAGATAAAAAGTCTGGAAGAATTCCATACTTTTGAAGCGCTGTGGGATAATTTCATGGAATTACTGGATTATTACATGGATTTATCCATCAATGCGCAAATGTATTCCTATAAAGTAATGAATGACCAGGTTTCTTTCCTCTTTTCCAGTATTTTAACAGATGACTGTATCGCCAGAGGAAAGGCTCTGCTTGACGGAGGTGTAAGATTCTTAGGGGGCACCAATGAAATATACGGAAGCATCAATACTTCCGATGCCTTATGGGCAATTAAGTACCTGGTATTCCAGAAGAAAAAATATACACTGGCAGAGCTTCATAAGGCGGCTCTGGCAAATTATGAAGGCTATGAGGAACTGAAAAAAGAGCTCTGGAAATGCGATAAATACGGCAACGACCTGGAAACAGCCGACACCATGGCAAACAATTTGTATGAATATATTGCCAAAGGAGTCAGAGACAGGGGAATAAAGGCCGGAATGCAGTATTTCCTGATTGTTATCAGCAACAATCAACTCAACACGGAATGGGGAAGGACCACGGGAGCCTCTTTGGACGGCAGGTTAAAGGGACAGTACATGAATCCGGCCAACAATCCCCAGGGAGGAGCCAATATATCAGGTCCTACGGCAATGTTGAATTCCCTGGCGAAATTTAATCCCAAATACCATGCGGGGTCTGTCCAGAATATCAAGTTCTCGCCGGAATTTTTCAGAGATAACCGCAAAAAGATTCTGGCACTGTTTAAGACCTATTTTGCGAAAGGTGGATGCCACTTGATGGTAACAGTGGTGGGCAGGGGAACCTTAGAGGATGCCGTACTTCATCCGGAGAAATACCCGGATCTGATTGTCAGGGTAAGCGGATTTTCCGCAGTGTTTGTAAACCTGGAGGCAGATATCCAACAAGAGCTCATAAGCCGGGTTCTCTATGATTAAAGAGGTAATAAATTGGAACAAAAACTTGAAGTAATGGAGATTCAGAAGTTCTCGGTACATGACGGAGAGGGCATACGGACAACGGTATTCTTAAAGGGCTGTCCCTTAAGGTGCCCCTGGTGTTCCAACCCAGAATCTCAAAGTCTGAAAAAACAGGTAATGTATACCGAAAGCAAATGTATCGGATGTTTAAAATGTACAAAGGCTTGCCGGTACAATGCAATTCTTGCTGTGGAAGGAAGGCCGGTATTTTACCGTAATAACTGTGTGGGCTGTAAAGAATGTGCAAGAGTATGTCCCGCAGAGGCAATCAGGATATCCGGTAAGACCATGACGGTAGATGAGATTATGGAAAGTGTTTTAAAGGATAAGGATTATTATGAAGCCACCGGAGGCGGGATTACCGTTTCAGGTGGAGAACCGTTTACTCAGTTTGAAGGGTTTCTGGCATTGCTAAAAGCCTGTAAGGAAAAGGGCCTTAATGCGGCTGTTGAAACCACCGGACAGGTGCCAAGAAAGCACATAGCGGAGGCAGAGCCCTATATCGATAGTTTTTTATATGATATTAAGCATATGAATGCCCAGGTATTGAAAAAAACAGCAGAAGGAATACTTCCTGAAATTTTGGGAAATCTTAAATATTTGGCAGAAATCAATCCGGATAAGATTACAATAAGAGTTCCTGTAATTCCGGGATTTAACATGAAGGAAGAGGTTATAAACGGGATTTACGACATGGCCTTGGAATTAAAAATAAAGAAAGTCAGTCTTTTACCGTACCATACTTTGGGAAAGGATAAGTATGCAAGGCTGGGAATTTCTTATTCCATGCAGGAAGAAAAGATGCTTGAGAAAAATGACCTGATACCTTTTCAGAGGGCAGGCCTTGCCAGAAATCTGACAGTTACGGTTTCGGAATAGGAGAGGGTATTATATTCAAAGAAGGTTTTATTAAAGGTAGCAATAAAACAAATATGTATTAGGAGGAGGAAGGGTATGTATCTAAGAGTAGATGACCGGCTGGTACACGGTCAGGTAGTAACAGCCTGGCTGAAACAGTTGAAATCGAAGGTGATCATTGCGATGGACGATACTGCTGCAAAAAATGCCATTGTAACGAAGGCTCTTAAGATGGCAACGCCGAAAAACGTTGAACTGGTTGTCGTGACGGCGGAAGATGGAAAAAGTGTGCTGGCAAAATACAACGAGAATGAAGTAATGGTAATCGTAAAGGCACCGGTAACTGCTAAAATGCTGGTGGATGCCAATCCCGGTTACCAATGGACAGTTAATGTGGGAAATGTAGGAAGGGATTCCGGAAGAAAAAAATATGCCCGGACTGTTTATCTTGATGATGTAAACTACCAGGCTGTAGCTGCACTAAAGGAATACAGCAACGTGAATATCTTTATGCAGACAGTTCCCGGTCAGGCCATTAACAAATTTTAAAGGAGGAAAAAGCTATGACACTTTTACAGGCAGTATTAATCGCATTATTTGCGTATCTCGCATGGATTGCAACACCTTGGCTGGGCGGACAGGGAATTGCCTACCATGTGTTCGGAAAGCCTTTGGTAGCCGGACTTATTGTTGGAATCATTATGGGGGATGTAGTAAGCGGGGTAATTATCGGAGCGACGATTAATGCCCTTTATGTAGGTGCAGTAACTCCTGGCGGGGCCATGTCCTCGGATATTAACTTTGCGGGTTATGTAGGCACGGCGCTTGCCTTATCCACGGGTGTTTCCGCAGAAATGGCAGTTTCCATTGCTGTTCCTCTGGGACTTATCGGCACCTTTGTATGGCAGTTCTTTGCAACCGTTAATTCCTTCCTGGTTCATAAGACAGATAAATATGCGGCAGAAGGTGATGTTACCAAATTAACCTTTATGACTCTTGGCCTGCCCCAGCTGCTTGCTCTGGTATTGCGCTTTGTTCCTGCTTTCATGGTTTTATATTTTGGTGCTTCCGCAGGCCAGAACCTTGTTCAGTTTATTCCGGAATGGCTGACAAACATCCTGACCGTAGTAGGTGGAATGCTTCCTGCACTTGGTATGGCTGTTCTGCTTAAGATGCTTTTGTCAACCCGTTCACTGCTTGGCTATTTCCTTGTAGGATTTATCCTGATTGCGGCACTTAATCTTCCGATTTTTACCGTAGCCCTGGCAGGAATTGCACTGGCTTTGATAAGTACATTATATAAATCAAACGATAGGGAGGAAGCATACGATGAGTGAGAAAAAAATACAGAGTGAGGTTACGAAAAAGGATATTTACAAAGTCGGACTACGCTGGCTGATATCAAATACTTCCGCCTGGAACTGGGAACGTATGCAGAATGTGGCTTTTGCCTGGAGTATGGTACCTGTATTTAAGAGGACCTGTAAGACGAAAGAAGAGATGGGAAAGAGCTTAAGCCGTCATATGTCCTTCTTTAATACGGAACCTACCATCGGTATTCCTATCGTCGGTGCGGTTGCGGCAATGGAAGTGCAAAAGTCAAAGGGTGAGGACATTCCCGATGATGTTATAAATGCGATTAAATCAGGCTTAATGGGCCCTATGGCGGCTTTGGGAGATTCCTTATTTGCCAGCACTGGAAATGCGCTGCTGCTAAGTTTTGGAATGGGACTTGCCCTGGAAGGAAATATCTTAGGGCCAATCATATTTATGCTTGTCTGGACGGCAATTACAATCTGTTTTTCCATGTGGGGAATCCAGTTCGGTTACCGCGAGGGAACCAGGATTATGGATTCAGAGATATTCTCCTCTGCTATGATTAAGAAGGCAACGGCATTCTTATCCATCCTGGGACTTACGGTAGTGGGAGGCTTATCGGCACAGTTTGTTTCCTTGTCAACTAAGATATCCTGGACGAACGGAGAAAGCACCACCCAGTTACAGACCATATTTGACGGATTGATGCCAAAGCTCCTTCCCTTTGCAATCGTTATGATTACCTGGTATCTCCATGATAAGAAGAACGTATCGGTATTAAAACTTTTGCTTCTTCTGATTGTAATAGGTACAGTGGGCTCCCTGCTGCATATTTTCTAAGGAGGAATGATTTATTAACATATTAATTTTAACACACGGCGAAATGGCGGCAGGAATACACCAGACAGCAGAATTGATTCTGGGCGCACAGATGGATTTCTCATACCTGTCCTTTCATCCGGACCAGTCATTGGACAGTCTGGTGCATAATCTGAAAGAAAAAATCGGGGAATTCGGAAATGACTTACCTTGTCTGGTTATGGTTGATTTATTTGGAGGCTCGCCGGCTAATTCCATTGTACAGCTTTTATCGGAAGGATACGAATTGCAGACAGTGACGGGAGTAAATCTTCCCATGGTTATTTCAGCCCTCACCGGAAGGGATATGTATATACCGAAAGAGCTGATAAAGGAAATTATGAGGGAAGCTGCGGAAGGAATTATTGACATTGTAGATAAGCTGACGGAAGAATAGGCACCGAATATCAACGGGAGTACAAAGAGTATAAAGACGGACTATTCATTAAGGTGGTAGGCCGTCTTTTTATCTGAGAGGAAATTGCGTCTCAAAAGATAAAAACGCTCCGCGGGACACGCATTCGGGCTAACATAGATTGTCACTAAAGTGATAGTGTGCCAGTAGTGTAAAAAAATTGTGTCTTGGTAATAAATACCACTTTTCTGGTGAGAATTAGATATGAATAATCTCACTTGCATGAACCTTCTCTCCAAATGCTTTCTTCAATATTGCTCGGACAAAGCTGTATTTTTTCCCTTCTCTGGTCCATGTATAGTATCAAACTGCAGTTTTTCATCATTTTCGATATTTTCCACTCGCGCAATTAGAAGGTGCATATCTTCATAAAGCTCTTCAACGATACTTAATCCCGTGCATTTCACATTCTTTATACGCAACCTTTCTATCATTTTCTTTTATAGATACTTTATTCTACAATATCCAATCAATATTAGAAGTAAACAATGTTATTACATCATATAACTGTTTAAATTGCTCATCTTTTCTTTTATCGGAAACACCTATATGTGTTTAGCCCCAGTGTGGTTAATTTGTCTGCAAATAAATTTTCCAGTGCCAACACATTAAATTCCTGTTCCGTTTCTAAGGCAAATAATTCTGGCTGTTTTATTTTAGTGATCTTATATTCTTCTTTCGAGTATAGAAATGCATTCTGGTCTCTATAGATTGTCTTGAAAATGCCTCATTCTATAAAATCAGATTTTCTTCCCTTAGATAATTCATTTATCCTCCTGCAAGAGATGTATCATAAACTCCTTAACCTTTGGTAACATTTTTTTACATCCAAGAGCCATATTTTGCCGCTTAAAAAGGTAGAAGCTGTTAATCTTTGAAATTAACAGCTCCATGGCAAGTTAGGTGAATATAGATGCAGAGTATTATATATGATGCTAAAGCTGTTTATAAGGATATACTAATGAACGATTCTGAAAAGACAAGATATCTTTGTTTAATATTTTGCCGTCTTTTATATCAGTCGCATCACTCAAAACTTTATTATCTGACTGCTCAACAATATATGATAAATAAGGCAGAATACTGCTTGATATTTCCCATGAAGCGCTATTCCACAGTAATGTAGGCGTATGATCCACTGCATAATATTTAATATTGCCGATTTGAAAAATAGGATTTGAAAAATCCGTTGGATGTGCAAAACTAAATCCCATGCCTAATGCGCAACTGATGTCAATCACCAAACATGGTTTAGTGAATTTAGCAATATCGTCTTCGTAAATAAACATATCCGGATTATTGGGGTTTTGTAGAACACCATTGACTATTATATCCGCCGTTGTCAACTCATTCACAAAAGGTCTTTTATTCCCATTTAAATCCACCATTTCGATTATGCCCGTATCATCTTTTATGATTTGGCTATATTGGATTCCCGGTATTTTGTTTGCAGATAAAAATGGTGGTCGTTGAGTATATACCACTATATCGTTAAAGCCATGTCCTTGCAATGCATGGATCGCTCCGCGACTGACAGAGCCTAAACTGATCACAATAGCCTTTCGCTTCGGACCAAAGTTGCCATCAATTCCCGTTAATTGCAAGGCATGCTGCACACCGCAATATCCGGCCATTTCATTATTTCTGCTGAATAGGTGAATTAAATCACGCTCTCCCTGATGATACATATTTTCCCATGCAATAAGAGTTAATTTTTTATTAATAGCAATCTGAGTAATAATGCTCTGCTGCACACTGTGCAGCCATCCCCATACAAGAGACCCCTCTTGTATTTCTTCGAAGTCCTCTGCTACAGGTTTTGTGATTAAAATTGTTTTAAAGTCTCTTAATAATTTTTCGCGCTGTATTAAGTGATTTCCGGTTAAAGAGTATATTGTTTCATCTTCCATATCAAAATTTACTCCATACCTTTCTTCAAAATATAAATGTTCTCGTATTTTTACAGGTATTTGACGAATATGATCTGGATGAATAGGCACCCTTTTCTCATTTTCCTTTTTCGATGTACCAATTACTGCAATATCCATTTTTAATCCTTTCTCTAACATCCTGTTATCTATATGAATAAAATTTAGTTACTCTTTATTAGCTTGACCAAAAAACAAATTATTAATCCGAATTTTACCAAAACATATGCGTTAAATTTCATTTAAGCATCGATACTCCCCGGCTGAACGGTAAGGCTCACATCGTGAAGGACACCTCTGCGTCGTCATGGTAAGAAAATAGTAACATGCTCCATGTTGATTGCTAAATTATTTAAATTCACCGTTGTAGCAGGACGCACCAGTTCTTTTTCCTCCATGATCTCTTTGATTTGCCCCATGACAGTGCCAACACATTAAATTCTTGTTCCGTTTAAAGTAAGGTTTTTCGGTAACTTATATTCAAACCATCAGACCAAAATTATTTATGTAAAAACGGTCAAACCCATCGGCCGGCATTCTGAATTGAATTCCCACCGATATATGCACACAGGAGTTAAGAAAAAACCGGAGCTATATTACCATAGGAAAAAAGCATATAACCTGGGCAGTATTCATTTTTTAAATCTTTGGATTTCTAAAAGGTATTTTACAGGTATCATTATAATCAGGAAATGAAAACATCTTTGCATACTGATTTTTCTATTCCATAAAATGTCAACGTTTGTTTTGTCATAATTCATAGAATACAAATAACACAAAACTATAAATACAATTATTTGCATAACATCTATAATTATGATAAATATAGCGGTAGAATATTGCCTATTTACAATATCGCGATACAAACTTATTGCAAAATAAATAAAAAATAATATACCAACTATAATTGGATAATATAAATTTTTCGATGGAATTAGCAGTAAAGCTATTATAATTATTTCAGGCAAAATTTTTATCAATTTGTTAAATTTAATCATACTTTCATACCCTTATTAATTGATACTTTATTAAAATTCCAAACATTTTTCTAATATTTTCTTATTATATCAAATCATTAATTTAATTGCAATCTGTGCTTACTTCAATAAATATCGATAAACTTGGATTTATATGGTCCTGCATAGAAAAGCTTGTTATAAAAAACGTAAAAGGTAAACAGGTAACCATAAACTTAATTCAAATCTCCTTGTACTGAAGCTTACCTTTTTTTCAGCCTATAAGATAAAATTTACTTGATATCAATTGGAAAAAAGTTTTTTTGGAGTAACTTACTGGAATACAATCTTTGTTTGACCTTATTATTTGTGTTGATTTTAAAACACTAATGTGGATTGCATTTACAATATAGGAATAATAGAGGTTATAAAGCATTGGTAAATAATTATAATTTTATTATATTTTTTTGGAAATTATGAAGTAATAAATTTTCTGTTTTAAAAAGTAATATTAAATAAAAAATTTAAGAAACTTTGTTATAAGTAATGAATTTACAAAATTTACATTATTTTGGTTGAAAAAAATTTTAAGCAGGTGTAATATATATAATATAACTTATGGGAAGATGTTTTTGATCTTTCAATAAAAGGCGGTGCTTTTTACCGCCGTGCATCCGATTATAGAAACAGGATTTTTGTTCCTATAATATTATCTTAAAAAACTGTGAGGTGAGGCCTATTGATTTAAAAATGACTTGCCTTGTCTGCCTGTTGATACTGGCTGTTATAATGGATTTTAAATCTTACAGGATCAGCAATCATCTGATTATCTTCGGATTAATTTTGGGATTTCTTTTTAATTTCTTTGAGTATGGCTGGACAAGCATAAGTTTATGGTTTTCAGGTGTTTTACTGCCGATTCTGATTCTTTTTCCGCTGTTTCTGATAAAAGCACTGGGAGCGGGAGATATCAAGCTTTTTTCGGTTATAGGTTGTTTTTACGGAACTGCCTATGTTTTCAAATCCGCTGTGGCTGCCTTTCTGATTGCGGCGGTCATGTCACTTATTTATCTTTTAAAACACAGACGGGACTTTTACCGTTTACATCATCTGGTTACTTATATTCAAACCGTCAGACCCAATTATTTATATAAAAGAGGTAAGGTAAAAATCACAGAACCCATCGGCCGGCATTCTGAATTGAATTCCCACCGGGATATGGGGACAGAAGTTAATAAAAAACCGGAGCCATATTATTTCGGGGAATATGACGGTAACCAGGGCTCCATTCATTTTTCACCTGCAATTTTAGCTGCAGTTCTGTTACAGACAATATTTCATAGCTATTAAACACTCATACCTATCAGACGCTGTCAGGCCTTTTGGATACCAATAGACAATTGCGAAACTATCTAATTTTTTGAATATACCATACAATTAATACGAATCTCATAGCTTCAGTGGCCTTTAGGGACAGATTCAGTTTGAAATTGTATTAATTGTACAGGTATAGATATAATAGCCTTGTTTTGCAATTACTTATTGGATACCAATTGAGAGAGGAGGGGAAAATGTGAGCTGTACTTTGGCTATTTATGACCGGGAAACCGAATATGCCAATCATCTCATGGATTATATAAAACGAAAGCAAAAAAAATTAACGGTGAGAGTCTTTACGAATCCGGATAGTCTAAGAGAATATTCAGAACAGAACCCAATCCAGATACTTTTGATTAATGAAAATATGCCGGTGGAGGAAATAAGACAGGATAATATAGAAAATATTTGCATCTTATCGGAGGATAACGATTCTTCCGAAAAGACTGATTATCCGACGATTTATAAATTCCAGTCCGCAGAAAATCTTATGAAGGAGCTTTTTTCTTATTATCCTCCTTTGGAAGTACAGAAAAGAAGCATAAACTCCTTGGAATATACGACAGAGATAATCAGTGTTTTTTCCATTTGCGAAGGTGCGGGCCGGTCGGTTTTTTCATTTTCTTTGGCAAAGCAGTATGCGGCATTAAAAAAAACTTTATATGTGAATCTGGATATTATTCAGGTTTTACCTGAATTTTTAGGCCATAAGGCAGATAAAGACTTATCAGAATTCATTTATTTTCTGAAACAAAATCCAACCGATTTAATCAGTAAAATGAACAGTATTATTTTAAAAAGAAATAATCTGGATTATATCGAAGGAGTTTCCTTCGGGCCGGACCTGCATGAACTTACGGCAGATGATATAAATTTGTGGCTGAGAGAGATAATACGGAATACGGATTATGAGGCGGTGGTATTTGATGTAGGATGCTTTTTTCATGCTATGCTAGAATTATTCAGAAATACGGGCAAATTACTTTTGCTATTGGGAGAAAACAGCTGGGAGCAGGCAAGATATAATAACTTTATCAATCAGCTGGACTGGGCGGGATATGAGGATATAACCGAAAAGATAACCGCAGTGCCTTTGCCTGCCGAAGAAAGGGCAAAGCTGCAAAGCATTACGGCAAATAATTTTGATTTGGAAACCGACCGTTATGATTTGACAGCCAGGTTTATGGAAATTTAACCTTACAAGTAAACCCCTGCGCTTCTTAGTGAAGTGTAATCAAAAAATTTATAAAAACAAATATTTTAAAAAAGATAATGATACTTAATCACATTACAGGTAAGAGGTGGATATGGATACGCAAAAGCATGAACTACAGGAATTGGTTATAAAGGACATCGATTTGTCAAAGGAACTCAAAGATGAAGAAATCTTAGACTTGATTGATGAAATTCTGTTAAACAAAGGTAAAAGCATATACATAAGCATGCAGGATAAAAGACGGCTCAGAAAAGAAATTTTTAATTCAATACGCAGGCTGGACATAATACAGGAACTGGTTGAAGATACCTCCATAACGGAAATCATGATCAACGGCGCCAAGAACATATTCATAGAAAAAAACGGGGCGATCCGCCCCTGGAATAAACAGTTTGAATCAGAAAAGAAACTGGAGGATGTGGTGCAGCAGATCGTATCTAAATCAAACCGTATTATAAACGAGGCCAGTCCCATTGTGGATGCCAGACTGCCGGACGGCTCCAGAGTTAATATTGTCCTTCCGCCCGTGGCTTTGGAAGGACCGGTAGTTACGATCAGAAAGTTTCCCGATAATCCTATAACCGTTCGTAAATTAATTGAAATAGGTTCCATAACGGAAGAAGCCGCCGGGTTTTTGGAAAAACTGGTAGTTGCGGGATACAATATATTTATCAGCGGAGGTACCGGCTCGGGTAAAACAACCTTTCTGAACGTACTTTCTAATTTTATCCCCAAGGATGAAAGGGTAATTACCATTGAAGATTCTGCGGAACTGCAGATTAAGTCCATACCAAACCTTGTCAAGCTGGAAGCCCGCAACGCAAATGTGGAAGGCAGGAATGAGGTAACCATAAGGGACCTTATAAAATCAAGCCTTCGCATGCGGCCGGACAGAATAATCGTGGGGGAAGTAAGGGATGCGGCGGCAATTGACATGCTGCAGGCTATGAATAGCGGACACGACGGCTCTTTGTCCACAGGCCACGCCAATTCAACGGTGGATATGTTAAACCGTTTGGAAACCCTGGTTCTGATGGGTGCCGATATTCCCTTAATGGCCGTCAGAAAACAGATAGCATCCGCCATTGATATAATTGTACATTTAGGAAGGCTGAGGGATAAAAGCAGAAAGGTAATTGAGATATCGGAAATACTTGATTGTGTGGACGGGGAAATAGAGGTGAATAAACTATATGTGTTTAAGGAATCCGGTGAAGATGAAAACGGTAAGGTAATAGGAAAACTGCAAAAAACCAATAATGAATTAATTAACTTATCAAAATTAAGTAAAGCGGGGATTCTGTGATAAACGATTATAATAAATACCAATTAACGAAAAGGGAATGGATCATTTTTTTTCTGCAGGGAGCTATGGCAGGAGCGGGCCTGGGTTTATTATTTTATTCTAATCTGCCGGGAATCTTATTATTAATTCCCTACGGATTTATCCATGTACATAATAAAAAGAAAAAATTAACGGAAGAAAGAAAATGGCGGTTGAATTTAGAGTTCCGTGATGGGCTATACAGCCTGTCGGCGGCATTAAATGCCGGTTATTCCATAGAAAATGCATTTAGTCAGGCTGTTGTGGATTTAAAGCTTATGTATCCCTGTAATGCCCTGATCGTTTCCGAATTTGAAAGGATTGTAAACCTGATAGATATGAATCAGACCGCTGAAGATGTTTTGAAAGACTTTGCGGACAGAACCGGTGTCGAAGATATAGGCGATTTTGCCCAGGTATTTATAACGGCGAAAAGAACCGGCGGAGATATAATAAAAATAATACGCACCACGGGCAATACCATCGGCGATAAGATTGATATAAAAAGAGAAATAATTACTTTGATTACCGGTAAAAAATTTGAGGCCAATATTATGAGCCTGATACCAATCTTTATTATTTTATATTTACGGTTATTTTCCTCCGGTTTCTTAGATCCGCTGTACCATAATCTGTTTGGGTTTGCTTTTATGACAATAATATTGGCAATGTATTATGGTGTTTTCCGTTTGAGCCAAAAGATTATGAATATTGAAATATGAACAGTTAAATGGAGGATTAAGAGTTATTTTCGCGAAGCGTATTTTGGGTTTACTTAAAAAGTTATATACATGTACTTTGAATTAATACGAAAAGGTAGGAATACGGAGATGATTTTATTAAATGCAGTAATATTTTTGCTCTTTGTTATACTCTGGTTTGCTACGAAGGGTTATGAAACGGCTACCGTCAGGAATCTTGATAAAAAACAATACCCGTTAAAATTCTTATTCCCTCTTGGCTTTTTTCTTATGGACAGGCTATGGATAAATAGAATAAAAATATCCGATAATTTGGAGGAACCGCTGAAAGCTTTATACGTGGGTGAACAGGTGGATATTATAAAAAGGCTGTATCTTTGCAATAAAACGGCAATTGCCATATTAATAATTTTCGCGGCTAATTTCTTTGCACTCATCAGTAATTTGCAGGCAATTAATAATAAACAGCTGTTAGACGGAAGATATATTCAAAGGCCGGGATATGCGGAAGGGACCAAATCCGTAGATCTTAAGGTGAATGTTTCAGATAAGGATTTAACAGTTCTGGAGGAGGATGATATACGGCTTGATGTGGAAGAAAAACGCTATGATAAAGAAGAAATCATCAAAAGATTCCAATATGCGAAAGATTATATTGATACCCATATACTAAATAAAAATGAGTCGTCTGAAAAAATTCTGTCAGATCTGAATTTTATGCCGAAGATACCGGATACCGGAATATCAGTTACCTGGGTTACTGAAAACAGTGAAATAATTGACGGGGAAGGGAAAATACACAATAGAGAGTTAAAGGAAGGAGTATTGGTCCGGGTAACGGCAGAGATTACCTATTATGATGATTCGGGGGAATATACCAGATATTTTAAAGTCCTGCCCAAAGAGTATACCAGAGAAGAATTAACAAGAAAAAATCTGACAGATGCTCTTAATGCTTCTAATGAACAATCAAGAACAGAGGATAAAATTTCTCTTCCCGATACTTTAATGGGGCAGCAGGTATCCTGGGCGGAGAAAGAAGATAATACAGGAGGGATGCTTTTGATGATTGGAATTATGTCAGCCGTTCTTCTGTATATATTAATGGACCGTGATTTATACAGTAAAGTGGAAAAAAGAAACAGGGAAATGCTTCTGGATTATCCGGAGATTATTAACAAATTCACACTTTTAGTAGGTGCAGGAATGTCTTTATCCAACGCATGGTGTAAGATTTCAAAGGATTACAAGGATGGCGGTGCAAAAAAACGGTATGCTTATGAAGAAATGGGCATAACCTATGGAGAATTAATGCTGGGAACCTCGGAGATAACAGCCTACGAGCGGTTTGGACGAAGGGTAAAATTACTGCCTTATCTTAGGTTCAGTTCTTTATTGGCCCAAAATGTGAAAAAAGGATCGGCGGGACTGCTAAGCCAGCTGGAACTGGAAGCTGCGGAAGCCTTTGAAGAAAGAAAAGAGCTGGCAAAAAGAATGGGGGAAGAAGCAGGAACAAAATTACTTGTTCCTATGATGCTAATGCTTATCATTGTACTGGCCGTTATATTAGTCCCTGCATTTTTATCCTTCCGGATATAGTATGTGATTTGATAATGATTGAATAAAGTGCAAAGGATTGAATAAGGTGATATGCCGTCGTAGGCGGCGGAATGAGAGGTAACTATGAATAAAATAAAAGAGTTCATAAAAGCAGAAGACGGTATCGGAGTAGTGGAAATTATACTTATTTTAGTGATATTGATTGGCTTGGTTATTTTGTTTAGGACTACGATAGTAAAAATTGTAACAGACATCCTAAACGCAATTACAACCGATACGAATACTTTTAAATAAAAAAATGGGAGAAAATTTATGATAAAGGAAAAGGAGGGCTCCATTACAGTATTTTTAAGCC
>JAATFT010000005.1 GCA_015655075.1 Clostridiales bacterium | reverse complement strand
TCGGCTCTGTCAATGTAGTTGTTAACCTCCTCCCATTGCCCATTTTGCGCATACTTAATCGCTTTTAAACTGGAACTTCTGGCATCTCCTCCGTGCACAATTATATCCATGATTTCTTGTTCTTTAATCAAATTAATTTTCCTCCTGTAAATCATTTCAAAATCTTCTTTAATTCAACTTTAAACTGTCTAAAATCTTTCACATTAACTAATTTTTCCAGACTGGCAGTATCCTCCATAATATGTAAAAGTAATTTACTTATTTCTTTATAAAGGAACAAATGTCCCGGTACGAGATTAATTAGAAATACAATCTGTACAATCCTTCCTTCCCACTCCAGTGGTTTATCATAAATAGCAACACTAATGCTATCCCGTGACCCTTCAAGTTTTAATGCATGCGGGCCTGCGACGCCATTACCATATATTGTTGTAAACTTCTTTTCTCTTTCAATAACAGATTGGTCAAATCCCTGAGAAGCATATCCTTCAGAAATTAAATCCTTTGCTAAAGTTTCGATTAATTTATCATAATTCATAGTAACTTTATGATAGAAAAACTTTTCAGAGAATAGCTCTAACAAATCCAGAACACTATTAGATATTGGCTGCCTGTAAACTTTTAAAGAAGCAATATCTCTTATTCTTGAAATTTCATTTTCGTTAAGAACTTGCTTGATATGAATCACTGGAATTTCGCCAAAACTAATATCTATTGGAATCGTAGTTAGAAATAAATCCGGTGGTTCTCGTTTAAATCTCTCTAATTCATTGACAGACGATGTCACTATCAATGCATTGGGAAACACGGATTCTAATTTCAACTCCAGAAGCCGTGCACTTCCTCCGCCTGTATTACAAACAACAACAATTCTCTTAAATTGTGCAATGGATTCTTTCTTAGCCCGTTCAAAATGTGTAGCAAAGTGCATCGTCAAATATCCGATTTCATCTATACTCAACCGAAATCCATATTTTCGTTCAATATGCTCGTTAAACCGAAATGCAACAAGAAAAACATTTGCGTATTGAGTATAAACTTCGTTAATAAGCGGGTTTTCTAATTTTAAATTGTTATACATCCTATTTAATAATGGAAACATATGTAATAGTAATGCTTCTTTTAATTCATTGTCATGTGAGAAATCTGTAAAGAACTCTTCATCCAGTGATTGAAGAATTTCATCAATTTGTGATATTAAGCCTTGCTTTTCCTGCTCACTTATTTTTTCTATGGACGCTTTTCCTGAAATATGGATTGCTAACAGGTCAATTTCAGCAACCGGTAAACAAACCTTATATTCTTCATTAATCCACGTTGCTATTTTTAAAGATATCTTATGATATGCTTCTTCTAAGACACACTTTTTTTGTTTATTTGTTATATAGTTGTTTGACAAAGCTCTGAAAATCAATATCTTTACGTGATTAATCACATTATTCAAAGCTATATCGCTCATTTTCAGATTATTGTCATGCAACTGTTCAATTAATACTGCTTTGAAATTATCAATATCGAAAGATTTACTGAACTCACTATAATCATTAGCAGGTTCAAGGTATAATTCTGAGTTCAAAACAAATTCTAAGAAAGCCCTTCTTATATTTTTCTCATCTCCAATTACCTTATAACCATAATGCGCTTTTCTTTCTAAACGAAGATCTTTGTTTGAAAGAATAGCATCAATTTTTTCAATGTCTCTCACAACGGTTGCTCTGCTTACATTCATTCTTTCCGCAATTTGCTCTGAAGTGAAATAATTCTTAACTTGAAAGATGTAAAATAACATCATGTGGATTCTTTGATTTAAGTTATAAACATCTCCATCCAAATTCTCAGTCTCATCCAAATATTCTCTGAATTTGCGGAGATTAGTAACTGCTAAGTAATAACCTCTTCCTCGTAATAATTCGATTTTGAATCCATTCTGTTCACCTATCTTGTTAGATAACTTAACAAGATTTCTTATGGAGCTTTCTGAAAGATTCATTTTCTTTATCAACTCTGTTCTTGGAACAATTCGATCAGTTGTAGTGTCTAAAATTCCCAATAGAATTCTAGTTCTCATGATATCTCTTCCTCTCCTTGCCTATCATATTATCTTAATATACTTTAAATGAAAATAATCATTATTACCATCGCCGTTATTAAAAATGATAACATTTGTTCCATTCAAAACTGAACTGATAAACTAACCAGTGATAAGTTGGAACCTAGACTAATTATTCAGATGCTTCGTGCCGGTGAAAGGCTTGAGATTTTCAAGGCATACGGGATTGAAGGATAAAGAGGACGGCAGGCAGGGGGATTACCCTGCCTGCGGACTGAATAGAAAGAAGAGGGGACAATAATGATATATACCGTTACCTTTAATCCGTCACTGGATTATATTGTTAGGATAAATAATTTTCAAACAGGAAGGGTGAACCGAACAAGCGGCGAGCAGATACTTCCCGGTGGGAAAGGAATCAACGTATCCATTTTGCTGAAAAATTTAGGGGTTGATAATACCGCTCTGGGCTTTCTGGTCGGATTTACAGGGAAAGAGATTGAAAAAAGAATCAGAGAATTCGGATGCGGAACGGATTTTACCTGGCTGCCAGCCGGATATTCCAGGATAAATCTTAAGCTAAAAGCTATGGAAGAAAGTGAAATCAACGGTCAGGGACCCGATATACCGGGGGAAGCACTGGATAATTTATATGAGAAGCTGCATAAATTAACCGGTGGGGATATTTTAGTACTGGCGGGAAGTATTCCGGCCTCACTACCCGATTCCGTCTATCAGCAGATTATGGAGAAATTAGCGGATAAAGGCTTAAAAATTGTTGTGGATGCTTCCGGCAATTTACTTGTAAATGTTTTAAAATACCGGCCTTTTCTGATTAAACCCAACCAGCATGAGCTGGCTGAAATTTTTGGGATAGGGCTTACAACTGAGAAAGAATTTGTAAGGTACGGCCAAAAATTGCAGGAGAGGGGGGCCAGAAAATTTCCATGGCGGGAGACGGCGCCGTCCTGCTGGCCGAAAGCGGGGAAATATTTAAATGTCAGGCTCCTAACTGATATCCTAATAATTGGTATGGTTTATGCAGAAAATGAGCTGCATTTAACCTTTATAAAAGGCGGCAAAGCAAAAATAGTTTTGAAAAAGGAGGGCAATATGAAAATAACAGATTTATTAGCAGAGGAAAGTATTAACCTGGAAGGCAATCCCGGCAATAAAACAGAAGCAATTGAGCAGATCGTGGATTTAATGGCCGCTTCCGGAAAGCTGAAGGATAAGGAAGCCTATAAAAAAGGTGTACTTGAACGGGAAGCAGAAGGAACAACAGGAGTCGGTGGAGGAGTGGCTATTCCCCATTGCAGGTCTGAGTCGGTAAAAAGGCCGGGACTTGCGGCTATGGTGGTAAAGAACGGAGTAGATTTCGATGCTCTGGATAAAGAACCGGTAAAGCTTATTTTTTTAATCGCGGCACCGAACACAGAGGATAATGTGCATTTACGGGTGTTAAGCAAATTAGCGGGATTATTGACGGATTCTGATTTTGCCCAAGATTTAATAAAGGCAGACGGAAGGGAAGCATTTCTCCACGTAGTAGAACGGGCGGAACAGGCAAAAGACAGTAAGGAGCGACAAGAGGCGCAAAAGAAGGCGGAAGGTAAGGAAAAGTCCGAAAATGAGGCAAAGGGTTTAAAGCTTTTGGCCGTCACCGCCTGCCCTACCGGTATTGCCCATACCTATATGGCCGCGGAAAACATAGAAAAAAGGGCAAAAGAAGCCGGACACCGGATTAAAGTGGAAACAAGAGGTTCCGGCGGCGCTAAAAATGTACTGACATCCCGGGAAATTGCAGAAGCAGATTGCATTATCGTGGCTGCCGATGTCCAGGTGCCGATGGAACGTTTTCATGGAAAGAAGGTTATCCAATGCAGAGTTTCCGACGGTATCGGGAAAGCAGCGGAATTAATAAAGAAAGCAGAGTCCGGTGAAATACCGATTTATATCAGTCATAAGGCCGGCAGGGGATCGGATTCTGCCGCAGACAATTTTTCCACAGAAAAAGAAAGTGCAGGACGGCAGATTTATAAGTATCTGATGAACGGTGTATCCCATATGCTTCCCTTTGTGGTGGGTGGTGGTATATTAATTGCCCTTGCCTTTCTGATTGACGGTTTTAGCGTAGATCTGTTATCTCTGGAAGATAAATCCACCTTCGGTACCATAAAGCCTTTAGCGGCAATCTTTAAAACCATTGGGGACACTGCCTTCAGCTTTATGCTGCCAATATTGGCAGGCTTTATCGCAATGAGTATCGCCGACAGGCCGGGACTTGCTTTAGGGTTTGTAGGCGGTGCAATTGCGACAAACGGAAAATCAGGCTTTTTAGGAGCGCTGGCCGCCGGATTTTTGGCAGGGTATACGATTTTATTATTAAAGAAGCTTACCGCCAAGTTGCCGGAAAAGCTGGACGGAATCAAACCAATTCTTATCTACCCGCTGTTTGGTATCTTAATTACGGGCGTGGTGATAACATATGTTATTGAACCTGTTTTTGGAGGAATCAATACTGCATTAAACAATGGTCTGGGGAGTATGGGCAATACTAGCAGTATCCTGATTGGGTTAATTTTAGGGGGAATGATGGCGGTAGATTTAGGCGGGCCGGTTAATAAGGCGGCTTATGTGTTTGGTACGGCTTCCATTGCGGCGGGAAACTATGATATTATGGCGGCGGTAATGGTGGGAGGTATGGTTCCCCCTTGTGCCGTAGCGCTCGCAACCATACTTTATAAAAATAAATTTACTGCGGAGGAAAGAAAATCAGGGCCTATGAACTTTATTATGGGACTGTCTTTTATATCCGAAGGTGCTATTCCCTATGCGGCCGCAGACCCTTTGCATGTGCTTCCGGCATTAATTGTTGGCTCGGCGGTGGCAGGAGGGCTGTCCATGGCATTTAGGTGTACGCTTATGGCGCCTCATGGCGGAATTTTTGTATTCCCGGTGGTTGGGAATGCCTTTCTGTATATTCTGGCATTGGCAGCAGGAACCGCGGTCAGTGCAGTGCTGCTGGGAATATTGAAAAAAACGGTCGGTGCAGATGAAAAATAATTTCTGCTGATAAGAATACGGAGAAAACAAATATAGAAAGAAAGCCTGTTCCTGCAATCGGGAATAGGCTTTCTTTCCGGGAATGTTTTTCCTGCAAAAGCCATTGCTGCGATTCAACCGTCTTACGAATCAAAGTAGAAGCGCTTCCTGTTTCCATCAGAAGCTGGTTTTTCTTTTTACAAATATAGCGTTGAAATCTTATTGGGCCAGCCTGCAGACTTCTTCCCAAACAGCTTCATCCACCTGCTCCCCTTCTTCCATGCTTTTTATGCGGCGTGCTTTGGTTCGCTCCCCTGGACAGGTAACATGGACATAATTATTTGAGCTATAGATTAGGGACAGTCTGTGTGATATAATGAAAGCGTAACGAGGAAATTCAAGCTTGCTTGAAATTTCCGACGGTCGCAACAAGATCATGAATACGCTTTATGTTCATGATATAATAAAAATGCAGTGAGCGTATGGAGAAAGCTGTAAAGCTTGTTCCCATGTTTACAATAAATATATTTTTTATAATACGGGGAGATTAAAAATTGGGAAGTAATAACAGTGAAAATTTTAAGAATTTAAAAACAGAATCAACTTTAAATACGACAAATCAGGCTTTGGCACATCAGAGTGTACCGCCTGCTGCTATTTTAAAAAGATATTTTGGCTATGACAGCTTTCGTGAGGGACAGGAAACGATGGTTCAAAGCATTTTAAATGGGAAAGACGTTATGGGCGTCATGCCTACCGGAGCCGGTAAGTCCATTTGTTACCAGATTCCGGCACTTGTGATGGAGGGGGTAACGATTGTCGTATCACCTCTGATATCCTTGATGAAGGATCAGGTGTCGGCGCTGAATGAGGCGGGTATTCATGCCGCCTATATCAACAGTTCTCTGACACCGAAGCAGGTTAGCCTTGCCCTTTACTATGCAGGGACGGGCAAATACCGGATTATCTACGTGGCTCCGGAACGTTTGGAGACGGAGGAATTCCTGGGTTTTGCCCGGCATACAAAAATTTCCATGGTTACCGTTGACGAAGCACACTGTATCTCTCAATGGGGACAGGATTTCAGACCAAGTTATCTAAAGATTGTAAGGTTTATAGAAGCACTCCCATACCGCCCGGTAATCAGTGCCTTTACGGCCACGGCGACAGATGAGGTCAGGGAAGATATTATCTGTGTCTTAAAGCTTAAATCGCCGCAGGTGGTAATGACAGGCTTTGACAGAAAGAATTTATACTTTGAGGTCCGAACGCCTAAGGACAAGGACGCAGAGGTTGTTGGGCATGTAAAAAAACACCCGAAAGACAGCGGTATTATTTACTGCAGTACCAGAAAAAATGTTGACGAACTGCAGATGCTTTTAAATAGAGAGGGAATAGAAGCGGCAAAGTACCATGCGGGTATGAGCGAGTCGGAAAGAAGCAGGAACCAGGAGGATTTTATCTATGACAGAAAACCGGTTATGGTGGCAACGAATGCCTTCGGCATGGGAATTGATAAGTCCAATGTCCGGTATGTTATTCATTACAACATGCCGGGGAACATGGAAAGCTATTATCAGGAGGCCGGCAGAGCAGGCCGCGACGGAGAAGCGGCGGAGTGTATTCTTCTTTACGGGGCCAAAGATGTACAAATTAGCCGGTTTTTAATTGAAAAGGAGAATGAGAATAATGAACTTTCGGCCGCCGACAGGCTGCTGATTCAGGAGCGTGATATGGAACGGCTGAAAAAGATGACTTACTATTGTTTTACCAGGGACTGTTTAAGGGAGTATATACTCCGTTATTTCGGACAGTATGGAAACAGCGGTTGCAGCAACTGCTCTAATTGTTTGACTGATTTTCAGGAAATAGACGTGACAAAGATCAGTAAAGACCTTATGGGCTGTATCAGAGAGAGCGGGCAAAGATATGGCATAAATGTCATTATAGCTACTCTTATGGGAAGAAAGTCGGCAAAGCTTACGGTAAACAACATGGTTCACTCAGCCTTTTATGGAAAACGTACGAAAGAAAGTGAAACTTTTTTAAAGCAGATAATGAATAAACTGATAATCGAAGGATATTTATTCGTTACAAGCGACAAATTTGCCGTTGTAAAGCTAACCCGCCTGTCCGCCGGTATTTTGGAAGGCAATACGACGGTAATTTTAAAATTATCGGCGGAAAGTACGGTTAATAAGACTTCCGATGCGGGAAACCTGCGACGGTCGGAAGTATTAACCTCCAGGGGATTAAGCCTTTTTGATCATTTGCGCCAGGTCAGAATTAACATTGCAAAAGAGGAAGGAATGCCGCCCTATATTATCTTTTCGGATAAAACCCTGACGGACATGTGTATCAAACTGCCGTTTAATAAAGAGGAGATGCTGGAGGTTACCGGGGTGGGAGAAAATAAATATCAAAAATACGGGCGGCAATTTATTGACGCCATGAAAGAATTTACTGAAGATAAGAAAGAAATTTTATTTTATGAGAATCCCCAGGAAGAAGTGAAACCGGAATCTATCCGTATGGGGAGGAGAAAAGAGGAGTTCTGCCTTACTAAGGAAATGAAAGAAGCCGTGAAAGCGGAGGGTTTGCTTACCGTCAGCCAGTTCGTGGAGCGGCTGAATAAAATACGGGACGAAGAGCACATGAAAAAGCTTGCGGTCAGCCAGCTGACGGCAAAGCTTAGGGAAGAGGGCTACCTCGCAGATCAATTCAGCACTGAATTAGGTAAAAATATAACGGTACCGACAAAAAAAGGACAGCAGACAGGAATCACAACGGCTAAACGTATCAGTGAAAAAGGAATGGAATATAAGGTGCTGATGTATAATGAAGAAGCTCAAGACCAGCTTCTTGAAATTCTTTCCAAAATGACGGAGAACAAAGGAAAGTAAAGAAGTATGCCTAGTGTAGTATCTAGCTCATAATTGGACTTTATCGCAACGAAATCTTCCAAACTAACTGCGTCAAACTTTCTAGCCGCAGCCACCACTGCGCCGTCAAAAGTTTTCCTTGTGTTTTGAAAGATTTCATTGCACTAAAGTCCTAAGATAAGATGGATGATACACTAGTGCACTGGCAAGTTGATATCTTGTCAGCACACTAGAGCGTGTTTGAAAAATCATTGCACTGTTTCGACCGCCCCACTTTGCGGTATGCTGCGTCACAATTTTGAAAACGTAGCTCCACTGCGCTCCCAAAATCGCTCCTTACCTCCCACAAAGTGGAACGCCCGGCCCAGCGCAAGGAGTTTTCAGACACGTCTTTACTAGCATTTTGTGGAACACCCAACCCGGCACAAGCAGTTTTCAAACACACTCTAGCTCATATTTAAATAAAAAATTGAAAAAGAACACTTGTTCTTGCGGAGAGAATGTGATATACTATTGCTGTTAATATTAAATCAAAGTAAATAATATTCTGATTGGAGGCAATGGGATATGAAATTTTATGAAGCAGTAGACAGGAGAAGAACAATAAGGGATTTTAAAAATGAAGAAGTGGATATGGAAACCATAAAAAGAATATTATCAGCAGGGCTTAAGGCTCCAAGCAACGATCATATGAGAAATTGGGAATTTGTTGTTACAAGTGATAAAAATGTGATATCAAAAATAATTAAAAAAATCCCCAAAAAGATTACGGAAAAACGTCTGGATTTTATTACGAAGTCATGGAAAGATGAATGCCAGCGGAAAATGTATATAGATGCCATTCCAAAGCAGTATCTGATGTTATATCAGGCCGGCTGCCTGATACTGCCTTTTTTTAAACAAAAGACCTCCCTGTTAAATCCAAAATCATTGAGTTCATTAAATTCCTTTGCGTCCATGTGGTGCTGCATCGAAAATATGTTTTTAGCAGCGGCGGCGGAGAGACTTGCATGTGCATTCCGGATTCCCATGGGAGATGAAGCGGAATATATAAAAGAAATTATAAATTACCCCGGCGATTATGTAATGCCGTGTTATCTGTCCATAGGTTATCCGGCAGACAATGCGGTTATCAATGAGCAAAAAGAAATAAATGCTGATGAGAGGATACATTTTAACCAGTGGTAGATTGATTTTACGGTTAAAGTAAACTGCAGCATATTGCGATAAGCTGCTGATATCCAAAAAAATAAACTAAACCGTAACTATATGTAATAATGATTTAAAAAAAACTTAATTAAAATGTCTAAAAATTAACACCTCTTTATGTTACAATTAAAATTGAGAAATGCTTACTATTGTAAAACTAATAATAATTTTAAGAAGGTGTGCTATGAATCAGAAGGCTCTGTATAAAAAAAATAATAGAAGTGTAGGGAGGAAAAGCTTGCTCTATATTGGTATAGGGTTAATATCTCCTTTATTGGCTGTGTATTTCTTCCTGTCCTTTTATTATAACAGTCATTTTTACAGTAATACGAATATTAATGGTGTAAATGCTTCCAATATGACGGCGAAACACGCGGAAGAAGCTATTAATTCCCAGGTTAATTCTTATGTTTTGACTCTAAAGGAGAGAAACGGTGTAGAAGATTCCTTTACAGGGGAGAATATAGGTTTACAGACCGTTTATGACGGAAGCATAGAAGATTTATTAAAGAATCAAAATAGTTTTGCCTGGCCTGTTTCTTTTTTTAAATCCCATGAATTGGAAATTAATACTATGCTTGAGTTTGATGAATTTTCATTGGATAAACTGTTGGATAAACTGAATTGTTTTAAGGAAGAGAATATTGTGGAACCTGTAAATGCCCGTATATCCGAATACGGTGACAATGGCTTTGAGATTGTACCGGAGGAGCCTGGAGCTAAGGTAAATAAGGATAAATTGCTCGAAGCCGTTAAAAAGGCGGTTACCTCCTTGGAGCCCGCATTATCTTTAGAGGAGGCGGGCTGTTATGAGGAACCGGTGATTAACTCTGAAACTCCGGAATTAGCTGAAGCTGTGGCCGAGATGAATAAGATAGCGGGAGCTAAGATAACCTATGAATTCGGGGATGTAACGGAAGTTTTAGACGGCAGTCAAATCAGTAAATGGCTTTCGGTTGACGAGAATTTTAAGGTAAATTTTGATTCCGATGGTGTGAAAGAGTACGTGGATTATATAGGAAAGAACTATAATTCTTTTGGAAGAGTCCGTACTTTTAAAACCTCTTATGGAGATGTATTGCAGATCGAGGGTGGTGACTATGGCTGGTGGTTAAACAGAACCAAGGAAGTTTCTGAACTTACGGAGCTGATACTCAACGGAGAACAGAACGTGAAGGAGCCGGCTTATTACCAGACAGCACAGCAATATGGACAGGACGATATCGGGGATACCTATGTGGAGATAAATTTAACGGCTCAGCATTTATTTTTCTACAAAGAAGGTAAACTTATTGTAGAGGCGGATTTTGTATCCGGCAATCTTTCAAAAGGCTGGGGCACCCCTGTCGGTACTTATCCGATTCAATATAAGGAAAATGATGCCACTTTGAATGGAGAAGATTATTCCACTCCGGTAAAATACTGGATGCCTTTTAACGGCAACATCGGTTTGCACGACGCCCCCTGGAGGGATGAGTTCGGCAAGGATATTTATATGAAAGACGGATCCCACGGCTGTATTAACATGCCTCCGGCTGCGGCAAAGAAAATGTTTGAAAACATAAAAAGAGGAGTGGCGGTTGTAGTGTATGAGTTGCCGGGGACGGAGAATTATGATAATGACAAGGATAAGAAGGAAACAGATGAGGAAAAGGAGACAAAGACTTCCCAGGGGTAAGATAAAGTGTCGGAGATAAGAAAAAACAGCATTTAAAGTTAGATTGTCATAAACGGACAGAAATGCTATAATAAAAAATGTCGGGTTATATATACGTGGAATGTTTTATGGATTGAATTATGTGCAGTATAGAATTCAATCCTCATTATTATCTGAATAAACTTACTATTATAAGGCTACTTTTACATAATAAGAGGAAAAAGGATGGAGAAAAAAATTCCAACAATATACAGGAATATTTATCAAAAATATTTGCGGACTGCCGGTATGGGAATCCGCAAATATATTATCATCAGCTTTATTCTATTAGTCATTATCCCGTTTTTAATATTAATCTTGTTTTCTTTTAGAACATTTTATAATTATGCCTGCAAGGAATCCGGAACGTATATGGTATCTCTTTTAAATTCTTCAAAGGATCAAATTAACAGTATATGTACTAATTATGTAGAAAGCGCTATGACATATTATTATAATGGGACAGTGGAATTAATCGGAGTAGATAAATGGTCAGAAAATTCCGAGAATGAACTTAGAATGCAGTTAGAAAGTACATTAAATTCTTATCAGGGAATTTCAGCTATTTTTTTAGATACCCATGATATGATTATTCAGGCCGGAGTTAATTACCAAGGATTTATGGATTACGTTGCAAGCTATAAAAATGATATATTAAAAGCCGGGGGCAGAAAGATTTGGCTGCCGGTAAAATATTTTCTGCCCTATTCAGCCGGAGGTTATAAGTTTATTATGGCAAGTGATCTGAATTCCTCCTCAAAAAAAGATGTAGGTATACTTTACCTTGTTATGGATGCGGAAGATATGATGGAGTCTTTTGATAAAATTAATGTAGATGGTGCAACCACATATTTAGTGAGTAATTCCGGTAATATCATGTATTCTTCAGAAAGAAAGCAGATAAGTGAGCAATATGAAATAACCGGTATGGATATTCCTGATTCTTCCGGATATTATACAGATAAAATAGACGGTAATAACTGTCTCATAGCCTATTGTAAATCTTATAAAATGGATTGGACACTATTTAGCGTCATATCGATGAATGTTGTTTTGAAGGATTTTAAGCCCATTGAGATTATTATTTTGATTATTTCCTGTATATATTTTTTCTGCCTTTTTATTTTGATGCGGATTCTGGAAAGAAATATAATCAATCCGGTAAGAGGTTTAATGGGAGCCATGGATTCTTTTGCAGAGGGGAATTTTGAGATTCAGGTAAAAGATGATGCCGTTGTAGGGGAAATAAAAAAGTTAACCCGCCATTTTAATGATATGATCGGTAAAGTAAAAGACCTGATGGAGAAATACAAGCGCGAAGAACAGGAAAAAAATGACTTTAAACTCCAGGCACTTGTGGGGCAGATGAGTCCTCATTTTATCTATAATTCATTAAATACAATCAAGTGGGTAGCTGTTATTAATAAACAGGAAAATATCCGGGTTTTGACAGAGGCGCTGATTCAGATTTTAATGAATTTATCTAAAAGAGATAGTAATAACCGGATATCGGATGAATTAGAATTAATTCAAAGCTATGCCATACTTCAAAAGGCAAGATTTATGAACTTTGATATTAAATTTCAGATAGAAGATAATGTAAAAAATTTAACCGTAAAAAAATTTTTGCTCCAGCCGATTATTGAGAATGCAATTATTCATGGGCTTTGCAGGGGAAACATAAGCGGCGGACATATTCAGTTAAGAATATATCGGGATGAAAAGTTGCATATCCAAATTAAAGATAATGGGAAGGGATTTGATGTCCCTGAGTGGAAAATACATGAGAATACGTCGGATAAGAATCACACCAATATCGGTTTGCATAATATTGATCAGATTATAAAACTGGAATATGGCGCAGAGTATGGGATTACAATTGAAAGTGCACCAAATGAAGGAACGGTTGTTAAGTATTTATTACCAATTATGGAAGCTGAAAAATAATGTTGAAAGAAAATATAATCAGAGAAAGGAACGCCGCACGGGGATGTATCCCAAGCCATTCTGGGATATGCAATGGGTATAAAAATGATTAAAACAATTATAGTGGATGATGAAGTACTGGCTAGAATTGGAATGCAGACTTTTTTGGAAAAACATAAGAATATTAGTGTGGAAAATACTTTTTCATTGGCTTTAGATGCATTGGAATATCTGAAGAAAAATCGGGGGATAGATATTGTCATAACAGATATTGAAATGTCAGAAATGAATGGATTAGATTTTATCAGGGAGATACATGAAAATAATCTGGCAAAAGAAATCATAATAGTCAGCTGCCATGATAATTTTGATTATGCAAGACGGGCTATGGAACTGGGTGCTGATTACTATATACTAAAACAGGAGATTAATGAAGAAAAACTTGTCGGAATCATAGAGAAAGTTTATGCGCAAAAGGTATCCGTAAAGCAGGATGTATCCTATGATTTTGATATGGATAAAATGCAGAATCAATCCATTGGAGATAACTTAGGATATATTATCGGTGTTTTAAAATTAAAAGGCCAGTATGATGACCATAGTAAATTGCTTCCCTTAAATATAGATGAATCCATGGTAATCAAATTATTGGACAACATTGTTAAAAAAGATGTTATGGGAACATTGTTTACACCATATAAAAGTGACATGTTTATTCTATTCCAATTTCCAAAGACAATGACAAAAAAAGAAAGGGAAAAGCTACTTGAAAACTATTGTAATGACCTTTATCAGAATATTCAGATTTTTATAAATGGTAAATTAGTAATTGGCTGCAGCGGTTATTTTACCGAATTACAGAAAGTGCGCGAAAAATATACAGAAGCGTCCAAGACACTTAAAATGGATTTTTATTTTACAGACTGTTACCTGTTTTTACCAGATTATAATAGTAATCAGATATACCCGGAATTACAGTTTTCATCGGATAAGTTCTTAGACGAAGACGGAATGGAAATATTTAAACAGGAATTAGAGCGGTTTATGGTTTACTGCTTTGAAAATTTAGTTGATGTGGACTGGCTTAAGAGGATATTGATTATTAAATTAAATATCCTTGTATATCAGGTAATTCATGAATATAAATTTTCTGACGAATTATTGAAAAAATGGGATGCCAGATTTGAAAATGATGAATTTATGCAGATTCAGGATTATCTAGTTATGGAGAAAAGGATATTATTCGTAATGAAACAGTTTGAAGAGGAGCTTTTGTACCAAATCCGAAATGATAATTTTAGTGCGGTTTTACAGTTTATTAACGAGCATATCCAGGAGGAAATTTCATTATCGGAAGTAGCAAATTTAAATTGTATGAGCATTACTTATTTCTGTAAAAAATTCAAAGCACGGACTGGTATGACGTTGATTGGATATGTAAATCAAAAAAAAGTGGAACAGATTAAATTATATCTGAAAAATGGAAATTATTCACTTGAGCAAATCGCGGAAGCTGTCGGTTTTCAAAATGTGAATTATATGGTCCGTTTATTTAAAAAAGTTACCGGTAAGACAATCCGGGATTATAGAAAGAATAATATTGGAAGTTTGAAAATAGAAGATAGATAAATAAAAAAGGCTTTTACAAAATAAAATTGTGAATTAAAGAGAAAAAAGTTAATTAACAATTTGTTAAAAATTTAACAAATCATAATATTGTGAAGAAAACCCATAGGAATGTTCCTTGTAGGTAAATAAAGATTCATCTATAATAATATTATATCTGAAGAAGGTATTAGTACAGCGTTTTCTGGCCGGTTATTTAATAAACGCTGTTACCAGAAATTATATAGGGAGGATTTATTTTATGAAATTAAAAAAATTGATAGCAATTGGATTAGCAGTTGTAATGACAGCTTCCGTGCTGGGGGGCTGCGGCAAATCGAAGTCATCGGATGAAACAGCGGCGGCTGGAAGCACAGTTGAAAGTACAGGTGAGACCGGTACAACTGCAGAAACAGGAGATGTCAGTAAAGACATCAGCGGAACATTGACTATTTGGGAGCATGCAACATCTTTCGAAGATTCTCTGAAAGCGATTATTGACGGATACAATGAATTATATCCTAATGTAGAAGTGGAATATGAAATTAAAAGTGATACCTATTACAGTCTTCTGACAACTTCCATTCAGGCGGGGGAAGCTCCGGATCTCTTCTGGACTAACGGAACTGCTACCTCGAACATGGCAGATCTTGTGAGCAATAATGCATTGCTTGATTTAACCGGCATTGTTGATTACAGTGCCCTTGCCAAGGATGCCTTATATCTGGGTGAGGTGAATGATGCAATGTATTCTGTGCCTTGGATGACCTTTGATACAAGAGCCTGCTACTATAATAAGGATATATTCGAAGAAAACGGATGGACGGTTCCTGCGACCTTCAGCGAATTTGAAAATTTATTGAAAGAACAAAAAGCTGCCGGTTATATTCCGATTTCTCTTTGCCCCAATGATAGCTGGTCCATATTATTCTTCTTTGAACCGCTGCTTGCTGCAATGGATCCGGTCTATACGAAGGGTCTTGCCGATTATTCCGTGAAAGCAACGGATAAACCTGTTACGGATGCGCTGAATAAAGCGCTTGAATGGGCTAAAGCCGGTTATTTTGGGGATAATTATCTGGGTGTTTCTAACAATGATGCGCAGGATCTGGCATTTACAACAGGTAAGGCAGTTATGGAAGTGGCAGGTTCCTGGGAAATGTCAACTTTTGAAGCAAATAATCCGGATTTAAATTATGGTGCATTCCAGATTCCGGCAGAAGACGGAACAACCGGTATGGTTGGTACATTTGCTAATGGTTTCTCCGTATATAAGGACACCCAGAATCTGGAAGCCGCGGAAGCGTTTATTCAATATTGTGCAACTCTTAATGCTCAGACTCTTTGGGTACAGAACCAGGGCGGGGTTTCCGGAACACCGGATATTCCATCCAGCAATGAGGTTGCCAATGAAATCGCCGATTGTGATAATACTTATACAAGCTGGCAGTCAGTCCTTTCCGGTTATGTAAAAGAGGGTGAATCTGCAACCACTCTTTGGGAAGATGTTTCACCGAAACTATTTTCAGGTGATATTTCCGTGGATGAACTTTTAAGTGAAATTGCTAAGGTTATGCAATAATATCTTATTAAACGTAAGCAATTCTGGATAGAGAGGATGTCTGCCGCATCTGCGGCGGGGCATCCTTTTTATAAGAAATGATCATTAACAGGTTATCGTTGGGTTCCCTATTAAGGAGTGATTAAATGAAAAAAAAGCAAAAAAGAAAAAAACCTTATCTGTTGTTTATTGCGCCAGGGTTTATTCTCTACACAGTTTTTATTATTTTTCCTATTCTCTTTATCCTATATCTGTGCTTATTTAAATGGTCGGGACTTGGACCTATGACCTTTGTCGGGCTTGATAATTTTAAAACATTGTTTAATAGTCCGCGTATTGCTCCGACTTTTTGGCATGCCCTGGGAAATAATTTAAAATATCTTCTGTGTGTATGGTTTATTATTACACCGGTTCAGTTTCTGCTGGCATATTTGTTTTATTTAAAAATTCCATTTTATAAATATTATAAATTAATGATATTTATGCCATATGTGATCAGTTCAACAATTGTAAGTTTCTTTGCAACCATGATTTTTAATCCCAGTATTGGATTTTTAAATGAATTCTTAACGAATATAGGTCTGTCTCATTTAACAGGTGCCTGGTTAGGGGATCCGAATCTGGCTTTTAAGATTATGATTATTATCATTATCTGGCAGGGCTCCGGCTCCGGTATGATGATTTTTTATGCTAACATGATGGATATTCCCACGGAAATTATAGAAGCAAGCAGAATTGACGGATGCTCGGAAGCACAACGATTTTGGAATATATTACTGCCATTGTCACTTCCGTCCTGTGCATCCATTATTGTCATGAGTTCTATTTGGGCATTGGGTATTTTTGATATTCCATTCATTTTAGGCGGTTCCTCCGGTGGTGTCAGCAATAGTCTGGATTTTGTAACAATGGTATTTTACCGCTACACTTTTGGTAATGTCTTGAATGGTAAATCAGATCTTGGTTTTGGTGCGGCAATTAGTGTGGCAATGTTTATTATTATTGTTATCGTTACCTTGGTGCAGAATAAAATCCTGTCAAAATTTGAATATGATAATTGAGGAGAAACGAAATGGCTAGAGAAAAAAGAGAAATATTATCACCAAAATCAAAAATTATCCGGTGGGTTTTTTCAATCCTGTTATTATTATATACAAGCATAACTATTTTTATCTTACTTTCTACGCTGATTAATTCTTTTAAAAGCAAATCCGATTTAATTAATAATACATTCGGATGGCCTGAGAAATTTTTATTAAGCAGCTATATTACCGTGTTTACGGAAGATAAATTTGGATTGTATTTCAGAAATAGTATCATACTTACCTTCTGCGGTACTTTTTGCTGTATCTTTTTAGCCTCTATGGTGGCTTATGGAATTGCACGGTTTAATTTTAAGGGAAAAGGATTTTTAGCCTCCTATTTCTTGTTCGGGATGATGTTTCCAATTCAAATCAGTGTTCTTCCATTGTTCATTATTTTAAAGAAAATGTCTTTGTTAAATACTCTTGGAGGAATGATTCTGGTTTATGCTGCCGGAATGTCCCTTCCGGTATACATTTTTCAGAAGTTTTTCCGTACGGTGCCAAAATCCCTGGATGAATCGGCCAGAATAGACGGCGCGAAAGAATTTACCATATATTTAAAGATTATTTTACCTCTTTGTAAGCCGGTTGTATTTACCGTAGCATTGATTAACTCCGTAGGGTATTGGAATGATTTCTATATGCCCATGGTTTTTTTGGGAAAAAAGACTTGCCGGACCTTAACATTGGCTATTTACAATTATCTGAACGAATTTTTAAAACAGATGAATGTGTCCTTTGCAGCGGTAATTATTACCCTGATTCCGATTATCCTAATCTATTTTCTGTTTTCCAGTCAGATTATAGAAGGAATTACCGGCGGTGCGGTAAAAGAGTAGCGATAAAGATCGGGAGGATTGAATATGGAATTTCTGGATGAAAATATGAATTGGAAAAGGGAAGATTTTGCCCCGTTAAATTTTTGGGCATGGAATGAAAGCATGGATGATGTAAGCATCGGTCAGAGAATTAAGGAATTTCATAAACAGGGAATCGGAGGTTTTTTCATGCATTCACGGGGAGGACTGTTAACTCCTTATTTTTCTGATGAATGGTTCCATGCATGCAGGGTTGCGGCGGATACTGCGGCAGAATACAACATGAAGGCCTGGATTTATGACGAAGACGGCTGGCCAAGCGGTTTTGCAGGCGGACGGGTGAACGGGCTCGGAGATGAGTACCGGTCAAAATATATGGAATTTATACGTAATAAAAAACCTGAAAATCTGATTGCTTCCTTCCACAAAGAAGGGGGCCGGTATGTAACCTGCAGTTCAGAGGAGGCTGAGCTTTATGCTTATTACACCATAGAACCAAATTATGTTGACCTGTTATCCTCAAAAGTTACAAAGGCTTTTATTGAAGTTACCTATGATCGCTATAAGAAAGAATTAGGCAGCCGGCTTGGCGACACGGTTCCCGGCTTTTTTACCGATGAACCCCAATATTTCAGGCAAGGTTATCCTTACAGCCTGGAACTGGAAGCATATTTTGATAAACGGAACGGATACCCCCTGATTAAAAACTTGTATTATCTGTTGGATGAATTTTCAGGAGAAGAGGCATATGATTTCCGCAAAGATTATTGGAATACCATACAGGAAATGATGAATGAAAACTTTTTTCATCAGATTTATAAATGGTGTGAAGAAAATCATGTTATCTTTACCGGACACTGTCCGGGTGAGGACAGTTTAATTCAGCAGATAGGTTCAACAGCGGGAGTTATGCCGAAATATAAGAATATGCAGATGCCGGGCATCGATCATCTGGGAAGAAGAATTACATCGGTTCTTTTAACAAAGCAGGTTGCCAGTATGGCAAAACAGACGGGCCGAAAAAAAATTCTCTCAGAGACTTTTGGATGTGCAGGCTGGAATGTTTCATTTGAACAGTTATGCTATATCTGGGGCTGGCAGGCGGCGGCAGGAATTAATGTCCCATGCCTGCATATTGGAACACATTCCATCAGAGGCATCAGAAAAAGGGATTATCCGGCTTTTTATGCATATCAGGAACCCTGGTGGGAAGAGTTTGGCCATGTCGGCAGATGGATGAGCGGTATTAATTATAAAATGTCTCTTGGTAAATGGATGGAAGATGTCTTGGTTATCAGCCCTATGCAGAGTATATATTGCTGCCATACCATTCCCTTTTCAGAACGGGAAAAGGAATTAGCGGCATCCTACCGATGTCTTTGCGATAATCTGCTGGATGTGCAGATTGGATTTGATATTGGGGATGAGGCAGTTTTAGAAGAAGACGGAAGCGTACATAAGAATGTGCTTCAGGCAGGGAAATGCAGATATCATTATGTAATTGTCTCAAAGGCTATTCGTCTTTCTGAATCAACCTGGGCTTTGCTTAAGAAATTTAAACAAAACGGCGGAGTGGTAACTTTTTCTGACCGGACACCGGAAAATAAGAATATTGAAGATGAAGTGTGGATCAAGGACTGTCCGGTAATCCAAAACAGCAGAAGGTTTTGGTATAAATATTTTTCCTATTTACATTTTAACAGACAAGTCACCGTATATGATAAAAGCGGATTTGACATTGCACGCGGCCTAAATGTATCCTTAAAAGCTGACCGTGATATGCTAAGAGCTTATATCTGGAACTTTATGACGGACAGCTGCCGTGAATTGACGGTGAGTATTCCCGGATATAAAGATGTTTATAAAGTAAACCCCGAAACTCTGGAAAGAATAAAATTAAATACCCGTTCAGGTGAAAATGAAACTATTGTGCCGATAGAGATTTCGGGTTATCAATCCTTACTTCTGGAAGCAGAAGACAGCTGCGAAAAAACAGAACCGGTGAAGTCTTTTAAGAAAGCAGAATATCCGCAAATTGATTTGTCCTGCTGTGGTGAAAATGTTTTGGTAATCGATTATGCTTCCTACTCAGTGGACGGTGAAAAATATTCTGAGGCTCTTCCGGTTGTGAAGATGCATCCGGTTCTTTATAAAGACCTTGCACAATCTGATAAAGGGCTTATTTATACGAAATATGAATTCACCAGTGAAATGACGGACACAGGAATTCTATATGCAGCTATTGAAGATAAGGATTGCATTGATGTAATTTGTAATGGAATATCCATTTATGCTGCGGCAGGCGACTGGTATATTGACAGAGGTATCCATAAGTATTTGCTGGGTGATACGGTTAAAAAAGGAAAGAATACAATTGTTGTAATATATCGGCTGCAGAAGTTAGATATTTTGGATGTTGACAGTCTGTTTGAAACGGAAGTAAACCGTTTCTTCTATCCGGTAGAGCCGGAAGCAATATACATTTTAGGTTCCTTTGGAGTAGGTCATAGGGGGAATGTATATTTTAACAGAACACATATCAGGGCCGTAAATCCAGGCTTTTTTCTTAAGGATGCTGAAAAAATTACGGGTATGACAGATATTACTTCTCAGGGATATTGGTTTTACCGCGGTAATATCAAGGCAGATCTGCCGGTTGACTGGGACGGTGCAAAAGGCAAGTATCTTCGCATTAAGAATCCCCAGGCTGCTTGTGTTGAAGTGAAGTGTAACGGAAAATCGGCATTGCTTTATATGGCTCCTTATGAAGCACAGATAACAAATTTCCTTGAAAAAGGTGAAAATACCGTCAGTATTATTTTACATGGAACAAACCGAAATATTTTTGGACCTCATCATCATATTAAGGGTGAAAATAATTTTGTCGGATGTAATACTTTTAAAGGCTTAAAGGGCTATGAAGATTTTATTGTAAATTATGATTTGATATCGGACGACACATGGACGGATGATTATTCTTTTGTGCCGTTTGGGTGCGGACAGATTGAGATCCTGACAAAGCAAGAATAAAATAAGTCACATTAAACGGGTTCTATTCCGGTACATTGAAGAAGACTCTTTTATTAAATAGGAGGCAAATTTATAAAGTATTCTGAATAATATATAATAATATATAAAGTTATTATACAGGTAATATGATACTGTAACGGAAAGGCAATATAAAAATGGCAGTGCAGAACTATCAGCTAACTATGCCGACCAAAGATCCGGACGATGTTTATCCCAAGGTTCCGGGGATTAACTACGATGATTTTAAGCTGTCTCCGGAAAGGATGCCGGAGGAACAGAGGCGCCGTGCTTTAAGGCAGCTTTATGAGTATGAAACCGTCCAGAAAGACAATTTTATGGGATACCAGTCCAACCAGAAGCTGGACTTTAAAGATGACTTATCAATATACCTGAATTATCACATAAATAACATCGGAGATCCTTTTGTTTCAGGGAACGATACACTCAATACAAAATTCGTTGAACGGGCAGTGCTTGATTATTTTGCGGCATTATGGAATGCAAAGTGGCCCCATGAATACTCCCCTGATTCGGCTGATAAGGATTGGAGGAACAGTTATTGGGGTTATATTGTTTCCATGGGCTGTACGGAAGGAAATATTTATGGGCTATGGAATGCAAGGGATTATCTTTCCGGCAAATTTATCTTAGAGGATCCCTATGCCGAGGAACAGGCCAGACTTGCAAGTATGGACGGACGGCCTGCTGCCGTAGAACCGCGCCTGCTATACTACCAGGCAAAAGCACCGGAGAATGAGTCTAATAAGTATACCCCAATTGCTTTTTATTCACAGGATACTCACTATTCTATCATAAAAGCCATGAGGGTGCTTAGCATTACAACTTTTAACGAAGAAGGAAGCGGAAAGTTTGACTGTCCATTGACCTATCCCGACGATTATCCACCTGATTATTCCTTATATTATCTTGATGAGAATGGCTGGCCCCTGGAGGTCCCTTCCGATAATTCCGGCTGCATCTATATTCCGGCTTTGAAAAAACTGGTGGAAGCTTTTGCAAAGCAGGGCTATCCCATAATAGTGAATTTTAATTATGGTACTACATTTAAGGGAGCATTTGATAATGTGGCTTTTGCCGTAAGGGAGCTTGTACCTATATTGCAGCAGTATGGTCTTTACGAACGGGAAGTGGAGTATGATCCGGAACATAAAAAATCGGATACCCGTACCGGTTATTGGTTCCATGTGGACGGCGCTTTGGGGGCCGCCTATATGCCCTTTCTTGAGATGGCGGAAAAAAGTGAGGATTTCCCGGTCTTTGATTTTAGGATCAAGGAATTGCAGTCCATTGCCATGAGCGGGCACAAGTGGATCGGGGCGCCGTGGCCCTGTGGTATCTATATGACAAAGGTCAAATATCAGCTGCTGCCTCTCGACAATCCTATATACATCGGGGCGCCGGACAGTACCTTTGCCGGTTCGCGGAATGGATTTTCCCCACTGATTTTATGGGATTATTTTTCAAGGTATTCTTATCAGGACCTAATCAATAAAGCACTGTATACCGAGAAGATGGCCCGATATGCGCTAGACAGGCTTAAGGAGCTTGAAAAACAGGTGGGAAAGGACTTGTGGGTGGAATATTCCCCCCGGTCTCTTGCCCTTCGTTTTAAACAGCCTAATGCTTCCATAATTTTTAAATATTCCTTATCCAGAGAAGTGCTGTACGTAAATAATGAAAGACGTGGGTATTCCCATATATATCTGATGGAATCCGTAACTCCTAAACTGGTTAACGACTTAGTAACGGATTTAAAGGCGCCGGACGCCTTCCCTGATCAGCCGGGCATTCAACTGAACCAGGGGGAAGTAATCGTTCCTGATGCAAAACGCGGGGTTTTCATACCTCAAAGCGGCCGTGGGTTTAGATAAAATAACTTATTCAGATATTGCCAAAGGATGTACTTACGGTACCTTCTAGAGTGTGTTTGAAAAATGCTTGTGCCGGGCTGGATGCTCCAATTTGTGGGAGACAAGGAGCGATTTTGGGTGCGTAGTGGTGCTACGCTCCCAAAATTGCGACGCAGAATACCGCAAAGTGGAGCGGTCAGAACGGTGCGATGATTTTTCAAACACGATCTAGTGCACTGGCAAGTTGATATCTTGTCAGCACACTGGTACAGCATTGCATAAATTTCGATGAAATTCAGTGCCTGATATTTGCGATAGGGCAAGGCGGCCGTCTTGAAATAAGAAAAATTCCGAGAATGGAGTAAATTATTTATTGATAATTGGCAGAATTAATAGTAATATTTCTATTATAGGATAATTATGATTAATAATATACAAAAAAGTGAGGAAAGGCTTATGAAGAGTGCGGTATTTTATGGTAAACATGATTTAAGAATTGAAGAACTGCCAAAACCGGAACCCAAAGAAAAAGAGGTTTTAATCCGGGTTATGGCATGCGGCGTATGCGGCACGGATGTACACATCTATGGGGGGGATAAGGGAGCTGCCGATTGTCCCTCCGGCACGGTACTTGGACATGAATTCTCCGGTATTGTGGAAGCGGTGGGGGCTTCGGTAAAAAATTATAAAGCAGGGGACCGGGTTTGTGTTGATCCCAATGTTTTATGCGGGGAGTGTTATTATTGTAAAAACGGAATCGGACATTTTTGCGAAGAAATAACAGGAATCGGTACTACCTGCAACGGCGGATTTTCCGGATATTGCGTTGTGCCCCAGTCACAGGTGTATAAAATTGCGGACAGCACCACTTTTGAAGAAGCGGCCATGACAGAGCCGGTTGCCTGCTGTCTTCATGGAATCGATATGTGTAACATCAGGCCCGGCAGTACCGTATTGGTTATCGGCGGAGGTATGATCGGACTGATTATGTTGCAGCTTGCCAGATTAAGCGGAGCTTCCGCCGTAGTTCTTATGGAACCTGTGGAGCAAAAGAGGAATATTGCAAAGAAGTTGGGCGCTGATCTTTGCCTTAACCCGTCGGAGGATATATATTCCGTCCTTGAGGACCATAAAATAAACCGCTTTGATGCGGTTATCGAATGTGTGGGCCTGACTAAGACCATAGCACAGGCGATTGAGCTGGCGGGTAATAAATCCATCGTCATGATGTTTGGCCTTACGAAACCGGAGGATACGGTTTCTGTTAAACCTTTTGAAATGTTTAAAAAAGAAATAGAATTAAAGGCTTCCTTTATAAATCCCTATACCCAGTCAAGGGCGGTTAATTTAATTGATTCCAAAAAGCTTGATGTCAGTTCCATGGTCGGCAAGGTGGCTTCCTTAGAGGAATTAAGTGGTATTTTAAGTAAGCCTGAGCTGCGTACAAAGGGAAAATATATAATAAATCCGTGGTTGTAAAAGAGACATAAAATATCACCATAATGGAGCGGTTACTCCACTATATTCATTTTTGAGCGTGCTTGAAAAATCATCACACCGTTCTGACCGCCCCACTTTGGGGTATTCTATGTCGCAATTTTGGGAGCGTAGCACCACTACGCACCCAAAATCGCTCCTTGCCTCCCACAAAATGGAGCATCCAGCCCGGCACAAGCATTTTTCAAACACGTTCTAGTGTGCTGACAAGTTGATACTTGGACTAATGGCGTAGAATGGATTTTTATTCTGCGAGGCGGAGAAATGAGGCGTAGCGGTGGCTACGTCGATTGACGACAACGAAGCAGATGGAAATTCAGGCAAGCCATTAGACAAGATATCAACTTGCCAGTGCACTAGTGAGCAACCGCCCCATTTTTAATGTCTTTGTATATTACTTAATCAATCGTAGTCATTGAGCTGTTGGCTGAGATTATATTTCCCCATGGTTAATGTATTTGAATTGAACAAATGAAAGGAAAAAGCACAAAGAAAAAAATAACTACTTTAAAATGGAACCATGTTATTGGTCTTTGCTTATGGGCTTGCCGGCCAAATTAGATAATTAGATACGGAGATTTTCAATTTTTATTATAACGGCGGGCAGGAAGAATCTGTTAATAAATTCGGGCAGTTTATCATATTAATTTCATAACGGGAGATTTTTTATGAAAAAGTGTCCTTTAGAAATTGTATCCTTAATACCAGTTGAGATGTTATTTGTTCAATTTATGTATGGAATTGTTAATGGAGGAAAGTTATGATCGGAGGGCTTGTGAACACAGAAAATATCAGTTTTATACTCGTATTTTCGGAAGGTGTAATATCTTTTTTTTCACCCTGTATTATTCCGTTGATACCGGTATATATGGGATTTCTGGCAGGAAATGTGAAAAAGACGGGAGAAGACGGTACGGTTATCTATGAAAGAAGGAAGGTATTTTTCCACACATTATTTTTTGTTTTGGGAATATCGTCTGCCTTTTTTCTGTTAGGTATGTCATTTACGGCACTGGGCAAATTTTTTACCGGTAATAAAATGCTATTTACCAGAATCGGCGGGATACTGATTATTGTTTTAGGATTATTTCAGCTTGGTATTTTAGATTTTGCATTTCTGCAAAAGGAAAGAAAAATAAATCTGAATCTTACTGATAAGGAAATAAATCCTCTTATTGCCCTTGTATTGGGTTTCACTTTTAGTTTTGCCTGGACTCCCTGTATCGGACCCGTCCTGTCATCTGTATTGATTATGGCCTCCGGGGCAAAAACTTCCCTGGCCGGCAACATGCTGGTAGTCCTTTATACAATGGGTTTTGTCCTTCCGTTCTTACTGCTTGGTCTATTTACGGCACAGGTGCTGGGATTTTTAAAAGCAAAACGGATGCTGTTGAAATATACCATAAAAGCAGGAGGGGTAATACTTATTGTTATGGGTATTATGACCTTTACCGGATGGATGAACGGCATCTCCGGTTACTTAAATACCATAGGCTCAAAACAGCAAAAAAGCATTCAGGATACGGCGGCCGAAAATAAAAACAGTACAACAAAAGACGATGTAACAGCGGGCAGCAGAGATAGAAAACAGGGAGAAAAACCTGTAATTCCGGCCTTTGATTTTACCCTGACAGATCAATATGGGAACGAACATACTCTTTCCGATTATAAGGGGCAGGTGGTATTCTTAAATTTCTGGGCGTCCTGGTGTCCGCCCTGCAAGGAAGAAATGCCGTATATAGAGGAGCTTTATCAGGAGTATAATTGTAATGAGGATGAGGTGGTGTTTTTAGGTATTGCCAATCCCAAAAATAAAAATCATCCCTATAATCAGGATGTGGAAAAGGAGGAACTAGTAGATTTCATAGATACCAATGGGATTACTTTTCCCATTCTGTTTGATGAAACGGGGGAAATACTTAATAATTATTATATTGCAGCTTTTCCTACCACCTTTATGATAGATAAGAAGGGTAATGTGTATGGATATGTTCCCGGAATGATGACCAAAGAAATTATGAAGAATGTGATAGCTTCCACATTGCAGTCGACGGAATAATAAGCAATTTGTGAAAATATAATAGCAATAACTGATAAGCTATTGACCTTCTATTATAATATAATAAAAGCAGAGAGGAATTGCAAGCTTGGCTGCAGATTCCGAAGGCCGCAAAAGATCATGAACACGTTTTATGTTCATAATATAATAAAAGCGCAGATAAAAAATTATAAGCTTACTAAAAGTTAGTTTATTTGATAACCGGATAAAGTGATTTTAACTTGATCCTGGTAACATGGTATTTTCTTGGACGTATTTTTATCACCTCAAACTTATAATACCACTTTGTTTTATCGACTACAAACTTTTTGGACTACTGGAGTGTGTTTCATTGCACCGTTCTGAACGCCCCACTTTGCGGTATACCGCGTCGTGATTTTGGGAGCGTAGCACCACTACGCACCCAAAATTGCTCCTTGCCTCCCACAAAGTGGAGCGTCCAGCCCGGCATAAGCATTTTTCAGACACGCCCTAACAGATTGCAAAATTAATTTTAAGCCGGGAGGCATTGGTACAGAAGGGACAATAATGAAATTATCATCAATTTTTAGCGACGGCATGGTCCTGCAGCGGGGAAAGGAAATAGTATTTTGGGGAAGTGCAGAAAAGGAGAGCAGCATTAAATTATCCTTTTACGGAAAAATTTATGAAACAAAAGCAGATGGAGCCGGTAAATGGGAAGTAAAGCTGCCGCCTATGGAAGCCGGCGGCCCATATGAACTGGAAATATCCGATGGAAAGTCATTATTTATACATAATATTCTGATTGGGGATGTCTGGCTTCTTGGAGGCCAGTCCAATATGCAGCTTCCGGTGGCAAGGGTTTTTGAACAATATGAAAAGGAGCTTACCGGAGCTGACGAAAAAAATATTCGGCTGTTTCATGCCCCCCAGATATATGATTTCCACGCTCCCAGGAAAGAGTACGGGACCGGCTGCTGGGAAAGTGCGACCAAAGAAAATGTCATGAATTTCAGTGCCGCGGGGTATTTTTTTGCAAGGGATTTGTATAGGGCTTATAAGATACCCATCGGCCTGATTCTGACAGCGGTTGGCGGCACTCCTGTGGAAGCTTGGATCAGCGAGCCTTCTTTAAAAGGCTTTGACCGGTTTACGGAAAAGCTGAACCGGAATAAATCGGACTCCTATGTCCAGAATACGATAAAAGAGGAGGCCCAGAGGACACAGGCATGGTATAACGGCTTAAATCTTGGGGATGAAGGACTTGCCGGAAAATGGTATGAAGAAGAGACGGATATTTCGGACTGGACCCAGATCGTTGTGCCCGGATACTGGTATAATACGGAGCTTGCGGATATACGGGGAAGCATATGGCTTAGAAAGGAGATAGAGCTTCCTACCTGTCAGGCTTACGGGGAAGCCAGGCTGGCACTTGGCACCTTAGTGGACGGGGATGATACCTATGTAAACGGAGTTCTGATAGGAAGCACCGGTTACCAATATCCGCCTCGCAGATATGTCATACCCAAAGGTGTATTGCACGAAGGAAAGAACAGTATTACGGTCAGGCTTATAAGTACTGCCAATATTGGCGGATTTATACCCGATAAACCATATTTTTTAAAGCTTGGCGGAAAAAAAATCGATTTGAAAGGCTTGTGGTATTTTCGTATCGGAGCCAAGGTAAGAGCCCTTCAGCCGGTTACTTTTTTCCAATATGAGCCCTCCGGATTGTACAACGGTATGATTGCGCCCTTAAGCCGGACGGGAATGAAGGGAATTGCTTTCTATCAGGGGGAATCCAACGGGGATAATCCTTATCAGTATTATTCTTTATTTAAAGCAATGATAACGGACTGGCGTGTTTTGCTTGGACAGGGAGATCTGCCTTTTCTTTATGTACAGCTGGCAGGCTTCGGATTTGGCAGGAAAAAGGGCGGCGGATATCTTTGGGCAAAGCTTCGGGAGGAACAGAGGAAAGCACTGGAATTACCGTCCACGGCAATGATTGTGACAATTGATATAGGGGAATATAACGACTTACATCCTTTCAATAAAAAGGATTTGGGAATACGTCTGGCCCTGGCGGCCAGAAAACTGGCATATGGTGAGGAGGTCGTTTACAGCGGCCCTTTCTATAAGAAAATGAAAAAGGAAGGCAATACAATCCGCCTTACTTTTATGCATACGGGAAGCGGGCTGATGGTGAAGGGAAGGGAATTAAAGCAGTTTAGGATCTGCGGTGAAGACGGCGTATTTGTTCCCGGAACGGCAAGAATCGAAGGGAACACGGTGGTTGTCAGATGTGACGGCATAGGAAAACCCTGTCATGTAAGGTATGCCTGGGAGAATTATCCTGACGGAGCCAACCTTTATAATAGGGAAGGACTGCCGGCGGCACCTTTTACAACGGAATAAGAAATTAATATTTTTTATTTAAATTCCTGTAAATAATAAATTCCGGAAATTAACATTTCTAATTGAGAATTATTATCTTTAAGGAGGTTGATTCTTTGGGTATTTCATGTTAATATAAATCTAAGTTAGCCATTACTAACTAAGTGAATAAATTATTGTAATGACTCCTCATATATTCAAGCGTTGCTGCCGTTTGTTATGAGGAGTTATTCCTTGTTAAGGAAAAAGGAGGTAGCAATAAAATTATCACAAAAAACATGTATGAAAATGAACTATTTAAAAGGAAAAAGGAGACGTTATTGCAATGAGTTGTTTAAAAATCAGTAAAGTTATAGGAAGAGAAATTATTGATTCAAGAGGAAATCCTACGGTGGAGGCAGAAGTGGTTTTATCCGACGGGACAGTAGGGATCGGCGCGGCTCCCAGCGGAGCTTCCACCGGAATCTTTGAAGCACTGGAACTTCGGGACGGGGATAAAGCCAGATTCGGCGGCAAAGGTGTTAAAAAGGCAGTTGAGAATATAAATACCCATATCAACAGCGTATTGGCAGACAAAGAGGCCTTGGATATTTATGCCATTGACAAAGCTATGATTGCAAAAGACGGTACAAAGGATAAGTCCGGACTGGGGGCCAATGCAATTTTAGCCGTCTCCATCGCGGCGGCCAGAGCAGCGGCAAAGGCGCTTAATATTCCCCTATACAGATTTTTAGGCGGTGTGAATGGGAATGTACTGCCTGTTCCTATGATGAATATCTTAAACGGCGGAGCCCATGCGGCCAACACGGTGGATGTGCAGGAATTCATGATTATGCCGGTAGGTGCCGGCAGTTTCAGGGAAGGCTTAAGATGGTGTACGGAAGTGTTCCATTCTCTGGCGGGAATTTTAAAGTCAAAGGGACTCACCACCTCTGTGGGTGATGAAGGCGGTTTTGCACCGGATTTGACCAGCGATGAGGAAGCCATTGAATTAATTCTTGAAGCAGTAAGGAAAGCCGGGTATGAGCCGGGTAAAGATTTTGTACTTGCCATGGATGCGGCCTCCAGTGAATGGAAAGGGGAAGGAGCCGGTTCTTATTTGATGCCAAAAAGCGGCAAGAAGTTTACATCCGGGGAATTAATTGAACATTGGAAATTACTATGTGAGAAATACCCAATCTACTCCATTGAAGACGCCTTGGATGAAGAAGACTGGGAGGGCTGGAAGCTCCTCACAAAAGAGCTGGGTAATAAAGTCCAGTTAGTGGGAGATGACTTGTTTGTAACAAATACGGAGAGACTTAGTAAAGGTATTAAGTCAGGCTGCGGGAATTCCATTCTGATTAAGTTAAATCAGATCGGATCCGTATCAGAAACTCTGGAAGCAATTAAAATGGCACATAAGGCCGGGTATACGGCCATAGTTTCCCATCGCTCAGGGGAAACTGAGGATACCACCATTGCGGATCTGGCAGTGGCGCTTAATTCGGCACAGATTAAGACAGGCGCTCCAAGCAGAAGCGAACGTGTGGCAAAATACAACCAGCTCCTCCGGATTGAGGAAGAACTGGGAGAAGGGGCCAAATACTTGGGGACAGGCGCTTTTAATATTACGAGATAAAAATTCTGAATATAGGGGCAATGGGGCAATGTATATATTTCTGCATATGCCCCTATTTTTAGATAGGCCTTTTAGAGCGTGTTTGAAAAATCATTGACTGTTCTGACTGTCCCACTTTGAGGTATTTGGCGTCCCAATTTTGGAAACGTAGTCCCGCTACGCTCACGGAATCGCTCCTTACCTCCCGCAAAGTGGAACAGACCCCGGCACAAGAATTTTTCAAACACGCTCTAGATCTAAAATCCGGGGCAGACGATGGGAGCAGAAAGATATAATAAATAATCAGTTTAACATAAAGTACGGAATTTTTTTCATAAGTATCTGCATGGAGAAAAAATGAAATGGAGAAAATCGGGATGGATATAGGAATGGCGGTAATATATGGAGTGATCTGGTCATTACTTTGGATTATATTTATAGGTATATTGCTCTTTAAATATCCAAAAGCAATGGAACATGACTTCCCGGAAGATATTAAAGAAAAGGCTAAATTGCCGGATATGGATAGGAAAACTTCCCGGCAGGCAATGCTGGTAACTGTAATTTCGTATGTTATTTTATCTGCATTTGCCATATGGAGCGGTGTCAGTACTTTTTCGTCGGCACCGATTTCATTTTTCAGTCTGTTGGGGCATGAATGGATTCTTTGTCAGATGTGGAATGTAATAGATTTATTATTGGTAGACTGGTTGGTTGTCTGCTTCTTTACGCCAAAATGGATACTTTTTCATTTCCCCGGAACGGAGGACTGCAAGGGATGGAAGGATTACGGGTTTCATTTAAAGGGATTTTTACATGGACTGGTATATATATCAATTTTTGCGTTGGTATATGCGGGAATCTGCTATGGTATTCTAAAATATTTTATTTGGTAGGACATCCCTGGTGTTGGGAGAGACCGGAGAAGGGCAAGGTATCCTGGAACGGGAGCTCTTCTTATTGATAAGAGGCGAAACGGATAGGAGGAGTCGGAAAAATGAAAGTCAGCCATATAATATATAAGGTAGATGACCTGTATCAGGCTGTAGAAGAATTTAAAAACAAGGGATTTGAGGTGGAATTTGGAACAAAGAAAAATCCTTATAACGCAATTATTTATTTTTCTGAAGGCCCGTATTTGGAGCTGCTTGCTTCAAGCGGGATGCCGAAATTCATGAAAAAAATTTTACGTACTTTTGGGAAGGGCAAGCTGGTCGACCGCCTGGACTTTTGGGATAACCATAAGGCGGGTCCGTGCGGTGTCGCGCTTGAGGATTATAAAAAGGATTTAAAGGAAGAAATAGGTATCTTGGAAAAATACAAACAGGGTTATTTCCTGATGCCCTCGCGAAGGAATGACACAAAGGGGAGAAAATTACGGTTTACCTGCCTTTTCCCTGATGAATTGCAGCTTCCGTTTTTGATGACCTATTTTAACATTGATCCTAAACCCAGGAACTTTATACATCCTAACGGTGTGAGAAGAATAAAGAACATATCCTTTGGAACCAGGAAAGAATTTGTACCAATCATTGAGAAACTGTGTGATGATACTACATTGACTTTATTTATAGGTAGCGGAATTAAGGAATTGGAATTTGAATATGCGGCTAACTGAATATAGATTGGACAAGGGCTGTTGTAAAATCTTAATTTTTATCTTGAGCGTGTTTGAAAAATGCTTGTGCCGGGCTGGACGCTCCAATTTGTGGGAGGCAAGGAAAATGGGTTTTCCATACGATAAAGTTTAAGAATTTTGCAGCAGCCATTTTGTTATTTAGTATTGGTGATAAAATATATCATTAGAAGTAATCTTTATTGACTTGTACGGAATTATTGATAACATAGTAATAAAAGATAACAATGTTATCATTTTTTTAATCAAAGTAGGCATTAGTAAAACTAACTAAAATTTTTTTGGGGGTGATGATAATAACTTATTGTTCCAGTCTGACGGCAAAAAGAATAAAGCAATCTGCCAAAGAAGAATTTTTAGCAAAGGGATATCAGAAGGCAAATCTTAGGGATATTGCAAAAAAAGCACAGGTGACCACAGGGGCTTTATACCGGCATTTTAGAAATAAGGAGGAATTGTTTTATGAAATCGTGAAGGAAGTTTATGAAAATACGATTTTATTATTGAAAAGCGCGGATGAAACAGCTGATATCTGGGAGAGAATGAAAGGAAATACCTTTGACAAGGGTTTAGAGAGAATGAGGCCGTTTTTGGATTTCATTTACCGGAATATGGATGAATTTAAACTCCTGCTTTTATATGCCCAGGGTTCCGGAAAAGAAGATTTTATGGAACGGCTGGTTGACGTATATACGGAAAACAACATGGATTTTATTGAAAAGGCATACGAAGCTAAGATAGCAAAAAAAATGCCGGGAAAACTGGCCGTACATTTTTTGACAAGGGGTTTTTTGACCACTGTTTTTGAAGTGGCAATCCGTGATATTTCAAGAGAGGATTCGGAGGAATATTTTAAAACTATTGGATTATTCCAGTTTTACGGCTGGAATGGGCTTCTGGGAATAGAAATATAAAAATATTATTTTTTTAAGGAGGGTTAGCATATGCTAATCAAAATGTAAAACGTTATCAAAGATAACATTTAGAAGTAAAGACCTAATCAAAATGTCCGTCCGTGCGGGCAGATGGGAGATGAATATGAAACAAAGAAACTGGATGAGAACGGTACTGTCCTTTGCAAAAGAGTGCAGGGGGAAAATGATACTTTCCGTAATTTGTGCCATTATCAGCGTAGCGGGAAGTATTATACCCTACCTAGGAGTATACCGGATTATCTTACTGTTTTTTAATGGAACACAGTCCGCGGATGAGGTTTTATATTGGTGCGGCTTTTGCGTGGCCGGGCATTTAATCAAGGTGGTGTTTTACGGAGTATCCACTACCTTATCCCATATCTCGGCTTATAACATATTGGAAAGCATGAGGTTGGCAATTACGGGAAAATTAATGAAGGCACCTCTTGGAACGGTGTTAAATGAAACGGCAGGAAAATTAAAAAATGTTATTGTTGACCGGGTGGAGACGATTGAACTTCCCCTTGCCCACATGATACCGGAAGGAATTTCCTATTTCCTTCTGCCGGTGGCGGTTTTTGTCTATCTGTGCACCATTGACTTCAGAATGGCGTTGGCCGCCGTCCTGACGGTACCTATTGCAGGAGTTGTTTATGGAATTATGATGAATAACTTTGGCAGGAAATATGAGGAGTATATGCAGGCAAGCAACCATGTAAACGGTGTTATTGTAGAATATGTGGAGGGAATCGAAGTAATTAAGGCTTTTAACCAATCGGCCGCCTCTTATGATAAATTTGAAAAGGCGGTAATTTCCTTTCGAAATTACACTCTGGAATGGTTTCAAAGTACCTGGAAGCTTATGAATCTTGGCGGTGCGATTCTTCCTTCCACGCTCCTTGGAACCCTTCCCGTCGGCCTGGCATTGTATCTTGCCGGCGGCCTTACTCCGGCGGATTTTGTGATAAGTCTTATATTATCCATGGGCATTGTGGCTCCTCTGACCAGCTTTACCATATTTGTAAATGATTTAAAGTCCATTCAATTTGCCGTAATGGATACCGACCAATTTCTGAATCTGGAGGAACTTACCGAGACAAAAGAAAAGGCGGCCGTTGAAAACTGTAATATACAATTAAAAAATGTTTCCTTTACCTATGGAAGTGCCGTTAATAAAGAGGAGCGGGTACTGAAAAATATAAATCTAACCATGAGGGAAGGTGATTTTACCGCAATTGTTGGCCCTTCCGGCGGGGGAAAATCCACGGTGGCAAAATTAATAGCCAGGTTCTGGGATGTAACGGATGGAGAAATCCTAATCGGAGGCCGTAATATAAAAGAAATACCTTTAAGCCAGCTGGCGGACTTAGTCAGCTTTGTAACCCAGGATAATTTTTTATTTCAATGCTCCGTAAAGGAAAATATCCGGCTGGGCAATCCAAAGGCAAGCGACGGCCAAGTATCGGAGGCGGCAAAGGCAGCCTGCTGCGATGAATTTATCCTGAAGCTGGAAGAGGGATACGATACCAATGCCGGAGTGGCGGGAGCGAAGCTTTCCGGAGGTGAGAAACAAAGAATTGCCATAGCAAGGGCAATTTTAAAGAATGCCCCCATTGTAATACTGGATGAGGCCACTGCCTTTACCGACCCGGAGAATGAAGATAAAATTCAAAAATCCATCGCCGCGCTTACTAAAGGAAAAACTCTGGTTGTAATTGCCCATCGTTTGTCCACGATTAAAAATGCCGATAAAATTGTGGTATTAAAAGACGGTAAGATTGAAGAAGAGGGAACCCACGAGGATTTACTTGAAAAATGCGAAACCTATAGGAAAATGTGGGTGGCCCATATCGGTTCGAAAAATTGGGCTGCGAAAGGAGGGAAAGAGTAATGCTTAAAACTATGGGACGGATCATAAAATGGAGCGGAGAAAGGAAAAAACGTCTGTATATCGGTTTTATATATTCCTTTTTCCATACCTTATTTACAGCCATGCCCATTATGGCGGTAGCTTTCATTCTGAATCTGATTATGTCGGATAAAAGAGGGGAAAGCCCCTTAACGGCAGAATGGGTATTTTATACAGCCGTTTTCTTAATCCTGATGGTATTGGCAAGATTCCTCATGTCCTATTGCCGCGCTGTCAACCAGGAGAGTATCGCATATGAAGTGACGGCGGAAGAGAGAATTGCCATAGGTGATATTTTAAAAAGGGTTTCCCTGGGCTTTTTTGAAAAGAAAAACGCCGGAGAGATAACCACTGCCATAACCTCCGATTTATCGTATTTAGAGATGTATAGTATGAAAATGATTGATACGGTTGTAAACGGATATATCGGTGCGTTTGTCATGATTTTATGCCTTGCTTTTTTTAATATTCAGGTTGCAGGGATTGCCATGGCAGGAATTGGATTGTCGGCGCTGGCATTAAAAGCACTGGGCCGGTGCAGCCGGAGAAATTCCACGGTACATGAAAGGGCCCAGGAGAGCATGATCGGCGCAACCATAGAATATATAAGGGGCATGCAGGTGGTTAAAGCCTTTAAACAGGAGGGAATCTCTTCAAAGGGTATTAAAGACGCCTATGGGATGAGCCGTAAAATCAATATTAAAATAGAGAAAAACTATGTGGTTTTTAACTGTCTGCACCTGCTTTCTTTAAAGCTGGCCTCCACGGGGATTGTAGCCGCGTCGGCACTTTTTGCGGTTAAGGGCGGCATGGATATTCCCACCATGCTTATGCTGTCCGTATTTTCCTTTGTCATATACGGGCATGTGGAACAGGTGAACAGTGCTGCCCATGTTTTAAATATGATTGATGCAACCATGGATAAGGTGGAGGAGATAAAAAATGCTGATTTTATTGATGCCGGCTGCAAGGATATTAAGCTGAAAAAGTATAATATAGCCTTTGAGCAGGTTATCTTTGCCTATGACAGCAGGAAGGTATTGGACAGGGTTTCTTTTCAGATCCCGGAGAATACCACGACGGCGATTGTGGGTCCTTCCGGCGGCGGTAAGACTACCATATTAAACCTCCTGGCAAGGTTTTATGATGTAGACGGCGGCAGGATAGCAATAGGAGGAACCGACATCAGGGAAATGACCTGTGACAGCTTACTGTCCGATATCAGCATGGTATTCCAGAAAGTATATTTATTTCATGATACAATCCGGAATAATGTCCGGTTCGGAAAGCCGGAAGCTTCTATGGAAGAGATTGTGGAAGCGGCGAAAAAGGCCTGCTGCCATGAATTTATCATGAATCTGCCGCAAGGATATGATACGGTAATCGGGGATGGCGGCGCCACCCTATCGGGCGGTGAAAAACAGCGCATTTCCATTGCAAGGGCCATGTTGAAAGATGCGCCTATTATTCTTCTGGATGAAGCCACTGCCAGTGTGGATCCGGAGAATGAACATGAGATACAGGCTGCCATCAGTGCGCTGGTAAGAGGAAAAACTATAATTATCATAGCCCACCGTCTGGCAACTATTCAGAACGCCGATCAGATATTAGTAGTGGATCAGGGGAAAATTGTACAAAGAGGTACTCATGAACAGCTAATCGGACTGGAAGGCGTTTATAAACGGTTTATGAATATCCGAAGCCAGGCGGAAGGCTGGAGTATCGGGTAAATTATTCATTAAAAAAGGGAACGGATCCTATACGGCAGTAAATAAGATTAAAAGGGGTAAACGAATACCCTGTAGGTTAGAGCGTGTTTGAAAAATTATCGCACCATTTTGAACGCCCCGCTTTGCGGTAAACTGCGTCGCAATTTTGGGAGCGTAGCACCACTACGCGCCTAAAATCGCTCCTTGCCTCCCACAAAGCGGAGCAGCATACAGCCCGGCACAGGCATTTTTCAGATACACGCTAGAAATCAGGGAACCTGGCGTAGAATTTTATCATCTCCGGGATTGGGCCGCCCGCTGCCGCCAGGTATGCGGCGGCGGGTTTTTTAGATTACTTTAATCAGCCCACGCCGTCTGCCGCCGATAAAATTTTAATTATTTTACCGGACTGTGAATCAACGGTTATATTATAGGTCCCGATTTCAGAAAAATCATTTTGATCGGTGGGGTAGAATGTAATGCTCCATATGGGAGCGTTTAAATCGGCAACATTGAATGCGGTGTCAATGGAAAACCTTGACAGTGTTTCCTTTGTCAGGGCATATTCCTTAGTGATTGCTTCCTTTGCGGTTTTAATCGCTTCCGTTTCCGTCAGATCCTTTTCTGAAGGTGTTCCGGCAACAAATACGGGAGTACCGGTTTCCGAAGCTTCTCCGCCCTCCAGATCTTTTTGTAATCTCGCCAGCTCCTCCCGCGTTTTGGGTTTTTGATCCTCTGGAAGGGCTTCATCAGAAACTATGGTTTCCTTCCCGTTATCATCCACACTTATGACAGCCCCCCGGCCGGATTCGGTGTTGGTGCCCGGTGCTGCTAAATCCTGCGTAATGACCGGTGTGTCCTGAACGCCTCCCGATGCCAAAACGGAAGAGACAATAAAACCGTTTACTGCAGCGGCTCCTGCTCCTATGGCCGCCGTTACGGCCATGCCAAGTACAATTTTTGATACTGTTTTCTTCATCTTTTATTCGCTCCTTTATTGTTATTTTGCAACTCTTTTTTGGTTGCAGGGATATCATAACTCTTTTGTATTTCAGAGTAATCATAAAGTTGCGGCAGATTTGTAAATTTTATAGTCACGGTTGTGCCTTTATTAAGCCGGGAGGAAATCTCTATATCGGCATGGTGCAAATCGCAAATCTGTTTGCATAAAGCCATACCCAGTCCGGCGCCTCCGTAAGCTCTGGCCCTTGATTTATCCGCACGATAGAAGGGCTCATAAATTTTAGAGATTTTATCTTCCTCAATTCCCCTTCCGTTATCCGCAATGGAAAGTGTCCATCCGTTTTCGGCCCCACAGGACTTTATTTTAATGATACCCTCATCCGGCAGCGCCCGGACGGCGTTTTCCATAAGATTAAGAATTAAGGATTCCATCAGATCCTTATCGCCTTGTATAAGGTTTATTTGCAATTCCTTCTCAATATGGAGGTGTTTTTCTTTTAGATTTGGTACCAGGGTATTTTCTACCTGGGTCAGGATTTCTGAAAGCTCGATTGTTTCAAAGGTTATTTCCATCTTGCCAAGTCCGGCCAGGTCAATTAATTTATGGGCCATATTTTTCATACGTTCACTTTGGCGGATAATATAGTCAATGGCTTTGATACTTTCTTCCGGAGTATGATTGGTATATTTAAGAAATTCGCCGTATCCCATAATAGCGGTAATGGGCGTCCTCATTTCATGGGCCAGATTGTCGATAAATCTCTGCCGTTCCTCGGTGATATCGGAAAGTTCCCTGATATGGGTATTCACGGATTCCGCCATGATATTAAAATTTCCGGCCAGTTCACCAATTTCATCCCGGCTCTTAATTTCCACGCGCTTTTCATAGTGCCCGCCTGCAATCTCCTTTGTTATTTCATTCAGTTTTCGTATGGGAGCGTTTAGTTTTAACAGCAGGACGAGGAGGAGGACGGAAAGAAGTACGGCGATAACAATGCCGATAATAACGGTATAACGGATTATTTCTGATTTATAATCCACCAAGTCCTGTATGTCTTTTATATATACATATTTTATATTGGAGTAGGGTTCTTCCAGAAAGCCGGTTACAATGTAATAGTGAATGCCGTCTACTTCCCTTAAAATAGTGCTTTTATCACCGGGCTTAATAGAAAGCTCAGGTCTGTCTTTTTCTGTCTGTAAAAAATTTTCAGACTGTGACAAATTTTCTGTCTGCAAAAAATTGGAATACACGAGATCCCCCTCATAATAAAGCTCCATAAAAATACCCTGACCCTTGTAATAGTCTCCATAAGGGGCCACATACATTTTTAAATTTTTTGCATTCATTTCCTCATAGAGCTTGGAAATACCCGAAATTCTGCTCTGGAGGGATTTCTGGATCACATATCGTTCATTTTCTGCCGTAGCGAATTTTTCCTGTGTACTTAAAGAAGTACTTTTTGTGACAAGGAGCAGGAGGACGGCATCAAAGCCGATAAAAAATACGAGCATGATACAGATATAAGCTTTCTGCCAGAATTTCATCGCGGCACCTCCAGCCTGTATCCCATTTTATATACGGTTTTTATATTATCGTCCAAACCCAGTTTTTTTCTGAGTCTTTGTATATGAACGTCAACGGTACGGGTTTCACCCATATAATCATATCCCCAGACCAATTCCAGAAGCTTCTCCCTCGACAGGGCAATATTTTTGTTCCGGATTAAAATCTCCAGAAGTATAAATTCTTTTATAGTCAGTTCAACAGGACAGCTGTCCAGTAAAACCATATGCGCATCCAGATCCACCTTAAGATTATCCATGGCAAAGACATTGCCGCCGCCAATCTTGTACCGTTTTAGTACCGTTTCGATTCTTGTCAGCAGTTCCACGGCTGCAAAAGGTTTTACCATATAGTCATCAGCCCCAAGTTTTAGCCCTGTAATCTTATCGGTCAGTTCGTCCCTGGCACTTAAAAAAATTACGGGAATCTGCATCGGCTCAATCTCTTTCATCAATGTAAAACCGTCTTTTCCCGGCAGCATAATATCCAGGATAATCAAATCCGGTTTATATATTTCCATATCGCTTAGAACCTTATCTCCTCTGTCGGTATGAAATCCCGTATGTCCAACCAGTTTCAGGTTCATTAAAATTAAATCGGCAATTGCCGGTTCATCTTCCACTACCAGAATTTTTGCCATGGCGTTACCTCCTTTTTTACAAAGAGCATTCACGGAAACTCCCCTGTACGCATCTTTGCGGCTGATTTTTCGCCGGCTGCACACAAATTTAATCAACGTACGCCTCATAAATTTGTGCTTATCTGACAAAAAATCATCTCATAGATCTGCATACAAAGAGTTTCCGGGAGTACTCATAAAATTATAGCAGAAAACACAGGAAAAGTTGTATCAAAGTTGTAAAATAGATACAGTTTCAATTTCATGCCAAAGGCATAAATATTATAAACTCATGGAGGAATGTAAAAAAATATAGGTTTCTTAATAAAAATTTAAAGGACAATTTTGAATCCATATTCGTATGCTTTAAGGATTCACAAATTGGTCTTTCATTTAAATTTACTCCGCTTTTGCCAGGAGACTTTAGGAATTTTCTTCCGAAAAAGCGGTCAATTTCACGGAACGTATTGAACGCGGCGGGAGAAAAGCCGGTAAATCACTTCTCCGGCGGATTTGGATAGCTGCAGATGAAAATAAAATCCTCTACGATTGCCGCCATTTTTTCCGGGGATTTCTGCGGGCTGTCGTTTAGCCACCGGATAAGGATACGCATAAATCCGCCGGCACTAAATGCTAAAGCATACGAAATGCTTTCCCTTGAAAAAGGCGCCGTTTCCCCTTTTAACTCATTAAAGGCCGGAGGTAAAAGCTCATCGACTTTTGCAAGAAAGAGAGGGAGCAATTGATGGCGGTTAACAAGTAATAAAAAATCCTTATGGTTTTGCATCTGTGTGAAAAAGATTTTGGCAATATTAGGTAAAGACAGGTCTGTCTGCTGTACGAGAAGAGACCTGTATTCCATCCAGATTTTATAAAAGCGGCCTTCTAAGATTTCGTCTTTTGAGGAGTAGTTCCGGTAAAAAGTACGTCTGGAAAGCCCGGCATGAGCCGTAATTTCCTGTATGGTAATTTCCTGGTATTCTTCTGTATGCATCAGCTTTAACAGAGCCTCCTCCATCCATAGCTTTGACTGATTTGATTTAGGATTTCCTTTGTTTTTATCTGACATAAATATTCCTCCACATTTTACATCGTCACATAATTTCCAATCTGTAGCTATTGGGCCAAAATGATTGACTCTGTTTCTTTACTTATTATAATAGATATTGTCAATCGACACAACTGTGACAAGAGTACTCTGACAATGGAAAGGAGAATATTTATGAATACCATGAATTTTATCGTGTGGATGCTGCCGGTTATTTTTATGCTTCATGATTTTGAAGAAATCATTATGGTGGAAGTATGGAGCATGCGTTATAAAAAGAAAATCAGCGCAGTCTTGCCTAAATGGAAGCCGTTTGGCTTGAAGTATATACATTATTACCAGACGGCGACCCTTAGCATCGGAGTAGAAGCCGAATTCCTGCTTTTTTCGCTTATCAGTTTGTTTTCGGTAATCTTTCAAGGTTATTTTCTTTGGTATGGCGCTTTCTTAGGGCTGACCTTACATTATGTATTTGTCCATATGTTAATATGCATCAAGTTTAAAAACTATGTGCCGGGAGTTATCACATCGGTCATATTTTTATTTCCCAGTATCTGGTTTTTAATTAAGGCTGCTAAGATATTACACTATGGGGCAGGGACAATACTGTTTGCTTGCCTGCTGGGGGCCGTTTTGCTTATGATTATTATACCGGTGCTTCATAAACTTATGGGATCCTGGTCCGAGGAGTTATACAAATATTCGGGCACCAATTGCTAAAAGGCTTTGCCGCTCTGTTGTTTTTTCGTAAAGTTCAAGCATTATGACAGGTTTGCTGTCCTATTGTAAATCACCGATGCACATGGAAGTCTTAAAAAAAGCGAATGGGAAGAGGCGCAGTAACAATTAAATTAAAGAAGCTGTAAAGGAGGGGCAGATTAGATTTTATCTGCCCTGCTTCGCACTTTCAATATCTCTTTATAAACGGGGCGCCAGGCGGAGTATTTTATCATCCCCGGGATTTGGCTGTCCTCTGCCGTCCAGGTTGCTGGTAGTAAGATATAGGAAACCGTCCGCCGCCTGATAGGCTTCCCTTAACCGTCCGTATTCACCCTGCAGCAGCCGTTCCAGATTAAGAGCTTCCCTGCCTTCTTCATTCAGGGTTATTGCCAAAAGCTCTGATCCCCGGAGTGTTGATACGAGTAATGTATCCATCCAGGGGCCGCCGGTGACAAAGGCAATTCCTGCAGGCGCCCAGGTTTCATCCCCGCTTTGTATGAGAGGACTTAGAAAACCGTATCCCGGTATATCTTCGTTTCCCGTAACAACAGGCCAGCCGTAGTTGCCGCCCGGCTGTATTATATTGATTTCATCGTGGGCCGTTTCCCCGTGCTCCGAGGCATATAAAACGTTTCTTCTATTCCAGGCCAGTCCCTGGGGATTCCGGTGACCCAGGGAATAAACCGGCGATCCCGGAAAGGGATTATCAGGCGGAATACTGCCGTCTGTTCCTATCCGCAGGATTTTACCGGCCAGGCTGTTTAAATCCTGTGCCAGCTCCCGTATGCCCGCATCCCCGGCTGTTATATACAAATAACCGTCGGGGCCTATTTTAATCCTGCCGCCGTTATGGATACGTCCTCCCGGAATCCGGTCCAGAAGAATTTCCTCCTGTGAGGCGGTATTGTCCTCTATATTCATCCGCACCACACGGTTATAAATCGTTCCGTTTTCCTCATAGGTATACATTAAATAAAGAAAACCGTTTGAAAGAAACTCCCTATTCAAAGCAAGCCCCATAAGTCCACCTTCCCCTAAACTGACAAAAGGGGGCCCAAAGGTATACACCGGCTCTGGGTTTAGTATTCCGTTTTCTATGATCCGCAGATTTCCGCTGCGTTCCGTAAAGTACAGCCTGCCGTCCCGGCTTATGTCCACTGCCCAGGGAATATATAGATTATCCGCAACTGTTTCAATCTGGTAAGAAAAATTCTGATAAGCATGTATGCCTGACCGGATAAAATCCTTATTCCGATACCGGGCATTCGCATGGCTTAAAATTGTAAAACTTCTGTCAATCATGGCCTGTTTCTTTTTATCTTCCTTTATTCCGGCATTTTTATGCCGTTTATCTTTAGCATTATATGGAAGAATACGGATTATTGTGTTTGTATATAAAGTTTGGCCGATTAAAATTGCGATATTTTCTGCTTTGTCCAACGGATTTTCCGATTCGTACAAAATTTCCTTTTTCCATCCATTTTTACCGGATGGCCGGCACGACACAGGATAATTCTATTAAGAATTCAGTTTACTGACATAGGTTTCCAACGAATTGCGGTCAATCATGGCGGAGGTCACACCTTCTCTGGTGATACAAAAACCTGCCGCACAGGTTGCATATTTTACGGCTTCTTCTATGGAACGGTCTTCCGATAAGTAAACGGAAAGAGCCGCGATAAATGCATCCGCGGCGCCGGTGGTGTCCACAGGAGTAAAGTCAGCCGCCGGAAAGTGAGTAAACGTACTGCCGCTTCGTAAATAGCATCCGTTATGGCCCGCCGTAAGGATAACGTTTTTTACACCTTTATCAATAAAATAGGCCGTCTGTTCTTCCGGCGTGTATAAGTCAGGGCACAGATAATTTATTTCCTTTTGGTTGGGTACAAAGTAATCCAGCATTTTTAAAAGACGGCTGCTAAGGTTGGGAACTGCGGAAGGCTTTAGTATAATTTCTATCTTATTTTCCTTTGCAATTTCAGCTGTCCGTTCTATGGTTTTTAAAGAAATCTCAGTTTGAATGAGACAAAAACGGGCATTTTTGAAGGCGTTGATATTTTTGTCGATATCCTCCGGAGTCAAACGGTTATTTGCCGCCGGGTAGAAAGTGATGGAACTTTCGCCGTCTTTCAGTATATGGATGAAGGCTTTTCCGGTATCTGCGTATTTATCCCGGGTTATACCCTGTATATTAACATCATTTTTGTCAAGAAAATCCAGAATCAAGGTTCCCTCATAATCATTTCCGACCTTTCCGATTAAGGATACTTCCTTTCCTAATTTAGCAACTCCCACTGCCTGGTTGGCGCCCTTTCCGCCGGGAATTAATGCACAATAGTCCGCTTCAATACTTTTACCTAATTGGGGCGGTTCCTTTACATTCAAATTAATATCCATATGGATACTGCCCACAACGACAATATGTTTGGGACGTACCGTTCTTGGTATGTCAATACTATCCCCGTCTATAACAGGCTCCGGACAATGGAAGGAATCCTCCTTGTGAGGAAGCTTTTCCAGTTCCTCAATTAAATAATTACAAACGAATTCTCCGTAATTATAATAGGGGATCTCCAGATGGGATATTTTGGGATACGTGGTTTCGGCCGGAAAGTCCTCCTGAAGGCAGATCAGGGAAAAATCACGGGGAATTTTCCGGTGGAGACGGTCCAACTGTTCATAGACGGATAAAGCGGTTTCACGGCCGGCACAAATAGCCCCGGTAAACTCATTTACCAGAAGGGTTTCGACTAAATGGGAATCTATGTGGTTGATGCGCATGGATTCTGTATAAGGAATCAGATTGTGAGTTAAACATTGTTTAAAACCGTTAAAAAATGAACCCTCCTGTTTCAATCGGGGAGATGGGAAATAAGCAATCTTCTGATGCTTATTTTGAATTAATTTTTGGGTGGCCAATTCACCCAGTCCGGTAAAATCTATATTCACAGCAGAAGATGACCTATCGTTATTGATACAGACATAAGGAACGTTGTTTTCTGTCAGCTGTTTCCGGCAAATTTGGGAATCCCCGTTCATTTGCTCCCAGATTATTCCGTCAATTCTATTCTTGCAAAGGGCCGTAATAGACTTCAGTTCGTCTTCCGCAGAATTGACGTATACGAGAGTAACCTGATAATTTAAGGATTTGGCCCTGTTAACGATTCCATTGATGAAGGGAACATTAGCGGAAGCTTCGGTTAATAATGCTGCAATACAAAAGGTTTTTGCCGAAGTGAAATTTTTAACGAAGGAATAGGGAGAATAATTATATTCTTTTACTATTTTAAGTACACGATTCCTGGTCTCGATATTAATATTTTCATCTTTTCCATTGACGATTTTAGAAACGGTTGAAACAGAAACACCGGCTAATTGTGCTATCTCTTTTATTGTCATAAAAACCTCCGAAATTCTCCATAGGATAAATTCATTATCATCTACCGGTTTGGAAAAGTCAATAGTTTAAAAAACATTAAAATATATAAAAATAAACATACAAAAATATAAGATGCGGATTGACATAATTTGAATATTAAGGTATTATGCATATAAAAATAATTTAAGATAATATTTTTATATACATAATATATAAAAAATAAAATGTCAGAGATATCCATTGTGAAGAAAAGCGTCTTCACAAAGTGAATTAAAAGAGTAATTCACTTTATTATTCTTAAGATGCCGCAGAGCGGCATCATGTCGGTAAGGTTGAAAAAATATGAATCAGAGAAAGGACGCCACATAATGATTCTTTCAAATTTTTATGTTGTGGCAATACCGCAGGCCAGGTTGCGGTATACATTGGGTGTAAAGATGAGAAAAAGAATACTAATAATAGGAAGCCTTAATATGGATATTGTAGTTTCATTAAAAGACATGCCTAATATAGGGGAAACGGTATCAGGAAAATCCCTTGCTTATATTCCAGGAGGAAAAGGTGCCAATCAGGCCTGCGCCGCAGGCAAATTATCAGGCGACGTAGCCATGCTGGGATGCGTCGGTAATGATGAATTTAGTAAGATACAGATTTCGAATTTAAAAGAGGCAGGTGTAAATGTCGCTAAATTAAAAATCTCAGAAAAAAGCAATACGGGAACGGCGATTATTTATGTAAATGAGACAGGGGACAACAGTATTGTAGTTATTTCAGGTGCCAACAGGGAATGTGACAGGGAATATTTAAGGGAAAATGATACTTTGCTTGAGTGGTGTGATTATTTAATCCTCCAAATGGAAATTCCTTATGATTCAGTAATATACAGTATTACAAAAGCAAGACAATTAAATAAAACGATTATCTTAAATCCCGCACCGGCACCGGAGGAACTGCCTGACGATGTATTAAAAATGCTGGACTACATAACTCCCAACGAAACCGAATTGAGGAAACTGACCAATTGTACCTGTAACAGTATAAAGGATTATCGGAAAGCTTCCGAAAAGCTGCTGAAAAAAGGGGTAAAAAATGTTCTGGTTACATTAGGAGACCAGGGCGTATTACTGGTAAATGAGAAAATGGAAAAACTTTTTCCCGCCAGAAAAGCAGAAAGTATAGATACAACGGCGGCAGGAGATTGTTTTAATGCGGCGTTTGTTGTTGGACTGGCCGATAACATGGATGAAGAGCAGGCTATTCGTTTTGCCAATATTTGCGCATCGGTTGCAGTGACCAGAAAGGGAGCCCAGAGCTCATTGCCGGATAGAAAGGAAATTGAAGATATCATAAGAAATTTATAATGGGGTTTATTAATTATGTATTGTGGATTAGGAATTTATATTCAATAAACAATAACAGTAATTCCTAATCTTCATAAATAGAGTGCTCAAATAATAAAAGGAGGTATTTCAATGGAAAGAATGAGAAAAGTTATTTCTGTATTACTGGCAGCCATACTGATTATGTCATTGGCGGCATGCCAGAGTAAAACGGAAACAGCAAAAACGGCAAATGATGATGGGGGGAACACTTCAGGAGAAACAAAGTCAGGTGATAAACCTAAAATTGTTATTTCCTGCTATCCTGCCGATGAAGCCGGAACACTGCTTCGGGAGGAATATTACACGAAACCCATACAGGCAGCTTTTCCCGATTATGACATTTCGGTGGAAGTATTTAATGACAGGCAGAGCTTACAGGTTCAGGTGGCAGGCGGCGGAGGACCCGACATCCTGGATCTGGACGGATTGTCCGATGTGGTGGAATTCGCACGGGCCGACAGGATTGTTGCATTAGATGATTATGCCGTTAAATACGGCTGGGACAATATGTTCTATGATTGGGCATATGACAGCAGTTTTTATAATAAAAAACTATATTCCCTGCCTACAGGTTATGAAAGTATGGTCATTTATTATAATACGGACGTATTTGATAAATATGGGTGGGAAATACCTACTACGGTTGCGGAAGCAGAACCCCTTATGGAGGATATGATGAAGAAGGACATTATTCCTTTTTCTTTTGGCAATTCCAATTATGTGGGAGCCGTCGACTGGTTATATTCCACATTTATGAGCGGATATTCGGGACCTAAGGTATTAAAGAGCGCCCTGGAAGGGAAAACTCCCATGACGGATGAAACGGTGGCGGGAGGCATTCAGTTAATGGCCGATTGGTGGCAGAAAGGGTATATAGGAGACAAGGCATCCCAGTCTATTACCAATGATGATATGATTGCTTTGTTTGCACAGGGAAAAGCGGCGATGATGATAGACGGAACCTGGGCGGCGTCTTCCCTGATTTCCTCCTATCCGGACTGCAACTGGGTTTGCGAGACACCTTTTGAAATGAGGGAGGGAGTGGGACCTGTTCTGCCGATAGCCAGTTCCGGAGGCTTTGCAATTAATGCGAACTCCAAAAATCCGGATATCTGTGCAGACATTTTAAATTATTTATTTACAGATATGGACCGGATGGAAAAAGCGGTTATAGAGGCCAGTTATTGCCCTTATCCCATAAAGAAATTCTCCATTGAGCAGTGCCAGGGAAAAGGCATGGATGAACGGTTATATAATATTTATAAAACCATGGAAGAGGCAATGGCGGCAGGTAACATAGGTTATTGTTCCTGGACATTTTTCCCGGCAGATGCACGTACCTATATGAATGAGAATACGGACGCTCTCTTTTTAGGCAGCCTTACGGTAGAGGACTATATGACAAAGATACAGGAGTTTGTGGATGCCGCCCTGGCAGACGGAACTGCACCCACCGTACCATGATCCTGTAAAACGAAAACACTTATACAGCACCAAATGGGGCTGTGCAGGGCGGACAGGCTTAAGATTTTGCAGCAACCCTATATTAAAATATGAACAACAACTTGGGACAGACTGCGTTGTTTGCAATTATGAGAAATAAGAAAGTGATAAATAATATGAAAAAAACGAGTATAATACCTTATTTGTTTATCTTACCGGCATTTATTATACATTTTTGTATTGTAACCTTACCGTCTTTGAGCACTTTGGCCATGTCTCTTTTTGAATGGAACGGTATAGGCAATGCGACCTTTATCGGATTCGGCAATTTTACGGAAATATTTACGGAAGACAATGTAGTTAAAATTGCAATTATAAACAACCTGAAATGGCTGGCAATTTTTATAACCGTACCCATTATAATGGGTTTTATTGTCGCAATTATAGTCAGCCGGATCATAAAAGGACAGATGTTTTTCCGGGTGGTATATTTTATTCCCTATGTTATATCCGCAGCAGTTGCCGGAAAAATTTTTACGGCATATATGAATCCCTATTATGGGATCAATGTGTTTCTGGATAAAATCGGGTTAACCTCTTTAGGGGATACCCTATGGCTGGGAAATCCTAAAATAGCGCTTTATTCCGTTGCTTTTGTAGATAACTGGCACTGGTGGGGATTCGTTATGGTCCTGTTTTTAGGGGCCCTGCAGCAGGTTGACCCTGTACTATACGAAGCCGCACGGGTGGACGGCGCAAACCGAATCCGGGAATTGCTTCATGTATCGATACCCGGAATAAAGCCTACGATTGCATTTGTATTAATTATGACGGTAATGTGGTCATTTTTAACCTTTGATTATGTATACGTTATGACCAACGGCGGACCCGCAAATTCCACGGAAATTCTGGCAACCTGGATTTATAAAAATGCATTTGCAAAATACAGGGCGGGCTATGCCAATGCCTTATGTGTCCTGCAAAGCGGTATTTGTCTTGTATTCTATTTTGTACAAAGATATATCAGCAAAAAAGGAGGCATGGAAGATGAAGACTAGGAAAAAGGTGAAACAGATAACCGCAGATGGTTTTAAATATGCTTTTTTGACAATAATGTTAGTCTTTGCCGCGTTCCCTCTGATTCAGGTAGTAATAAATTCCTTTAAAACGGATGCGGACGTAAAAACTATGCCCATAGGGCTGCCGGAAAAATGGGTGTTCAATAATTACCGGGATGCATGGGAAATCGGAGGATATGCCAGGGCCTATTTTAACAGTTTCTTGGTAGGCGGCTGTACCATTGTTATTGTATTGACGGTAGTTGGATTAGGTGCTTATGCGTTAAGCAAACTTCATTTTAAAATGCGGGGGTTTTTTACGGCCTATTTTTTTGTTGCAATTTCTCTGCCGGGTTTTTTATATATAGTTCCGGATTATTTCTTTATGAATAAAATAGGAATATTGGACACCAGAATGAGCCTGGTTATCGTCTATACGGCAATGCAGATACCCTTTAACATGCTTTTGCTGCGGACGTTTTTGGGGGGAATCCCAAGGGAACTGGAGGAAGCGGCCAAAATAGACGGCTGCAATGAACTGAACAGTTTGCTTAAAATCACGGTGCCCATTGCAAAGCCTATATTTCTGACCGTGGCTTTATTGGTGTTTGTAAATGTCTGGAATGAATATCTCTGGTCCAATACCTTTATCATAACCGATGAATTAAAAACCGTGGCTACAAGATTTGTTAAATTTACCGGTGAATATTCCTCCAATATGGCCAGGATTTATACGGCAAGCGTAATCTCCATCTTACCGGTTGTTCTTCTGTACTTTATATTCAGCAATAAATTTATTGAAGGTATGACTAGCGGAAGTGTAAAAGGATAATAATAAACAAAAAATCAGGAATAAAGGAGCGGTGGCAATGAAAGCGGAATATATTGAAAAAATTTATGCGGGGTGGCTGGCCAAAATAATCGGCATACGGTTAGGCGCACCGGTTGAAGGATGGACCTATGAAAAAATTAAAAATATTTACGGGGAACTGGAGCATTATCCGGTTTTATACCGGGAATTTGCGGCGGATGATGACAGCAATGGTCCGTTGTTCTTCCTGAAGGCCCTGGAAAATACCGGAAATCATTATAATTTAAAGGCCCGGGATGTCGGGGTGGCGCTTTTAAATTATGCGCCTTATGAACACGGTTTTTTCTGGTGGGGCGGTTACGGCATTTCAACGGAACACACGGCATATTTAAATCTTTGCAGCAAAATCCCGGCACCAAGGAGCGGGAGCGTGGAACAAAACGGGGAAGCGGTGGCGGAACAGATCGGCGGTCAGATTTTTATTGATACCTGGGGGCTTGTCACGGCAGGAAATCCGGACCTGGCCGCCAGATATGCAAAGGAGGCCGCCAGTGTCACCCATGGGGGCAACGGAGTCTACGGCGGGATTTTTATTGCTTCCTGTATCAGCTACGCATTTGAGGAAAAAAATATTAAAAAGATAATTGAAAAAGGCTTGTCCTATATACCGAAAGACTGTGAATATGCGAGAGTTGTAAATGCAGTCATAAATTATTATGAAAAAAATCCCCATAACTGGAGGGATTGTTTCCAATATGTATTTGATAATTTCGGTTATGACAAATATCCGGGCAACTGCCATATAATTCCTAACACGGCGGTGATTATACTGGGATTATTATATGGGGAAGGTGATTTTTCCGATACAATCAATATTACGAATATGTGCGGCTGGGATACGGATTGCAATGTAGGAAATGCGGCAGCCATTATGGGAGTGCGCAACGGGCTTGAGGGTATCGGGTATGAGAAATGGAGAAAACCCGTCAATGATCTTTTGATATGCTCCAGCGTGGTTGGTTCCATGAATATCATGGATATTCCCTACGGTGCATCTTACATAGCAAAACTTGCGTATTCCATTGCCGGTGAGGATATACCAAAGCCCTATAAAACCATATTCGAAGCCCGCATAGACTCCTGTCATTTTGAATATGCCGGATCAACCCATGCTGTAAGGGTGCGGGCGCATACGGAGGATGAAACAGAGGACAGGGGATTAGAATATAACCTGTTAAACAGTACGGAAACCGCGTTCACCGGAAACCGCTCTTTGAAAGTAATGGCGAAACCGGCAATTCCCGGAGACAGAATATATGTATATAAAAAAGCTTATTATGTGCCGGAGGATTTTCATGACAGCCGGTATGATCCTTGCTTTTCCCCTTTGGTTTATCCCGGCCAGACCTTACATGGCAGTGCTTTTCTTCCTGAATATGGGAGTGAATGCCAGGTTCGTCTGTATGCAAGGGAAAAGAGAAGCGGAAATATTTTAACAGGTGAACCGGTTATCCTTCAAAAGGGCAAATGGGAAGAAATGTATTTTACTATTCCGCCCATGAGAGGGGCACTAATTGATGAAGTGGGCTTCCAGTTCGGAATACGGGGATGCCATGGGGAAAGAATGGAATTGGTTACTTTCATCGACGATCTTTATGTTGACGGTAAGGCAGATTATGTCCTGGACTTTTCTAAAGAAGAGGAAGAAAAATGGAACGGACTGCACCGAGAGATCAGCCAGATGACCAGACTAAAGGGGCTGATGTATTTAGAAGAGGGAAGTCTTCATCTCTCCTGCCCGGATTTTGGGGAAGCCTATACGGGTAGTCATAATTGGAGGGATTATCAGGCGGAATATCGCTTTATCCCCCTTTTAGGTGAGCATCACGGAGTGAATTTCCGGGTGCAGGGAGCTATCCGTTCCTATGCGGTTGCCCTGATGCCCCATAGTAAAATAGCCCTTTTGAAAAATAATAACGGATATGTGGTTCTGGCAGAAAATGAGTTTGACTGGAAATTAGGAGAGGAGTACAGGATTTTAGTATCTGCCCGCGGGAATTATCTGTCGGCCGTTATTAATGACAATGTAAGGCTGGAATTCAGGGATAGGGAAAAGCCTTATCTTGAAGGGGGTATAGGCATATCCGTAAAGAACGGGAGCCATTGCAGTTATCAGGAAATTTTCGTGCATTAATTTGTTTTGCTATGGAAGGAGGTAACAATGGACGTTGTTGGAATGGGAACTTTAGCAATGGATAAGCTTTATAAAGTAGATGTACTTCCGAAAGAAGATTCCTTTTGTGTTATTGAAAATACGGCTTATGCCCCAGGGGGCAGCGGAACCAATGTCATCGTACAGATGGGACGCTGCTTGAAATGATAAATGCGTCGGAAGCCCGCGAGGACGACGAGGATTTTCAAAATCCCGTTGACCTCATGTTTGAACGCTTGGAGCGGAAAGACCCGGAGCATTTTGCATTGAAGCAGTACAAAAAAATACAAACTTCAGCGGGTAAAACGGCAAAATCTATTCTGATAAGCTGCGGGGCGCGATTTGCGCCCTTTCCTTTGACATTCGAGAATTGCGGGAACTCATGGAAATCGACGAAATGGAGCTTGACACCATAGGCGACCAAAAACAGAGCTTTTTGTTATCATATCTACCTGCCGGTTGATAACCAATTTGTTAGGGGCTGGAAAAAAGAGCATCCTACAAGACGTAAGGTGGAAATCCGCCAATCAGATAGGATAGCCGCTCTGCTGACCTATGGGGTATTGCGCCCCGTGGTACTTATACCTAAGCAAACAGACTGGACGGACGAAACAAGACTAAAGGTTATCCTTACCCATGAATTTGTGCATATCCGGCGTTTTGACACGCTGACGAAGCTGCTTCTGGCCGCCGCCTTATGCATACACTGGTTCAATCCCTTTGTATGGGTAATGTATGTGCTGGCAAACAGGGACATTGAACTGTCCTGTGATGAAACGGTGGTGCGGACTGATTTTGACGCAAGGAACATTGAAGAATTAAAAAATCCGCCCATGCAAGCGACGTCGGTGGATGAGTCCTCTGCGGCAGATAATTCCTCCACGGCGCAGGAATTACCGGACAACAGTCTGTTTTCAGGGTACACGTATGCGGCAGAAACCGGTCCTAAATTAACACCCGATGAATATGCAAAATTGTACGCGGTTTACGAGCCGTTTGGCTTAACTTACGATAAAAAGCAAGATTGCTTTTATTATAACGGCAAGCTGGTTCGGCAGTTTGTTGACGTATTAGCATCAAACGGAGAATCGTTTTCAGGCGGAAAATTCAAGGGGTCTATGCGGCAGCTGGGTAGCCCTGACGGGGAAAATGAAATAGAGGCTGTACGAGATTATACGAAACTTGACGCCAACGGATATGGCACGTTGATTGGGATTGAGGTTGTGAAATAAAACGCTGTCTTGTTGACAGGATACTTCTCCGCATTAGTACGAGAATAAACCGTTGTTTCAACGGCGGAATAAGAACATGCGCTAAAGCATAGCCGAATGCAAGCAGCGGTTTTGAAATCAAAAAATCGAAGCCGTCGCTTGTCTTTTCAAAAAAAGTTTGCGAAGGGCGTGATAAGTGCACCTTTTTTTCAGCCCATAACGACAACGGCGACTTTGGGATAGGAGATCTTTATGCATCCGAAGCCGCTGTTTTCTGTTCGTGAGGGGCCGCCACCCTATCGCGACGGCTGGATGTGGCAGAAGTTTTTCTTCTGCATAGTTTCAAGAAATTACAGCAATATATGGGTGGTTACTGTGTGACCCCGGACAAGCACAGCCTGACACCAACGCCGGAAGTCACGCCGCAGCCGGAACCCGAACTGGCACCACGCTCTATTATTTTAAGGTTTTGAAGCCGAAACAGAGTGTAAAAGGCAATGACGATCATGACGATTTTGATTTTGACGAGTACGACGAGGAACCCGGGGACGCTCCCGACACCGAAGAAAACGCAGAGGAACAGGAGAACGGCGAAGAATAACGGCAGGAATGAAAAGCCCGCCTCCTCTATGGGCGGCGGGACCACATGATTTTAGGTTACCTTACGCAAGTCTAAGATTGCTGCCTTTGTTTTATTATAAGTCTTGGCCTGAAAATCAAACGGCGAATGGCACAAAAGCATAAAACCACCTTCACCGTAGCGACGCATATCTTTTGCATATTCTTCCTCAATGGCTACTTGCTGTACTTCACCGACTATCATTGCAGTCATGCCCGCTCCTGATAAATCGGTGATTTGCTTAACAGTACATTCCAAAGTTAAAAAACTTTCAGCTATCCGTGGTGCGCTTACCATTTCAGCCTTTTCGATTGAGAATTTTCCTGTTTGAAATTCATCGTCCTCAATCTCGTTCTTTTCTATTGTCGCATTAAGGTTATCCAAATAATTAAGTGATAAAAAGTTCACACAAAATTCCCTTGTACGCTTTACATTGGCATAAGTATGTGTGTGCTGATATATACCTGATAGGATAGCAAAAAAACCACCGGGGTCACCCTGAAAACAGCTCCATGAATGGAAATTGATATTGGGTTGTCCGTTTTCTTTTAATGTGGTGATTGCAAACAAGACATGCGGAATTGCCGTGGCAAATTCAAAATGAGAAAAAATATCAAACATACCCGGATAGATTTCTGTAAAGGTATCTGGGCGGTTTTTACCTACTTCAATCTTCATTGTGCATCGCTCCTTTTTTCAAATTATAGCACAAAACTCAAAGAAAGTGGGGAATATTAAATTCAACTTATAAATTTTGATAAATCGCGACATGGAAAAATAGATTATTCCATTTCACTCTGTATGGGTTAACCTGCTCTATGGATGCTTTCTTGATTTTTCAACTTTTCACCGGCCTTTCTTGCAAAGACAGCCAAAATAAGCCCAATTACTGAAAGGACAAGGAAAAAACCGAGGGTTTCCCGAAAGCCGTTGGTATACGCCTGTGCCGTACTTAAGCCTTGGACAAGATAGGCAGAACTGCCGGTTGTCAAAAGGCTGGAAGCTTCACAGTCATCTTCCGAAAGAGTTTCCGGTATCAGTGCAAGCCGGTTGTGATAATTCCGTAATGCGTTTACCGTAAAAGCATGCATCTAAAAGATGCTGTAGCTGTACTTGTGTCATGATAGCCCCTGTTTTATTATTAATAATTATTACTTATAGTAATTACTACAAGTAAGTATATCGTGCTGAATTTTCTTTTGCAAGCGGATAATGATTTCAACGAATTCAATTGACCTTAAGCATCCTTGCCGCAAAACGGCCGCGCCGGATTTACGGACACCGGGAAAACTTAAGGTTTTACGGCAGATTCCATGAATTTCTGACTACTCACAGAGCATTGCCCCAGCATATCATAGTAGATATACAGTTTCTGCACGCCGTTTTCCAAAATATAATAGTGCTGTATGTAGGGAATAAGCAGGATAAGAAACATTCCGGTTAAGAGATATAGTCCTGTGGATTGGATAAAAAGGATGGATAAAACGGATAATATGGTCAGTATTGCAAAAAGAGCGGTAACAATAAGGTGAATCAGCCGTTCATGCTGGAAAAAGCTGATTTGGGTGAGCAGATCCACTTTTAACCGGTCCAGTTCTTTTTCTGATAAATCGTTCAATGTTGTCGTTTTGAAGGATTCCATATATTGTATATATTTTTTTAAACGTTTTCCCATAAAAATTACCTCCAAGTATAATTTATTTAACGGTATTATAACACAGTAGGAAGTATATGTAAAATAGCGGCACATCTGCTGAATATTTTAATTTCTCCATGTAAATGGGCTTTGTCAACTTTAATGACGGTACTTACACGCCTGACAGAAAAAGGCTTTTTGATATGCGAAAAAGAGGGACCCAATAATCTATATAGCGCGGCTGTTGGGAAGGATGAATACAAGGAGAAGGAAATTGCTCCGTGAAATTCTTAATAGTTATTGACTGAAATATTTGAAATAAGCTACAATAGATATTAGTATCGTAGGCAGTGTAAAAGAGTTATGGGTTTATCGTTTAATATCCGGAAAGGAATAAGATAAGTTATGGGAGTTGTTATAAAGAATAATAATTCATTTATTGATATCGCACAGTTTGATTTAAAAACCGCCCGTAAAAGCGGGGATACCGTTCTCTACGAGCTGGATGATAAGAACGGATATGGGAAAATGCTTATGTGCAGGATCTTTCCCGGAATAGACGTTTACTACAACGATTATAACACGGCCTGTGACTTTGCGGGAAAGTTTGACATGGATAAATATTTTGAGCTGGGCTACAGCCATGAAGGGACTTATGAATTCGAGCTTAGGGATAACCGCTGTATTTATATCGGCGAAGGTGAATTCATTGCTTTATGCAATATATTCGAATCCCTGCGATCCAGATTCCCTCAGAAGATTTTTAAAGGATTTGGAATTATCTTTGATATTGAAACGGTAAATAAATTATTAAAAGGCTATTTGAAAGAATTTTCCATCGATTTAGGCCTGATTATAGACAGCTTATGTACGGACGGTAATATATTTGTGCTGAAGGGAGATAGTGAAATTCAGAGTATATTGGAAAAAATTTATTTTTCAGATCCTTCCCGGCAATTGGCATATATAAAAATAAAGGTTCTGGAATTACTTAATTTACTAAGTAATGGGATTACCGTTGAAATGAAATATAAATGCCGGTACTATGAAAAAAACACGGTGCTTAAGGTTAAGAATGTAAAAGAACACCTTACGGAAGAACTGTCAAGGCGCGTTACCATTGACCAGCTTGCGAAGGAGCACAATATTACAAAAACCATGTTAAAAACCTGCTTTAAGGATATCTACGGATTACCGCCTTATAAATATCTGAAAAAAATCAGGATGAATCATGCGGCGGTATTGATAAAGCAAGGCAAATATTCCATTAGTGAGGTAGGAGGATTGGTGGGATATCAGAATGCCAGTAAGTTTTCCAGTGCCTTTAAGGATGTTATGGGTGTATCGCCGAGAGAGTACAGTAAACGGTATTGAGCGATAAACTTATGGTCAGATTGCTTTTGCGCCGTGCATCCCATTATAGGGACACAATTTTTGTTCTTATTATTTATCGAATAGGAAATTGTGTCCTATTCGATAAATAAACCGGCGGGAGATGCGCATGACGCTTGCAAGGTATTATGTCGCAAAGCGACCAAGCGTCAGCGCCAGAGTCTGTCAAGCCAGACTCTTACTTATTTATAATACCCTGACATACGGCCGGCCATATGGAGCAATGCCGGCTGTATGGAGTAGAAAACAGAAATAAGTGGTGATAGAATTGGGTTAGCGCATGCTAACCCAACAATTTTTACGGGAGGTTTTCAATGGAGGTAAGAGTGAAAGAATTTGTTAATTCTTTCACTCAGCAAGCTTGTGTCTGCGCTGCAACCACAAACTTGAGATGTGCAAAAAGCAGCGCAGAAATGAGGTAAATATGAAAAAAGATAAAACAAATATTTCAAAGCCAAAAAGCGGAATGGGTAGACTTTTGGAGCTTGCCGCAACGAAAAAGCCGCTTATAATAAGTTCGGTAATTTTATCGGCCTTAGCTTCCATAGCGTCCTTCATTCCATATATTGCCATATATTTTATTGTGCGGGAGATCATGGAGGCCTATCCTGATTTTAATCAATTGGATGTTAAGAAAACCGTCGGCTTCGGATGGATTGCCTTTGGCGGAATTATCGGCAATATTTTATTATATTATGCCGCGCTGGTGTGTTCCCATCTGGCGGCCTTTGGCACGCTCTATGAATTAAAGGTAAATTTTGCGGCTTATATTGCTAAGCTTCCCCTGGGGTTTCACCTGACGGAGGGAAGCGGGAAGGTGCGTAAAATTATGGATGAGAATATTGAAAAGGTGGAAGGCTTTATAGCACATCAGCTTCCGGATCTCGTAGCCGCCCTTGTGGCACCGGTTGTAATGACGGCTATTTTAATGAGTTTTGACTGGTGCTTTGGCCTGGCGGCGTTAGCCGGAATTATTGCGGCCTTTATTGTGGAATTCAGGGCCTATGGCAATGCCAATGCCAAAACCATGATGGATAAATACCAAACTTCTCTGGAAGACATGAATAATGCGTCGGTAGAATACATAAGGGGAATTACGGTGGTTAAAGCTTTTAAGCAGACGGTCTATTCCTTCCGGAGGCTCCATGAGACCATTAAAAACTATACCAGTTTTGTAATACCCTATACCTTAAGCTGGGAAAATTATATGTCGGGTTTTACCACAATCGTAAATAACATATATCTGTTCTTAATACCGGTGGGAATTATAATCGGAACCAGGACTTCCGATTATAAGGCTTTTGCAATTACATTTATTTTCTATCTGCTTTTTGTTCCGGCCATTTCCTCCATTATGCTTAAGATTATGTATGTATCCTCAAGCGGTATGCAGATTATTAACGGAGTGGAAAGAATGGATCTCATTTTAAATAAAGCTCCTTTAGCGGAAACAAGGGAGCCAAAGACCTGTAAAGGCTATGACATTGAATTTTGCAGAGTATCCTTTTCTTATGAGGAAGACAAGGAAAACCGGGCTCTGGCCGATGTTTCCTTTACCGCAAGGCAGGGAGAAATAACGGCAATTGTCGGCCCTTCCGGAGGGGGGAAGAGTACGATTGCCCATCTGATTCCCCGTTTCTACGATATAGCAGAAGGCAGCATCCGTATTGGCGGCGTGGATATCAGGGAGATGAAATTTGAATATTTAATGGATAAAGTAAGCTTTGTATTCCAGGATATTTATCTATTTAAACAGAGTATTACGGATAATATCCGCATTGGAAACCAGAATGCTACGGATTCCCAGATCATTGCGGCGGCAAAAGCGGCACAGTGCCATGAATTTATCGAAAAACTTCCGGAAAAGTATAATACGGTTATTGGCTCGAAAGGAGTCCATCTCTCTGTGGGGGAGCAGCAACGCATTGTAATTGCAAGAGCCATTGTAAAGGATGCACCGATTATTGTATTGGATGAAGCCACGGCTTTTTCGGATCCGGAAAATGAATACCTGATCCAGAAAGCCTTTGAGAAACTGATGCAGAATAAAACAGTTATCCTGATTGCCCATCGGCTTTCCACCATAAGGGGAGCCAATAATATTCTGGTAATGGAGAAGGGGCAGCTGGTTGAACAGGGAGGTCATGAGGGATTAATCGCACAGAAAGGCAGGTATTACCATATGTGGAATATGTACACCCGATCCCTTGACTGGAAAATGCATAGTAAAAAGGAGGCGGAGATCCATGGGTAATTTAAAAGAACTGCTGTTGCTGACGGAGAAGGGATATAGGGATTTAAAGAAAGCAATTCTGGCGTGCACCGTTACGAATTTATCTTTGATGCTGCCCTTTGGTGTTACAATCGGAATATTTATGGAATTGCTAAAACCGTTTATGGGGGAAGAAATATCCTGGATTAAAATGTGGGGTTATTTTTTAGCCGGGATAGGTGCGGCTGTCCTGGTATTCCTCGCCAATAAAAATGATTATAAAAAGACATACGTTACCTCCTATAACGAATCGGAAGCCACAAGAATCCGTGTCGCGGAACATATCAGGAAGCTGCCCATGAGCTTTTTCAATTCGAAAGACTTAACGGAACTTACAACAAATATGATGGGAGACTGTGCAACCACGGAACAGGTATTGAGTCGTGTGATTCCGCAGCTTTTAGCCAATGGGATATCCATAGTAATCGTATGCATTATGCTTTCCTTTTTTGAATGGAGACTGGCCCTTACGGTTTTCATAACGGTACCGGTCGCATTTTTTGTAATCCTTGGAAGCAGAAAAGTTCAAAACAGATTAAGCGAGAGCCACATCCAGGCAAAACTTAAGGCTTCTGACCAGGTCCAGGAATATTTTGAAGGAATTAAAGTTATTAAAGCCTGCGGCTTAGAGGGAGATAAATTTGCAGCTCTTGACGATGCTCTGCGCTTTATGAAAAAAATAGCAATCCAGATGGAATTTGTAACGGGTATTTTTGTAACCGGAGCGCAGATTATTGTTCAGGCCGGCGTGGGGCTTACTGTTTTTGCAGGAACTTATCTGTTAACAGGCGGACAGATTGAATTAATTCCCCTGTTGATGTTTTTTCTTATCGTTGTCCGGATTTACGGTCCCGTTCTTGTTGAGCTGACCCTGCTTCCGGAGCTTATGTACCTCCGGTTATCCACAAAGCGGATGAGGACTTTGATATCCACTGCCATAATGGAGGGAAGTACGGAAAAGGAAATTAAGAATTTTAATATAGAATTTGACAAGGTGTCCTTTAGCTATAATAAAGTAAATACTCCGGAGGAATCCGTAATAAAGGATTTCTCGGTTTCAATCCCGGCGGAAGGCATTACTGCTTTGGTAGGCCCGTCAGGCTGCGGGAAGAGCACCGTATCAAAGCTGATTGCAAGATTCTGGGATGTGGACGGCGGAACTATAAAAATCGGCGGAACCGATATTAAGACCCTGGATCCGGAACATTTAATGAGCTATATGTCCTTTGTATTTCAGGATGTGGTATTGTTTCATGACACAATTTATAATAATATACGGATCGGCAATATGGAGGCAACGAGGGAACAGGTCCTTAAAGCCGCAGAGGCGGCCTGCTGTGATGAATTTGCAGGCAATTTGCGGGAAGGATATGAAACTATGCTGGGAGAGAACGGAAGTACCCTGTCCGGCGGGGAAAGGCAGCGGATTTCCATTGCACGGGCACTGCTTAAAAATGCTCCTATTGTTTTGTTGGATGAGGCTACGGCTTCCTTGGACCCGGAAAACGAGGTGCTGATCCAGCAGGCAATCTCCAGGCTCATTAAAGGAAAAACTGTTATTGTAATAGCCCACAGGCTGCGGACTGTGGCCGGAGCTGATAAAATTATTGTTTTAAATCAAGGAAGGCTTGTTGAAGAGGGAACCCATGATACACTCATAGCTAAGAAGGGGCTTTATGAAAAGCTTTACCGAATTCAGCAGGAGAGTATGGGCTGGAGCGTTTAATAATATATTTTAACTTGTATTCATCATAAAGAATAACCTGTCGCTTGAGGGCACCCCGTGCACTTTTCATACCGCAAGTGTAGGAAAAGAAATTTAAAACAGACGGCAATAAAAAAAGGGCGGCTGCAGTCGATCAGGTTGTGTAACCTGGAATTTAACAGCCGCCCTTTTATAAATTATTAAGATTACCACTACGCACCCAAAATTGCTCCTTGCCTCCCTCAAATTGGAGCGTCCAGCCCGGCACAAGCATTTTTCAAACACACTCTAGAGCGTGTTTGAAAATCATTGTAATCCGTAGCATTAAAGGGACCTTTCAGGCTTTTTATATAATTGTCCGGAACACTGTCTGCGGGGAATATATTTCATTTATAGTAAAATCCCAGGTAAAAGAATTATTAACCAAATATGGGAAAATAGGTCTGATATGGTTTGATACACCGTATAATATGCCGAAGGAGTTATCCGCCTTTCCATATGAAATCTGTGTGGTAGGGTTAAAGTCTAAGGCAAGGAGGGTATACCTGTTAAAGACCGGGGAAGAACTTTTGTTTTTCCAATCCTATGAAATTGCTTGGGATGAATACCGGTTTCGGGTGATGTTTCCTTCAGAGGTTGCAGATTCCCTGGATACGGTGGCGGTGGTTGGGCCTGAGGAAAAACCGGAAGTCCAAGGCCTTATGATGAAGAGGGATTAACTCACGGGAAATGGCTGGAAACGAATATAAATGGACCGGAAGAGAGGATGGAATATTATGAAGATAAATAATATTGAATTGTTTAAAGTTCCGCCCCGTTGGTTATTTTTAAAAATGACAACGGACGACGGGTTAACCGGCTGGGGAGAACCCGTTATAGAAGGCAGGGCGGATACCGTAAAGGCTTGTGTTGAGGAGCTTAAGTATTATCTGATCGGCCGTGATCCGCAGAAAATAGAGGATATCTGGCAGGTTTTATACCGGGGAGGATTTTATCGGGGAGGTCCCGTTATGATGAGTGCCATTTCCGGTATAGACCAGGCATTATGGGATATTAAGGGGAAATTTTATCATACTCCCATATATAATCTGATGGGAGGAAAATGCCGGGATAATATCCAGGTATATTCCTGGATTGGCGGAGACCGTCCAAAGGATGTGGCAGTTCAGGCAGTTGAAAAGAAAAAACAGGGATTTTCAGCAATTAAAATGAATGCAACGGAAGAAATGCATTATATCGACAGTTATAAAAAAATAGATCTGGTTTTGCAGCGGGTGGGGGCAATTCGGGATGCTGCCGGGCAATACTTTGGAATAGGCGTTGATTTCCATGGAAGGGTGCATAAACCAATGGCTAAAATTCTGGCCAAAGAGCTGGAAGTCTTCCACCTGATGTTTATTGAAGAACCGGTATTAACAGAGAATATAGAAGCTTTAAAAGAAATTACGAAACACTCCAATATCCCTATTGCTACAGGGGAAAGGATGTTTTCGAGATGGGATTATAAGAACCTGTTAAATGCCGGATATGTGGATATCATACAGCCGGACCTGTCCCATGCGGGAGGAATCACAGAGTGTAAGAAGATTGCTTCCATGGCGGAGGCCTATGATGTCGCGCTGGCACCACATTGTCCCCTTGGGCCGATTGCATTGTCCGCATGTCTGCAGGTGGATGCTACCTGTGCAAATGCAGTAATACAGGAACAGAGCCTGGGAATCCATTATAACCAGGGCAGTGATGTTTTGGATTATTTGCAGGAAAAGTCCGTATTTAAATATAAGGACGGTGTGGTAGAATTGCCTGTTAGTCCGGGACTTGGAATTGAAATTAATGAGGATAAAGTACGGGAAATGTCTTTTGTACCATTTGATTGGAAAAATCCTGTGTGGAGGAATCCGGATGGTACGGTTGCAGAGTGGTAAGCCATCAAATGTATTTCTGCAATTTTATAATATAACTTATCAGAAGATGTCTTTTTATCTTCTGATAAAAGGCGGTGTTTTTTACCGCCGTGCATCCGATTATAGGAACATGATTTTTGTTCCTATAATATATTCTGACTTGTATTCGTCACAAATTAAAATTTTTACTGGAAAGTTTTCTTAAAATGCGATATGATAAATTATATCAATTGATAAAATATATCAATATGGAGGAAACTTTATGTACGAATCAGGTGAAAACTATTTAGAAACAATCCTTATATTAAAGAGACGTATTGGAGAAGTCAGATCCATTGATATAGCCAGAGAACTGGAATATAGCAAACCTAGTGTAAGCCGGGCGGTAGGAATTTTAAAAGAGGACGGCTTAATTGTAGTAGATGGCAGCGGCTATATAGAACTGACGGAAGAGGGAAAAGAGAAAGCGGAAAGCGTATATGACAGGCATCAGCAATTAACCGTATTTTTGATGGAAACGGCAGGCGTATCCCATGAGGCGGCAGAAAAAGATGCATGCAGAATAGAACATGTTATCAGTGAAGATACGTATCAGGGAATAAAGAGGTTTCTTAAGTCTCTTAAGATTCCGGAAGACGCCGTTCATTAAGCTTGGGAGCATAAATTCCGATAAGCGCCTGAACAAAATATCTGATTTAAACCGGATGAGAAAATAGGAATTTGCTGTTTTTTCATCCGGTTTTTTATTGAATAAAAAATTCCGTGAATTTCCTATTCAATAAAAAGCCTTTCAGGCGGGATGCGCATGACGCTTGCAGGGTATTATGCCGCGATGCGACAAGCATCAGCGCAGAGTTTGCTTTGCAAATCTTTCTTAATAAATAATAATATTTGAAAAATCAACGGTTTTTTGGCATACTTATTCATACAAGGATTCATACGGACCCAGGAAGGAGATACATGAAAAGTGAAAGATAAGCTGAAAACGGTTAATTTGTTATTTTTATTGAAAACCGGCATCGGTTCGGCAATTGCCATTTTGCTGGCGGAAGGGATCGGTTTGGCTTACAGCCCGTCGGCAGGTATTATCACCTTGCTGACCATCCAGAATACGAAAAAAGAAACCATTGATATAGCTTTGAAAAGAATTGGAGCCTTTGTACTCGCAGCGGTATCAGCGTATCTTGTTTTTAACAGCCTTGGCTACAGTGCCGTTGCTTTTGGAGTATTTATTACTTTATTTGTAGCACTGTGTGTCATACTTGGACTAAGGGATGCTATTGCAATGAATGCGGTGCTTGCAACACATTTTCTGATAGAAAAGCAGATGGGCTTGCCCCTGATCCTGAACGAAACCGCGTTGCTTTTTATTGGAATGGGGCTTGGAATTGCAATTAATCTTATTATGCCTCGCAACAGGAATCGAATTCGCAGGGAACAGCTGTTTCTGGAGGAGGAGATGAAGAAAGCTCTTCGAAGTATCGGAGAAATTCTGAAGGAGAAGGAGAAAAAGGTAGATTTTATACCTCTGGACACACTTTTGGAAGGCTTGTTAAAAAGTGCCTATGAGGAAGCGGGAAACAGGCTCTTAAGCGATACCAGATATCTCGTTTCCTATCTGGAAATGAGAAAGCTTCAGGTGGGGGTGCTAAAAAGCATTCTGGTGAACGGGAAGCATATTGTGGCATTGCCGGTCCAGGCCCAGCCGATTGCGGATTTTATGGAGAGTGTTGCGGCCTCCTTCCATGAAAAAAATAATGTGGAGGGACTTTTAGCGGAACTGGAGGAGTTGAAGGAGTATTTTCGTAAGGAAGCGCTTCCGAAGTTCCGTGAGGAGTTTGAAAACCGTGCGATACTTTTTCATATTATGAAGGAACTGGAATATTTTCTTATGTTAAAAAGAAATTTCATCATAGAACTTGATGCAAAAAGTATGAAATACTATTGGAATTGAAAAGTCCGGTCTCCCCATAAAAACGGCAGTATCAAATGATTATCCACATAATTATAAGATTGAGAAAAAAGAAAGGATTGCCTTTTGATAGTTAAATTATCCGACACTGTTCTTACTTAATACATTAGGATTATAACTTAATACGAATTTATCTTTTGATATTGACAATTATATCAAAAGAAGATAGGATAGAGATGCAAAGTAGAAACGTTTCGGATTATAAGGAGGAAATAGATATGTCATTGGTAACATCAGAAAAAATGTTGTTAGACGCTCAGAAGAGCGGATATGCGATTGGAGCATTTAACGTTGAAAATATGGAAATGGTAAAGGCTATTATTGCGGCGGCAGAAGAACTTCGTGCTCCGGTTATGCTTCAGACGACTCCTTCAACGATCAAATATGGCACCCTCGAAACTTATGTGGCAATTGTTACGGCAGAGGCTAAGAAGACTTCGATTCCGGTTGCGTTGCATCTGGATCATGGCAGCAGTTTTGAACTTGCAGTCAGAGCAATCGAAGAAGGATATACCTCCATAATGATAGACGGATCCCATGAAGCATTTGAGGATAATATAGCAGTTACTAAAAAAGTAGTGGAAGCTGCAAGACCCAATGGCATTCCGGTAGAAGCCGAACTGGGCAAAGTAGGCGGTAAGGAAGATGATTTAGAGGCAGAAACAGATACCAATACGGACCCCATGGAAGCAAAGGAGTTTGTAGATAGAACAGGAATCAGTTCCCTTGCCGTTGCAATCGGAACGGTACACGGTTTTTATTTAAAAACCCCCGTACTGGATAAAGAAAGATTATCGGAAATATGTAATGTGGTCTCCGTTCCGCTGGTGTTGCACGGAGCTTCGGGATTAAGTGATAAAGATGTAAAGGAGTGCATAAGACGGGGTATCTGCAAGGTGAATTTTGCTACGGAACTAAGAGTGGCATATGCAGATGGAATTAAGAAACTGCTCCAGGAGAAGCCGGATACTTTTGATCCCAAGAGCTTTGGAAAAGCGGGCATGGAAAATGTGAAAAATCTTGTAAAAAACCGTATGTTAATTTGCGGATGCGACAATAAAGTGCTATAATATTTGGCAAAGCATTTTTGCTTGTCCACTGGAGTGTGTTTGAAAAATGCTTGTGCCGGGCTGGATGCTCCACTTAGTGGGAGGCAAGGAACGATTTTGGGAGCGTAGCACCAACTACGCGCCCAAAATTGCGACGCAGTATACCGCAAAGTGGGGCGGTCAGAACGGTGCGATGATTTTTCAAACACGCTCTAGGGTAAAAATGCCCGTGGAATAGTCGCGAAGTGATGGCATAGCTCATGAAAGCACCTCTACTTGTCTGCAAGGGAAAATGTGCCATGGGACAGTTCACCGGGTAACGAAGCATTATATTAGGATAAAGGTAGGGAGAATGATTGGCAGCGACGATTAAAGATATCGCAAAGCATACGGGGCTTGGACTTGCGACGATTTCCTCGTACATAAATGGCGGAAAAGTACGCGAAGAGAATAAAAAGAAGATAGAAGCGGCCATTGAAGAGCTAAATTTTGAAGTCAATGAAGTTGCACGGGGGTTGAAGACAAACAAAACGAAGACAGTTGGTGTTGTAATTCCCGAGTTGAATAATATTTTTTGTGCTGAAATTATTACTGGTATGGAGGATATTTTGCGGAACCATGGTTATGCTACCATAATCTGTGACTGCAGAACCAATAAAACCTTGGAAAAAGATGCAATTGATTTCCTGTACCGGAAGAGAGTGGATGGAATCATTAATATGCCGGTAAATACAGATGGTTCTCACCTGGAGAGTTTTCAAAAGACCAAGAAGCCTATTGTTCTGCTCGACCGTAAAATTAATGCGCTTCAATGTGATTGTGTATTGGTGGATAACCTGACAGCGGCGAAAAATGCCGTGCAGATGCTGATTAATCACGGACATACCAAAATAGGAATGATAGGCGGTCCGGAAGATATCTTTACAGCCCAGGAAAGACTGCTGGGATACAAGCTGGCATTGATGGAGGACGGTATCATACCTGAGGAACGTTTTGTGGAGCACGGCGACTATACGATTAATAGCGGAGTCAGATGTCTGGAGAATTTGGTGCAACGCAATCAGGATATGACGGCTGTGTTTGTTGCCAATTATGAAATGACCATGGGAGCTGTGATCGGAGTAAATGAACTGGGTGTCCGAATTCCAGAAGAGCTTTCCGTAATCGGATTTGATAACAAAGAATTTGCGAGGGCATGTAAGCCGAAGCTGACTATTGTCACTCAGCCCATGGAGGAAATTGCCAGGAATGTGGCGGAATTAATTCTGGAACGGATTCATAATAATAAGGAAGAACAGGAATATAGAGTGCTCAAACTTCAGACGGAAATACTGGAAGGAAATTCTATCAAGCAAATATAACTGTAATAGAAAAAAAGAACGGTATCCTCTATAAGGATACTATATGCAACGTCAAAAGTATTTGCATTTTGACGTTGCATGGCCGATTTTGTTCATGCGAAGCATGATAATTTCCATACAGAATCGTACAACATCCTGTAAATAACTATGCAAATTATCTGGCCTGATTTTCCTTATACAGCAACGGTCAAGCTTCGGCGTAGCCCCACTACGTCTGCGTTTGTCCATCACTGTCTAAAGAAAAATCATTCTCAGAAATTTGCCCGGTTATTTAGCCAACGCGGTACTAGTTTTTAACGAGAAAGGCGAAACGTTACGAGCTGTAGAAACAGATGGGAGCGTATATGAAACAGTATTTACTAGGTATTGATATTGGTACAAGTGCCTGTAAAATAGCAATTTTTAACAAGGAAGGACAGGTAATTGCCAACGGAAAGGGAGAATATCATGTCTATTATCCCAAGCCCGGATATGTGGAACAGGATCCAGAGGAATGGTGGGAGGTTATCAGTAAGACGATTAAGAAAACTCTGGAGCAATATAGTATCCGGTCAGAAGAAATAGCAGGTGTGGGAGTGGACGGACAGAGCTGGTCTGCTATTGCCATTGACCGGGAAGGCAATGTACTGACCAGAACACCGATCTGGATGGATACGAGGTCCAGCGAGATTTGTGACAGGCTGAATCGTGAGATTGGTGAAAATGCAATTTTTGATATGGCAGGTAATTCTTTGCAGCCCTCTTATACAACGGCAAAAATACTGTGGTATAAGGAGCATATGCCGGAAGTCTATGAAAAAACCGTAAAAATACTCCAATCCAACAGCTTTATTGTGTACCGGCTGACGGATGTCTTAAGTCAGGATAAGTCACAGGGCTATGGTCTGCATTGCTTTGATATGCATACAGGACAATGGAGTGAGGAAATGTGTCGGCGTCTTGGTATTCCCAGGGGGCTGTTGCCTGACATTTATGACGGTCATCAGGTAGTCGGACAGGTAACAGAGAGTGCTGCCAGGGTTTCCGGACTGGCTGTTGGTACTCCTGTGGTTGCCGGCGGACTGGATGCGGCCTGCGGAACTCTAGGTGTCGGAGTAATACATCCGGGTGAAACTCAGGAGCAGGGCGGCCAGGCGGGTGGCATAAGCATCTGTACGGATGCATACCGTGCTGATCCAAGACTGATTTTAAGCTTCCATGTAGTACCAAACCAATGGCTTCTCCAGGGAGGAACTACGGGAGGTGGTGGAGTAATGAGATGGTTTGAACGGGAATTTGCAGATTATGAAAGAGAAGAGGGGAAAAGAATAGGAAAATCCTCTTTGGAATTGCTCAATGAAATTGCCGGAAAAGTAAATCCCGGAAGCGACGGGGTGGTATTCCTGCCCTATATGGCAGGAGAAAGATCCCCTATTTGGGATATCCATGCCAAGGGAGTTTATTATGGGCTGGATTACAGTAAAACTAAGGGACATTTTGTCCGGGCATCCATGGAAGGAGTTGCATTTTCCCTGAAGCATAATTTGGAAATTGCGGCTGCAACAGGAGCAGAGGTAAAGGAATTAAGAGCCACGGGAGGTTCAGCCAATTCTCTGCTATGGACCCAGATAAAATCTGATATAACTAATAAGCCGATCGCAGTGCCGCCCTCGGACACGGCAACTGCTTTGGGAGCAGTCATACTGGCTGGAATCGGAGTAGGCATGTATAAGGATTTTGAAGAAGCAGTGGAACTAACCGTAAAGGTGTGTAGAAATCATACTCCAAATAAAGAGAACCAGGAAGTTTATTCAAAAAGATACGAAACTTATTTGGATTTATACCGTAATTTAAAAAACACTATGAAAGAGAGGTAAGGGCATGAAAGCAGCAGTTGTTGTAGCTAATGAGGATGTACGTTATAAGGAATACCAGGAACCACAGGTAAAACCGGGTACCGTGAAAGTAAAGGTAAAAGCTTCTGGTATCTGTGGCTCGGATATTCCAAGAGTATTGCACAATGGTGTACATTTCTATCCGATCGTTCTGGGCCATGAATTTTCCGGAGATGTTGTGGAGATTGGAGAAGGAGTGACCAGAGTCAAGATTGGAGACAGAGTTTCGGGAGCTCCCCTTCTTCCCTGTTTAACCTGTGACGATTGCCAGAAGGGGAATTATTCCCTATGCAAGCATTACAGCTTTATTGGTTCCAGAGAGCAGGGAAGTAACGCGGACTACGTGGTTATTCCAGAGAGAAACACTGTTGTACTTGACAGCAGCATTCCTTATGAACAGGGAGCCATGGTTGAGCCTTCCACAGTGGCACTACATGGTCTGATGCAGAATGATTACCAGGGAGGTAAATATGTGGCTGTGCTGGGAGGCGGAACCATTGGTATGTTTACCATGCAATGGGCTAAAATCTTCGGTTCCAGAAAAGTTGTGGTATTTGATATCAATAACGAAAGACTCGTCCTTGCCAAACGTCTCGGGGGAGATGAAGTAATCAATACCGCAGAAAAAGGCTTCATGGAAAAGGCAAAAGAATATACCGGTGGAAAAGGATATGACTTTGTATTTGAAACAGCCGGAGCTACGCCTACCATGTATATGGCTTTCGAATTGGCAGGAAACAAATCCCATGTATGCTTTATCGGTACCCCTCATGTGAATTTGGAGTTTACACCGAAAATGTGGGAAAATATGAACCGGAAGGAATTTAAATTGACCGGTTCATGGATGTCCTACAGCGCTCCTTTCCCAGGAAAGGAATGGGAATTGACCGCACATTATTTTGCAACGGGACAATTGAAATTCGATCCCGGTCTTATTGCCTGCAAATTCCCCATGAGCCAGGCTCAGGAAGCATTTCAGCTGTTTAAAACCCCCGGTGCCGTAAACGGAAAAATATTGCTGGTAAACAAAGACTAGGAGGAAAAGGATGATCTTAACAGTCACTTTGAATGCAGCCATTGACAAAAGGTATGTAGTGGAAAATTTCCAGCCAGGCAGTGTAAACAGAGTAAAGGAATGCACCTATTCAGCCGGCGGAAAAGGACTGAATGTATCAAGAGTTGCAGTAATTGCCGGTGAACAGGTTACGGCTACGGGATTTGTAGGGGGTCATGCCGGAAATTATATCGTAGAGGCACTGGAAGGACAGAAGATAAAAAGTGATTTTGTGCATATCAGCGGAGAAAGCAGATCCTGCATTAATGTTTACGATGAAACCAATCAGACTCAAACGGAATTTTTAGAACCGGGGATATATGTAACCGATGCCGCCCACGAAAAGATGTTTGAAAAATATATAAAACTGGTTGGGAAATGTTCGGTTGTGGTTATCTCTGGCAGTGTTCCCAAGGGAGTGGACAGCTTCTTATATAAGAGTATGATACAGATTGCCAGGGAAAATAATAAAAAGGTTATTCTGGATACCAGCGGTAAATTACTGGAGGAATCCCTGACAGCAAAACCTACCATGATTAAGCCTAATATGGATGAAATCCGGATGCTCACAGGAAAAGCAATGGACAGTCTGGAAGAGTTGATTGAGGAGGCAGAAAAGATCCGAAAATCCGGTGTGGAGATTGTTGCAGTTTCCAGAGGCAGTGAAGGTTCCCTGGTGGTATGTGAAGAAGGTGTCTATCAGGCCTCTGTTCCCAGGATTGATGCGGTCAATACGGTGGGATGCGGTGACTCCATGATTGCAGGCTTTGCAGTAGGCTTTTCCAGAGGCATGTCAATGGAGGAAACCATTCGGCTGGCCAGTGCCTTATCGGCTGCCAATGCGCTTAGGATGGAAACAGGATTCCTTATCACAAAAGATATGGAAGAATTGCTGCCCCAGATAAAAGTAAAAAAAAATAAAGTAAATATTGGTTCGGAATATATAAGGCTAAAACCTGCCTTGTGACACCCGAACCAAACAAAGAAAACAAAAAAGGAGAATGAATTATGCCAACATTTATTGATCCCAAATCAGTACCTCAAAGAAGACTTTACACAGGCGATTATATGCCTGCCATCGGTATGGGAACCTTTGGTTCTGACCGTTTTACGCCGGAGCAGGTATCCGCGGCAGTTTCAGGAGCAATTGAGGCAGGATATCGCTTATTCGACTGTGCGGCCGTTTATGAAAATGAAGACCAGATCGGTGAAGTATTCCAGGCCGCCTTCGATAAAGGAACCGTAAAAAGAGAAGAATTATTTATCACAACCAAGGTATGGAATGACATGCATGGAAAAGGAGACGTATTACTTTCTTGTGCAAAAAGCTTAAGAGATTTAAAATTAGATTATATCGATCTTTTCTTCGTTCACTGGCCATTCCCGAATTATCATGCGCCGGGATGTGACGGAGATTCCCGTAATCCGAATTCTAAGCCGTTCAGCATAGAAGAATTCATGAGTATATGGAGACAATGCGAACGTTTAGTAGAAATGGGGCTGGCAAAGCATATTGGTATGTCTAATATGACAATTCCCAAATTAGAAGCGGTACTTCCTCTTTGCAAAATTAAACCGGTTGCTCTTGAGATGGAATTACACCCATGCTTTCAACAGCCGGAATTGGTTGATTACTGTCTGGCTCACAGTATCCAACCAATCGGTTTTTGTCCCATCGGTTCCCCAACCAGACCGGACCGTGATAAAACACCGGACGATATTGCGGATATTCAGGTACCAAAGCTGGTTGAGATTGCCAAGGCTCACAATGTACATCCGGCAGTGATCTGTTTAAAATGGGCGGTGCAAAGAGGTCAGATTCCAATTCCATTTTCCATTCATGAAAATGAATATGTAAGTAATCTAAAACGTGTGACAGAGGATCCCTTAACAGATGAAGAAATGGCGATTCTGAAAACCATAGATAAAAACAACCGTTTGATCAAAGGTCAGGTATTCCTGTGGGAGGGTGCCAAAGACTGGGAAGATCTTTGGGATTTGGATGGTACAATTACCAAATAAATATAATAATAATATATAAATAATGATACAAGGGTACTATATGATAACAAATATAGTACCCTTTTGGAAATATAAAATTATAGGAGTGATATAATGTATCGAGTGTTGCTAGTCGATGATGAAATTCTTGTAAGAGAGGCCATCAGCGAAAATATTCATTGGGGGGAATTGGGCTATGAGCTGGCTGGCAGCTGTCAGAACGGAAAAGAAGCAATCGAATTTCTGGAGAAAGAACCGGTTGATGTGGTTCTGACGGATATCTGTATGCCATATGTAGATGGAATGGGCCTGAGTGAATTCATATTCAAAAATTTACCGGAAACCAACATTATAATATTCAGTGGATTTGATGATTTTGAATACGCCCAGAAAGCAATTAAATATAATGTAAGGGAATATCTTCTCAAGCCTGTTACAGCTTCCGAGCTATCGGGGATTCTGACCAATCTGAAAGAAAAGGTGGATAAAAGAAAAGAAACCGAGAGGAAGCTGGACCGTCTGAATGAAGCGTATAATAAGAACAAGATTTTAATAAAATCTAAAGTAGTGGCGGATTTTATTATGGGAAGTAAAACCGAAGAGGAGAGCCGGAGGGATTTACAGGAAGCCAATATCATACTGGACACATCAAAATACTGCGTAGCGGTTGTTGAGATTGATCTATATTCGGAATTGTATGACGCGGACAAAACGATAAAACAGCAAAGTACCCTAATGGCATTTGCCGTTTATAATATCAGCGATGAAATCGTATGGCAGCATCAGGCTGGGATTGTATGCCAAGGAAATCTTAACAGGGTTTTTATTCTGTTTATGAAAAATCAGGTAAAAGAATTTGAATTAGAAATAAAGTCCATTTGCTTAGAAATAAAGGACCACGTAAGACAATACATGAAAATTGGCATTACTACCGGAATCGGAAGATGTGTAAAAAATCAAAGGGAGATTTATAAATCCTATGAGGATGCCGAGGTTTCCCTTCGTTATCGCTACCTGTTCGGAGAGAGCAGTATTATTGACATGAAAGAAATTTCTGACAACTTGAGTCAGGAGATATCCATTGATGACAAGATAGATTCCCTGATCATGAGCATTAAGCTCAATGACAAGCAGCAAATGGATGAAATATTCCAGCATATTCAGAATACCATAATCGGTACTCTGGCAGATAAGAGCAGAAGCAGTTTATGTCTGCAGCAAATTGTGATGGCTGTAACAGAAACGTTACGGGCTTCTGACCTGGAAGGAAGTTTTTATTATACAAGAAAAAACCAGTTGTTAACGGATATTGCCGATTCCCAAACTTTATATGAGGCAATATCCCTGTTAAAACAATATTGCCGTCAAATTGCAGATGAGCTGGACATACGGAAGAATACCGGTGGAAAGAAGTATGCATTTCTGGCTCTGGATTACATTGAAAAGAATTATGCGGATTCGGAGATCAATCTTAACAGCATATGTTCCTACCTCTCCATAAGCCCCAGCAGATTCAGCACTATATTCAAGATTGCAACCGGAGAGACCTTTATGGAGGTTCTCATACATACCAGAATGCAGAAAGCCAAGGAACTGCTGGAAAATACGGATTTAAAGAATTACGAGATTGCGGAAAAAATAGGCTTTAGCGATCCACATTATTTCAGTATTTCATTTAAAAAGATGACTGGAAAAACACCTACGGAATATGCAAGAGAGAAGAGGTAGCCTGTGAAAAAGTACAGAAGACACAGGACAATATTTTATCATTTTAAAAGCATCCGTATGGCCATGCTGTTTTCCTTTTCCATGCTGATTGTTTTTGCATTGCTGACCTTTTTGCTGATATCACTGAATTATACGGAAGAAACCGTGCTGGATAATTCCATTGATTATACAACCCAGTTGATTGAACAGGTCAATGCGGATATTGATTCCTATACTGATTACATGAAGAACATCTCGGCATTGGTTACCAATAATTCCGATGTAAAGGAATATCTGTTCGATAAGAACCTGACCAGAGAGCAGCAGGATGAGCTGTATTCCGGTATTTTGACAGAGTTCGAAACAATTATGGAGGCAAGGGAGGATATTTATAATATTGCAGTAATATCTAGTGACGGAAGGTATATTATAAATGACGGAGTTGACAAATTGAATGAATATGTTTCTCTCGGTGATCTGGACTGGTATCAGGAGGCCCTATTCTATCCCGACGAGACGGTTCTGTCTTCTTCCCATGTGCAGAATTTAATTAAAAATAATTACAAATGGGTTATTACTCTGGGAAAGAGCATTAAAAATCCCTATTCCGGGAAAGAAAACGGAATCTTTCTGATTGATTTGAATTACAGTATTATAAGCAATATGTGTGAAAGCAACAGTCTGGGAGAAAGGGGATATCTTTTCATTCTGGACAAGGAAGGCGATATTATTTATCATCCCCAACAGCTGTTGCTGTACAGCGGTCTGAAAACAGAACGGACGGAAGATGTCATGAGCAGCAAAACGGACCATTTTGTCACGGCAGAGGGGGAAAAAAGCAAGCTTTATACGATTTCCACTTCGGAGAAGACCGGCTGGACCGTAGTAGGGGTCGCCTATACGTCGGAGCTTATGAAGAATAAGACCAAAACACAGTTTATGTACATCCTGGTTGCAGCTATATTGTTAATAGCAGCCATGGTAATTTCCGTAATTATTTCCGCCGGAATTACCAAACCGATTTTGATTTTAAAGGATTCCATGAAAGAAGTGAAGCAGGGGCATTTTGAAAATGCCAATATTGATTATATTGCCGATAACGAAATTGGAAGCTTAAGCAAATCCTTTAACATTATGACTACGGAAATCAAGAATCTGATGGAAAAAAATATTTACGAACAGAAGCAGAAGAGGAGAAGTGAGTTAAAAGCTTTGCAGTCCCAGATTAATCCGCATTTTCTTTATAATACCTTGGATTCTATAATTTGGATGGCAGAAGGAAATAAAACAAAAGAGGTAGTATTGATGACCTCTTCTCTTGCCAGGCTGCTGCGTCAGAGTATCGGCAATGAAAATGAGGTCTTGACCATAGAGCAGGAAATCAGTTATATAGAGAACTATCTAACCATACAGAAAATGAGATATAAGGATAAGCTGGAATTTGAGATTGATGTGGAGAAAGATATTTATAACGAGAATATTGCCAAATTGATTCTCCAGCCTCTGGTCGAAAATGCCATTTATCACGGAATCAAATTTAAAAATACCAAGTGTCTGCTTCGGATAGAAGGATATTCTCGGGAAAATGATATTATTATAAAGATTATCGACAATGGAATCGGAATGTCGGAGGAAGTGCTGAATCATATTTTTGATGAGCATAAGGTAAATTACAAATCCAACGGTGTGGGTGTCCATAATGTACAGATGAGGCTTCAGCTATACTATGGAAAGAACTACGGAATCACTTACCAGAGTAAAGAAGGAGAAGGGACCACCGCTACAATAACAATACCAAAAAGAGTGGCGCAGGAGGAGAATAATGAGAAAGCATAAACATCCTATTATCATCATGTTTTTTTTGTTATGCATTATTGTTTCCTGTATTGTTATGATTGCTCTGGGCAGCTTAAAACCGGAAAAGCCGATAAAGATTATCTATATTCCCAAAATCATTGATGATACCAATGAGTTTTGGTCGGTTTTAATTGGCGGGGCCAAAATGGCAGCTAAGGAATATAATGTGGATTTGACTGTTATGGCACCGGATGCGGAAGAAGATTATGAGATGCAGAATAAATTAATTGAGCGGGCGATTAAACAGAATCCCGATGCCATTGCCCTGTCTCCGGCAAATTATACGGAAACCACGGAAATGGCAAAAAAGGTTGTTCAGAATAAAATAAAATTGATTTTTATTGACTCCGCCGTGGATAAAGATGTGGAGGATGCCATTATTGCAACGGATAATTTCATTGCAAGTAAAAAAATGGGCGAATTTATGAAGAAATTCGTAAACAAAGATACCAAGATAGCAATTGTGGGACATGTAAAGACAGCTTCCACCGCCATTGAACGGGAGAAGGGACTGCGGGCAGGCTTGGGCGAAGATGAGAGCCGGATTGTTAAAGTGGTATTCTGCGACTCTGCATTCGACAAAGCGTACAGCTTAACAGAAGAGCTGTTAAATAAGTATCCGGACATTACCATGATTGCCGGGTTAAATGAGTATTCCTCTGTGGGAGCGGCCAGAGCGGTCAAAGCTCTTGGGTTTACCGATAAGATAAAGGTAATCGGCTTTGATAGTTCCATTGAAGAGGTGGAGTTATTGGAAGAAGGCGTATTTCAGGGAATCGTAATCCAGAAACCCTTTAATATGGGGTATCTGGGGATCGAAGCGGCGGTAAAGGCAGTTAAGGGAGAAAATGTATTAAAAAATGTTGATTCAGGTTCCCAATTGATTACAAAAGAAAATATGTATACCAAAGAAAACCAAAAATTGCTCTTTCCTTTCCTGGGAAGCCAGACCTGGGAATCCCGGTAGATGTTTGTTTCTGTAAAAAAGGTTAAAAAACAATTGTCCCATAGTTTTTTAACCTTTTTTTACTTTTTTTCAGTAAGATTTTAACCATTTATAGGAGAATATTCTATTAAAATATTCATAGTTTGAACATATAATATTCATATCTTAAAGGAATTGGATTGGAAAGAAGGGAGACAGTAAGAGCACTGTTTGGAGCAGAGCCCAAGGAAAGCAAAGACCTCTATAATAAATGGAAGAAAGGTGGATATCAAGGCACCAATGGATGCGGCAGTCTACGGCATCGGATATTTGTAGGAGGGCCGGAAACGTCACGGAATCGCGCCACAGAAATCGGTAGCAGAGATGAAATGGGCATTTCAGAAGCAACACAGGAAAAGATTATAAGTACGGCAACACTCAGAAATTAGGAGGAAAAGAAATTGGAAAGTATTAAGAACAACCCATTGGTAAAACGGATTGGTTTTAACAGATTGGTTTTAATCTGTGTACTGATTCTTATGTATGCTGCATTTGCAATTATTAGTCCGACGTTTTTAAGTTATAGCAGAATCCTCAGCGCATTAAGCTATGCTTATTTCCTGGGATTTCTTGCACTGGGTGTAACCTTTGTTATCGGAACCGCCGGTATTGATTTCTCCATCGGACCGGTTATGTTCTGTGCGGCATTGGTTTCAGGTCAGTTATTGACCAAAAGTGGATGGCCGTTAATCTTATGTTTGATTGTAAGTATTGTAGTTGGTTTGTTATTTGGAACTTTAAACGGATTTCTGGTAGCTTATTGTCATGTACCTCCATTTATAACATCCCTGGCTATCATGCAAATTTCAAAAGGTCTTGGATCCGTATTTACCAAAGCACAATCCGTAAGCTGGCCTCAGGCAACCCAGAAAAACGGCTGGTACCGTTATCTTGTTAAGGCAAAAATCGGCGGAGTGGAGATTCCAAGCGGACTTATTATCTTATTGATTGTAGCGGTAATCTGCTCCATTATATTGAATAAAACAAAAGTGGGACGTAATATTTTATGTCTCGGAAGTAACAAGGAAGCCGTTCGTTTATCCGGTGTAAACGTGAAAAAATGGGAAATGATTGCTTATATTATTTGTGGAGTGCTTGCAGGTATCGCAGCAATTTTCTTTGTAGGAGCTTATACAACTATTCAGCCCGGACTTGGTGACCAGTATAACAATGAAGCAATTGCAGGTTGTGTAATGGGTGGAACTTCAATGGCAGGCGGTGTCGCATCAATCGGCGGTACTGTCATTGGTGTAATGATTATCGCATTGCTTCAGGAAGGTATTCTGGCAATGGGATTCACGAAGGATTATCAGCTTGTAATTACTAGTATTATTGTAATCATTGCTGTATATGCAGATATTTTGTCAAGAAGAAGAAAAAATTAATCAGACAGATATGTTTACAGACTATGGATAACGATGGAAAGGACGGAAAGGTGAAACTGTGGGCGAAGTAATATTAACAATGAAAGGAATCGACAAATCATTTCCGGGCGTACATGCATTGGATCATGTGAATTTTGAAGTAAGAAAAGGCGAGGTTCATGCACTGATGGGAGAAAACGGAGCCGGAAAATCTACATTGATGAAAGTACTGACAGGGATATATAAAAAGGATTCCGGAACTATTACATACGAAGGAAAAGAAACGGAATTCGCAAGTCCAAGGGATGCCCAGGATGCCGGAGTGGTAATCGTGCATCAGGAGCTTAACATGATGGGGCATCTGACCGTGGCGCAGAATATCTTTATCGGCAGAGAGTTCATGAAGGGCGGAATCATTGATGATGCCAGAATGAATGAGGAAACTGAAAAGCTTTTTGATAAATTGCATATTAACATAGACCCGACGAAAAAGATGGGCAAGTTGACGGTAGGAAAACAGCAGATGTGTGAAATTGCCAAGGCCATTTCCCAGGAAGCCAAGGTAATCGTATTTGACGAGCCTTCCGCGGCCCTAACGGAGTCGGAAGTAGAGGAACTCTTTAAAATTATACGGGATATTCGGGAGAAGAATCTGGGAATTATATATATTTCCCATCGAATAGATGAAATAAAAGTCATCACGGACAGAGTAACGGTAATGAGGGACGGAGGATATGTAGGAACCCTGATTACGAAGGAGTGTACCAAGGAGGATATCATCAAAATGATGGTAGGGCGCGTCATCTACGAAGCTCCGAAGCAGAAGAGCAATGTGGCAAAGGATGCGCCTGTGGTGCTCAAAGTGGAACACTTAAATGCCGGTAAGCTGGTAAGAGACGTAAGCTTTGAACTGCGCAAAGGAGAGATCCTGGGATTCTCGGGTCTGATGGGCGCGGGAAGAACGGAGACGGCAAGAGTACTGTTTGGAGCGGATCCCAAGGAAAGCGGAGATATCTACATAAATGGCAGGAAGGTGGATATCAAGACGCCGATGGATGCAGTAGCCTACGGAATTGGATATTTGTCAGAGGACCGGAAACGTTACGGGATCGTGGTGGAGAAATCGGTAGCAGAGAACTCCACCATGGTGGCTCTGAAGAACTTCATGTCAGGAATCTTCATCAACAAGAAGAAAGAAAAAGAAGTTGCAGAGAAGTATGTGGAAAAGCTAAAGATAAAGACACCGGGAGTGGAGCAGCTAGTGGTAAATCTGTCAGGAGGGAACCAGCAGAAGGTAATTATAGCGAAATGGTTGGTAAAGGACAGTGACATTCTGATCTTTGACGAACCGACAAGAGGAATTGACGTCGGAGCAAAAAGCGAGATATATCATCTGATGAATGAGTTTGTTACAGAAGGGAAGTCAATCATCATGATTTCTTCTGAAATGGCAGAGATACTTAGAATGAGCGACCGTATCGTGGTTATGTGCGAAGGTAAAAAGATTGGTGAAATAGACATCTCAGAAGCAACACAGGAGAAGATTATGAGTATGGCAACGCTTAGGAATTAGGAGGAAAACGTGATGTCTAATAATGGAAAAGGAAATACATTTGCAAATAATTTAATTGTCGAGGGCGTAAATTTTTCTGTGTCCAAAGCTGAAGTATCATGATGAATACCATTGCTTTTGGCAGGAATTAAATATGTATTTCTCTTGTCGAATTTTGTGTTCATTTATAGTTTAACCATTTTGTGGATGTCTATTCATAT
>JAATFT010000081.1 GCA_015655075.1 Clostridiales bacterium | reverse complement strand
GTCGCTATCCGGCCTGTCTTCCACGCATAATACTTTTTGCCCTTATAGGTTACCATGGCTGAAGTCGCTATCCGGCCTGTCTTCCACGCATAATACTTTTTGCCCTTATAGGTTACCATGGCTGAAGTCGCTATCCGGCCCGTCTTCCACGCATAATACTTTTTGCCGTCATTCGTTGTTACCATGGCTGAGGTTGCTATAATTCCCGTCCTGTAGGCATAATATTTTTTTCCGTTATACGTTACCATAGCGGAGGTCACTATAGCGCCGTCCCTGCCGGCATAATATTTGTCATCCTGATAGGTTACCAGGCCTGAGGTGGCTATTTCTCCGGTCTCATACGCATAATAGTATTTTCCTTTATAATTTATCATATCGGAGGTTACTATCACGCTGCCCTTACCGGCATAATAAGTTTTATTATTACTATCCGTTATCATGGCATAGGTTGCCATGACACCGCTTTCCGTGGCGTAATATTGCTTGCCCTCACAGGTAATAAACTGAGAAGTCAGCACTGCTCCGTCTTCTCCTACATAATATTTTCTTCCATAATAGGTAATAAGCTGTGAGGTCAGTTTCTCGCCGTTCTCATAAAAATATTTCACTCCCTCCTCTATAACTGGGTATTTTGTTTCCACAGTGGTTCCGGCCCCCTCTATGGCTTCCCCCTCTTCAAAATACAGATCGTCGTCCGAAGCGGCCTTTTCCAGTGTTGTAGAGCTTGAAACATATCTTGCCGAGGAATAATCTAATTTTAACCTGGCGTCCTGTTCACCCACACCCAGGCTTCCCATAACCGGCACGTATACGCTGACATCGGTAAATTCCTCGCCCGGAATAACCGGTACCGCCAGCATCTTGGGGTATTTTATCCCTCTGCACCGCTCGTCGGTACTATCCTCACTGTTGAACTGGTCCACTACATTATAGGTGCTAATAACGGTAGAAGGGGTAAGTTCCCCCAGATATCCTGTCTGACCCATATAGCTCATAGCCTTGAAGGTAATATATAAGGTTCCGTCTCCATCCTTTATCACTAATTTGGCGGTTTGAACCAGGGCTGCATTTCCCATGGAAGCCTGATCCTTTCTGGCATGCCATAATTTTACGGGAATGTTGTAGGTTCCGTCCTCAAGGCTCTCCTGCGTACCGCCGGAGCCACCCGTACCACCGCCGCCCGTACCGCCGCCCGTATCCTCTGCAGCTACCGTTACGAGGCAGGAGGCCGAAATATTCCCTGCGGCCGCCGTAACGGTTGCCGTTCCTACGGCAATGGCAGTTACCAGACCGTTACTGTCAACGGTTGCTACGGCACTGTTGTCCGTAGTCCATACAATCGCCTCTTCGGAATCGGTAAGTGCCGCCGTAAGGGTTTTCGTAGCACCCGGGGTTAATTCCACCGAGGCGTAATCTAATGAAATCGTAGGTTCTCCCTTTTTGGCAACGGCGGTGTAATCCAGGCGCAGTCTTGCCTCCTGGTCTCCGCTGTCCAGCTCACCCATTACCGGTACATACACATGCACCCAGGTATAATCCACTCCCGTAGTCTCCGGAAGGGTTACGTCAATCTGAAGGGTTTTGGGATATTTCTGTCCCCTGCAGATTTCATCCTCACTGTCTTCACTGTTGTACATATCCACAACATCATAGGTTTCCAGCACCGTTGCCGGATTCCTGGTATAGTTTTCCGGATATCCGCCGGTGCCGATGGTGTAACCGGATAAGGTATCAAACTGCATCAGATATCCGGTAAGCCCGGCAAAGGTCAAAGGCTTCATCTCAAATTGCAGGGCTGCCTTCTTATTACCGTTTTCATCCTTTTGTATCGTCAGGATACCGGTGCTTACAACGGCCGCATCTCCCATGGAGGCCTGGTCCTTAATAGCGTGCCATAACCGGATGGGTATGGTATAGGTGCCTTCCGGAAGCTGACTTGGTGCCACAGCGCCAAGGTCAAGGGGAACTAAGGCTTCTATAGCTGCCCTAAGAGAATCAACCTGGGCATCCACCTCGACCTGGGTGGCCGTATCTTTACTATATACATTTTCTGCCGCCGTAATAGCAGTCGAAAGATTTAAATAGCTGGTGGCGGTATAATTGTCTCCTGCTATTGCCTTTGCCTCGGAAAGCTTAGCCTCCAGGGCCGTTTTATCCGCCTTTTTGCTTTCATCCACTACAAGGTCATTAATAGCGGCCTGAACGGCATCCGCATTGCTTTTAATGGCTTCTTCGCCGGGATTGCTGCTATAGGCTGTTTCCGCATCTGTTATAGCTTTTTGAAGGGCATTGAAGCTTTCCGCCGTATAAACCGTTCCGTCAATGGCCTTTCCTTCCAGAATCGCCTTTTTTAATACTGTTTTCTGGTAAGTGGGAAGAACGGTACCGTCCTCCAGCTTCACACAGTTATTTACCATAAGGCGAACTGCCTGGACACCGATTCCATCCGTAGGATCGGAATCCATAGGCGGAATTTCAAAGTATACGGGATAATAATTCTTATACAGGTCACTGGTACTGTATTCTCCGGTATATTCCTGCAAAGTGATTTTAGCCGACTTAACTAAGTATACATCATAACCAAAATTCTCCTTATACCATTCATCTCGCAGCAGTTCATCACTTCCGTCCACTGTAAAGTAATCTATGGTATCCCCCCATGTTATTTCGGCAGCCTCATTGCTAAATCCATAGGAGTCCGACGTCCCCACATTGGACAGATATCCCGCTGTATCTCCGATATACATAACCTGAAAGTCCATGTACAGTTCCTTAACCTTGCTGCCGTCCTCACCGGTGGTGACCTTTAAAAAGGAATCTTTAACCAGTGCGCCGTTTGCCATGGATGTCCTACCGTCCGCAGATTTATGCATTGCCGTTATCTTTACCGTATAAATTCCGTCCTCCAGAAGATTTAAATCCGACGGTTCATTCAGAAGATACAAGTAAAACTCTCCGGTCGTCTCAGTTGTATTAAAAATAATATACCCATCTTCAATTTTAAGCTCCGACGGCTTATAGTAATTGTTTCCTACTAGTCTGCTTTCATACCTCATCCGGTATACGGCATAAATTTCGTTTTCACCCCAACTGTCGGGAACCCGTATAGCAATTTCCACGTTTTTAGTCAGATGTATAGCAGAACCGCTGGCTGTCTGAAATTGGTAGTAATATCCTTTAAAATAAGGATTACCGTCATCATCAGTGGCCGCCGCCGATTCCAGCGACTGGTACATATCCCCCGATTTAAACTTCTCGCTGTCCTGATCTATGTAAAAAACATTCTCTTCCCGCACTACATAAGAATCCGATGTCAGCCTTACTTCCCCGCTTTCATCATACCTGACAACAGTTTCCGCAACTTCAGGCAGTACATGGAGCATAACATAGCTGGAGGAGAGCTTATCCAGTTGTTCATCTGTATACCCGGACATATCTACCGGTTCATTATCCTGCGTTTTTATACTGACAGGAACTCCGAAAACCAGATTCTCCGCGGTCAAATTAAAGGTTAATTTAAATTGATGATCGGAAATATCCAGCTTCTGAAATTGGGTGTTATAATAAGGGTGATAATACTTTAAAATGTCTGCATCTGTCTTTTTGGCAATTGGTTTGTTTGCCAACTTTCTGACATACCTGACACCATAATTACCTTCAAAAGATTCCTCATTAAAATCTCCTTCGATGGTCAGTGTATCTTTCCCTGTCTCCGAATCTGTTTCTGCCGTTGTCTCCACCACTCCAAAAAGATTCTGAACATTAAACAGTGACTGTCCGCTCTTCAAATTGGAAATCCTGGTAGACGGCCCATTTCCCCGGACATCGCTTACCTTCACCGATTTTTCCCCTCCGGATTTATACTCCTCAAGGTCCGGTATCCGAATCATATTCTCCGGCTCAAAGATAAAGAAATTGGTATTCACCGGACTTGTTACCGTTGCGCTGGCTGTACAGAATGCATTCTTTATTACCAGTTTTTCATCCAGGCGTTCTACACTGTCAAGGTTCATGGTAAGATAGGTATACCCGGTTTCGGAATCCCTGCTTACCACTACCGTTTCATCATACATATCGTTATTGCCTGCTGTAAAATACTGTTCCATGGATGGATACTCTTTCAGATAACCTTCATTCACATTAAAAGTACCCATTTTTATATTTGCCAAGTCGCCATTTCCTTCATAGTCCGAATTAGTCAGACCAAAGGTTAATTCTTCACTTTCCTCCCACTTCATTACCTGAAAATAATCATAGGGTATAGTATTATAAATCTGAAAGGTTATGGAAATAGCCCCTCCTGAAGCCACTTGAAGCATGGCATGCTCATTCCACGCCGGCATATTAGCACTAATTGTAGTACCTGCAAGTGAACCTTCAGCAGTAGCTTTAGATACAGAATAGCTATTCAGGGGGACTGCATAGATTCCTTCCTCCAGTCCCTCTGTATTTACTTCCTCTAAAGCAACCTTATTTTCAGAAATACTCTCCTCTTCAGAAACATTCTCCTTTTCAAGATTGGTTCCATTTTCCGAAACGGTCTCTTTCTCCGAAACCCCTTCCTCTTCAAAAGCTGTTTCTTTCCCCGAAATAGTATCTTCCTCCGCTCCGTTTTCTTCTGTCAGAATCACAGACTCCCCGTCATTGCCTGCGGCAACGACAGGGAGCGTCTGAACCAAAGCGGAAGGAAGCACTAATGCAAGAATTAAAATATACGGTATAATTTTCCTTAACATTGTGATCCTTTCGTTCTTACTATTAGTAAGTTAAATTTGAAAATCTACTATAAACGGTTGTATGGGATCCGCTTTCCAGTGCAATTTCAAAATAAACATAAATGGGCACCGTTACATTATCAACTATCGCCACATTACCATCTAAAAGATTATCTCCATAAACCTGTGCGGTGGAAGTCATCTTTTGTATCGTTGTGATTTGACCGTAAACCCCTCTTATGTTTACTCTTCCTGCAGAGGTAATGGTAAAATCTGTTCCGTCATAATCCAGCTTGAAAATAGCTGGCCTCATGTCCGCAGGTACTTCTGACCATGTAACGCCGCCATCGGTTGTATAATCCCAGTCATAACCGTTAACGATTGCCGCCTGTGCGGTAACGCTCGGTCCTACTAATGTTGCCACGATAGCCAGCGCGGCTGCTACTCCAACGAGTTTCTTAAATAAATTTTTCATAATACTGCTCCTTTCTTCCCTTTCTTAAAGGAATCCCCTCCCTGAAGGGCTTAAAATAAAAATAAGACTATGAGAATTTACGATTGAGTTGGTCTCCCCTCCTGCGCAACCCAATAGTTAATAGTTAGAGGAAGCTAACTCATTGGGATTTTATAATGCTGCCAGAGCCCTACCTAGGATTTTCGGACAACGCAACATCGATAAAATATTTTGTTGTTACAAGTACAACATAGCACAGGTTTTTTACTCCGTCAAGACGTTTTTTTGTTGCGTATTATGCTCGGAAAAAGCGATTTTTTCATGTCTTGTATTCATAAAACCCACATATTTCCTGGTGTTGCATAATATGCACCGGATTTTTTTCTCCAGATTGTGATAAAATTTCTCAACAAGTATTTTTCAAACTTTTAATGGGAAGAAAGAGTATGGCCCGCCAGACTCTGACCTGAAGCGCCGACAACTTCAGTGACAAATTTCCACCGGCGCGTCCTGCGCATTCCGCAAAGTGTTTTTATTCAATAGGGTAAAATTTCCTATTGAATAAAAAAAGCCTCCTTCCTTCTGTTATAAGCAGAAACAGGGAGGCCTTGATCCGCCAGGGCAGGGCCTTGGTTCCTGCCGCTGTTTTTTTGCTGCGTATTATGCAACAAGACAGTTTTTGCTGTCTTACAGGATTCGGAACCGGATTTTACCTGCCGCTGCGAAGTGCTTAGATGACTAAAATGTAATTCTTGAAAATAACTGCAAAGATACCTTGCAATGTGCTTAAATGAGATCCCGTTATTTAAGGGTTCTTCAATAAGATGACGATCTTCTTGGGAAAGGTGTTTCTGGTTACCTGGAATAGATTTTGGTAACAATATAACAAAAAAATCTTGACAATAAAATCTGGCAAAGGTATTATGTGGTTGACAGCAAAACTTGGCAACCATATTTTGGGGAGGTTTGTATTATGGCCAAAAAAGAAGAACGTTTCAATGTGGAAGTATTAGGTATGTAGGGAGCAATGTTAGTCAATATCATAACGGACAAGGAGACGGGCGTCCAGTATATGCTTGCTGCCTATCCCAATATGGGTTCGGGCCTAACTGTATTAATCGACTCTGACGGTAAACTATTAAAAAGTAAAAGACTTGGCCCGTGTATGGGGTTAAAAGGAGCGGTTCAATGAAACTTATTATTCGTGATTTACACAAGAGTTATGACAAAAAGGAGGTGCTTCGCGGTGCTTCCTTTACCTTTGAAAAAGGAAAAATCTACGGGCTTCTGGGACGAAACGGAGCAGGAAAAACAACGTTTTTCAACTGTATCAACGAGGATGTCCGTGCAGATGCCGGAAGTTTTATGATTGAGAAAGACAACCATGCCCGGAGCATTAGTGCCGAGGACATTGGTTATGTATTATCCACCCCTGTTGTGCCCGAATTTTTAACCGGGAGAGAATTTCTGAAATTTTTTATTGACATTAACCGCAAGAAAATAGCGACACCCCAAGAGATAGACGAATATTTTGACCTCATGAAAATTGAAGCGGAGGATAGGGACAAGCTGCTTAAAGACTATTCTCACGGCATGAAAAACAAGATGCAGCTATTGGTGAACCTGATTGCGAATCCAAGTATTCTGCTTCTGGATGAGCCGTTGACCTCATTTGATGTGGTGGTGGCCGATGAAATGAAAAAACTGTTCCGGCAAATTAAGGGAAATCATATTCTCATTTTCTCTACTCATGTCATGGAGCTGGCGCTGGATCTCTGCGATGAAATTGTAATCTTGAACGAAGGAATTCTGGAAGAAATTCCGAAACAGGACTTAGACAACGGCGCTTTCAAGAATAAAATTATTGCCGCTTTACGAGGTGAAGAACATGATTAAAACCTTTATTACCTCGTTTAAGCTGCGAGATACGTATAAAGCCAACAGTATTCTCTATACCCTAAGGTCGATACCGTTTGTGAAGAAGCTCTTCCCGAATTTCCTTTATGGAAGTTCGGGAATTAAGGTATTCGCTCACATTATCAGTATTTTCTTGGAACTTGGCTCAATATTTCTTGGAAAGGCGCTGTATCTGCTGGTGATAGTGTTTCTTCCCTTGTTCCTGTTGAAAATTGATGGGGCTGATACTTTCCTGCATTTGATATTCTTTCTTACGGTAATCGGCGGTTTATTGAACACCCACATGTTCAATCCTACCAAGGACAAATATTACGCCATGTTTCTGATGCGTATGGATGCGAAGGAATACACCTTATCCAATTATCTGTATTTTCTGCTGAAAATGCTGGTGGGATTTCTGCCATTTACACTCTTATTGGGGGCGCTCGTGGGCGTTCAAGTAGGCACCTGCTTTGTGATACCTCTCTTCATCTGTAGTGTGAAGTTGATCATAACGGCCTTTACGCTGCTAGGTTGTAAGGACGGAGAAAAAGTCCGGAGCGAGAATCTGCCCATCTCGGTGGTTTGGGTAGGCGTTGCGGCCATGCTGGCTGCCGCTTACTTGCCTGTAGTTCTTGGGTATTCTATCAATGAAGCATTTTTCCTCATTGCCAGTGCGGTGGTCATTGTTGCAGGGCTGGTGAGTTTGGTTTATATCTTGCGCTTTAGACATTACCGTGCCATTTACCGCACGCTGTTAACCGCTAACGACTTTGCCATGAACCGGGTTGACACCAAAGAGATACAGCGGGATAGTTTCCGCAAAACAATAACAGTTGACACCAGCCAAGTAAGCCATCAATCCGGTTACAAATATTTCAATGAGCTTTTTATGAAGAGGCATTCTAAACTGTTGACTAAGTCTGCTAAGAAAATCTCTTTGATTGCCATTGGGGTCATTGTTGTTGGTGTAGTCGCTTGTTTTATTGCCCCGGAGGCAAAGAGCAAGATTAATACATTAATGCTGACATATCTGCCATATTTTCTGTTCCTGATGTATTTTATCAACCGTGGGCAGTCGATTACTTACGCCCTGTTTCTGAACTGTGATGCTAGTATGCTGACCTATCGCTTTTACCGCCAGCCGAAATCTATATTGGCCTTGTTCTGGGAACGACTGAAATACATTACCACGATTAACCTTATGCCAGCCAGCGTCATAGCATTAGGGCTTCCGCTGCTTTTATATGTTTCGGGCGGTACCGCGAATCCTGTAAATTACGGGATACTTTTTGTTTCCATATTGACTATGTCCGTATTTTTCTCCGTGCATTCACTGGTTCTCTACTACCTGTTACAGCCGTATAACGCCAACATGGAGACCAAGAACCCGATTTACCAAATCCTCAACGGTGCGACTTATTTAGTCTGCTATTTTGCCTTAGGAAAACAGGCATCCACGCTGATGTTTGGCCTTCTCATTTCTGTTTTCTGTATTCTATATGTGCTGGCTGCCTTATTTCTGGCTTACCGGCTGGCACCAAAGACATTTAAGTTACGGTAAGCGCCGGAAATATCAATGCCTTAGGGGCTTATGTTCAGGAGGGAATGGTCTATGAACAAAGATGAAATATTGTCAAATTGGTTTATATGCCCTTTTAAGATCTCGCAAAATTAGTTGGTGTATCCCCGAATACAATCAGTTCTGTTGAGACAGGGCAATTTAATCCGACGGCCAAACTGGCCTTGATTCTATGTATCGCCTTGGATAAAAAGTTTGAGGAACTGTTCTGTTTTTAGAAAAAGCCCGCAAGCTCCAATGACAGGACCTGCGGACTTTTTTACGTAATGATAGCCGCAAATGTGATTATGGATGGTTCCCGTCTTCGGAAAACCCCGTATTATGGTGAAGTGGCTGCCAGAAAACCTTGGAATACAGAAGCTGAGCAGGTGTTTTTGCTGGCAGCAAACAATATGACAGAAGTTTTTATTACAGCCAGTTCAGCGACAGATATTTATTACCTGATTCGTAAACATCTTCATAACCATGAGGAGGCGAAAAAGGTGATGGTAAAATTGTAAAATATGCAATTAATGGTTTTGCTTATTTCAACCTTTTCAGATACCTGCAAGTAAGTTTATAAATTACAATAAGTGCACTTTATATATGGGCCGAAGTACTTATTTATCACAAATTTATCATAAATATACGGTCAGAATCGCCGTGCTTTCAGGCATGTGAAGAATGCCCACGGAGCAGGTCATAGTAAGATTCGCATATCCCTGTAAAATTTCATCCTCTTTGATATAGATAAACTTCAGGGCTTCCAGAGGAATCTTCGCCATGGTTTCCGTTACGGACGCCTCCTTTATCTGATTTTGATATTCATACTTTATACTGTTTACTTTTCCGGCCAGGTTTATCTTATCTATCAGGGAGCTTTGTTCCATCTGCTTCGACCTTAAGGAAAGATATCCCGAATTCTTGGTAATTACCAGGAGAGCCGGGTGGTAAAATGCCTCATTTGCCATGGAAATCTGATCCGGACTCCGTTTTTTATCCTTATGAAAAACAAAAGGGATTTGGTACTCCCCTCTTTTTATGTAGTTACAAATCTCATTTCCTTCAATCACCAGCTTATGTCCCTTTTCCCTGAAATAGCTGCACGCCTTGCAGAATTCTCCGCCCTGCCCCAGCATCCTGATTGTTTTTTCAGAACATACTTCCAGTATTTTATAGGTATCACGCCTGGCATCTTCTTCCTCTATCCCGTTTTTCATTAACCAGCGTGTAATGACTTCATGCTTGTATTTATATTCGGATAAATATTGCTTTCCCACGGAGGTTAACACATATTGCTCGTCCAGCAGCCCCTGGTCGACCAGGGCTGAAAGTGAACGGCATACCGTTGAGCGGTTCACCTTATATTTTTCCGCAATCTGCGTTAAGGATTGTTTTTTTTCTTCTGCCAATGCCATGAAATATTTCATTTGCGTCGCCGTCATATATGTCATCCTTTCTCTCCTCATAGAATCAGTGCATGCCTGCTTTTTTCCAGTCACATAACTAGTACAGCCTGGTTCATCTTTAAGCGAAAGCGTGCTGAATGTTTTGTCATTCTGCAAGGAAGCTGAACGACACGTAGCGGTGGCTACGTGGAGTGAAGCTGACGCGGCAGATGGCAAAACAGGCAGTGCGATTTCGCTAATTATGAGCCAGACAGTACACTAGCATAAGCTACCCTACTTTTCTGATTTTATACTATTTTACTGAATTTTCAATATTCGGATGAGAAATCAATAAACTTTATCAATAAGCAGAGCGGAAAGTTCCCTCATGTATTTTTCTCATTGATATTTGTGCGCATAATGTGTATAGTGTAATTATGAGGAATCCACAAAGGATGAAATTCAAAGAAATAGAGAAAATTATGGCAGAGTAACAATACCAGAGCACGCCGGCTATACTCACCCGGATACAATAAAATCAATATCTTAATGATAAAATTTAAGGCCTATATCATTTTGACATGGCCTTATAAAACCTTTAGTTTGCTATTGTTTACATTCCTCTCTGAAAAAACTATAATTATAGTTTTTATATGACTGCATTTTCTTCAAAGTTATTTTTTCGTCCTGATTAACCGCGCCGATTAATATATCGGCTTTGGGATTATGCTTTAAACTGTTGGTTATCACCGCAGGATAGCTGTAATTGGCATAACAGTAAACACATCCGTTCCTACAGGTATTATAAGCCCCGATATCTATGCTTTGAATACAACCGCACCCCTTCCTCTGATTCGCATCGGGCTTCACGTCCAGACTGCAGCCGCATATCTCTTCTACGGTGGCTTTATCAATGCAGCTGGCACGCCTTATTCCGAATCCGGATAAATCAAGGCTTTCACAACAGGCCCGTAATTCTATTCCAAAGCTTCTGCTTATACGGGAAAAACCGGAAGCCAGCTTCCTCATCTCTTCTTGGGTTATTTCCCTTAACAGCCGGTTTTTAACGGATTTCATAAGTTTTCCATACATATCCACAAAGCTGATGGTGCAGATCCTGGTATGTCCGCTAAGCCTGCCGCACAGATTTTCAAACCTTTCCAGATGATATTCCACCGTTAAATCCGTATTCAGGATTATAGGGTCATACCGCCACAGAACTTTATGAATGCCGATTTTTTGGGAAAGTTCTATAAAAGTGCTTATAATCTCTTCCTTATCCCTTAAATAAAGCTCTATATCCTTTCCGTAAGGCGTCAGGGTGAATTGAAAATAATAGGGATATCCCAGCTCATCCATAAGACATAGCTTATCCATTATATTTTTGGCATCCTTCGTCCAAAATACGATACAGTCCACCGTCTCAGGCGATAATTCTATTTTGCTCACCTGCGCGTGGTTCATAGGATTCCTGGCCAATACATATCCGTCCTTTAACCGGTTCATAAACCATTCTGAATAGAATGCCGGAATATCGGTTCTGCGGGATGCACTTATAATCATAATACCTCTTTTCCAGCCGGGATACCGTTGATATGTTTAACCTGGCTTTTTGCCGGGTTAAATACACGGCGGATGGCTTTATAGTTTTCTTATTATTATAAATAAATGGAAGGCTTCTAACCTTAATCTTTCGATTTAAATTTTAATTTTTTATTTTTCCTGGATATTTTATAAATATTGAATTTATAATAGATTTATGATAAATATAGGTATAGAGAACAACCGCCACAAAGTGGTTAACCTCAATAGGAGTTATTAGCTCTTAACAGAGCCGCCTACCCTTGTTTGGCTCAACAGGGTAGGCTTTTTTATTTGTGCTTATTAATCCTATCTATGTATCCGGTTGTTCTAAACTATATTTTACCATAGTAAATAAATTAGCGCAAGAAAAAATCGAACATAGTTTCGTTTAAGGTTTAATTACCAAGATGCTGTTTTATTAACGCTTTTCTTCCCATATCCAGTACTTTGCTAAGTCTGATTATACGTTCTATATGACAGTTAAAACGCTTAGAGTCAAGGAACCCTCCTAATAATAATCATCAATCATTTATTATAATGAAAGATTAAAAATATAGAAACTAAATTTATTCCGCCCGTAGCCGGTAAAGCTTGCTTCTAAAATCCCCCCAGCCTAATTCCGGAGGAATGTTTAATCCGTAATTCATCAGCTGTTCCCCGCTGATTACCGCTTCGCTGCCATTCACCGTATATCCGGCATCTTCCTTAATCCCTGCTAACTTAAAACGGAATAAGGCGTCGTTGGGAGTTGTTAAAACCCTGTAGAAAAATACCGCCGCTTCCTTTTTATCTTCCGATACGTACATCCAGGCGGTGACATTTCCTTCAAAGGGACTAAGCAGCCGGTAAAAATCCCCATACTGGACCAATTCCCTTATTTCCCTGTAAACCTGTATCTGCTCTTTTACCGCCTGTTTTTCCTCCTCCATCATTTTTGTTACATCCAACTCATAGCCAAAATTTCCGGCCATGGCGACATTTCCTCTAAACTCCATTGAAGTAATCCTGCCGGTCTGATGATTGGGAACCGCGGATACATGGGCGGTCATTACACTGCTTGGATAAACGATGCTGGTGCCGTATTGTATCTTTAAGCGCTCCACCCCATCCGTATCATCACTAGTCCAGTTCTGCGGCATATAATAAAGAATTCCCGGATCAAAACGGCCTCCCCCTCCGGAACAGCTCTCAAACAAAATATAAGGAAATTTTTCCGTAATGGCATCCATTACCTGATAAAGTCCTAATATATAACGGTGTGCGGTTTCTATCTGACGGTCCGGCGGTAATAAACCGGAGCCGATTTCGGACATATTCCGGTTCATATCCCACTTAACATAGACTATATTGGCATCGGATAAAATGCCGGATATCCTTTCAATAATGACCTCCTGCACATCCTGCCTGGATAAGTCTAAAATCAGCTGATTTCTTCCCAGGCTTCTGTGCCTGTCCGGAACGTGAAGGCACCAGTCCGGATGTGCCCGGTATAAATCACTGTCCGGTGAAACCATTTCCGGTTCAAACCATAAACCGAAACTCATACCGTATTCATTTACCGCAGCCGCCAGGGATTTAAGACCGCCGGGTAATTTTTCCCGATTTACATACCAGTCGCCTAAACTGCAGTTATCCGAATTTCTTTTACCAAACCATCCGTCGTCCAGTACCAGCAATTCCATTCCCAGTTGAGACGCTTCTTTTGCTGTGGCTTTCAGTTTTTCTTCATTAAAATCAAAATAGGTCGCTTCCCAGTTATTAATAACCACCGGCCTTGGAGCATTACGGTATTTCCCTCTTGCCAGCCGGTTCCTGTAGAGTTTATGGTAGGTTCTGGACATTTCACCCAGGCCCCTCCCGGAATACACCATTACAACCTCCGGTGTCTGGAATTCCTCATCCTTTTCCAACAGCCAGCCAAAATCAAAAGGGTTAATACCCATGGCCACCCTGGTGGTTTTATATTGGTCCACCTCGGCACTTGCCAGGAAATTGCCGCTGTAAATCAAACTGAAACCGTAGACATCTCCCTGGCTTTCCGTGGCGTCCTTACTTAATAAGGCAATAAACGGGTTTTCGGAATGACCGCTTGCGCCCCGTCTGCTTTCAACGGACTGGGTTCCGTTAACCAAAGGCCTTCTGACCACATGACGTTCCCTTGCCCAACTGCCGGACAGGCTCATTAGGTCGTAATCAGAACGGTCAAAGTCAACACTCATACTAAGCGCCCTGAATATTTTCAGATTTGTATTTCCATCATTTATTAATTTAGCAGAACGGATTACTGCGTCGTATTCATGAAACACAGTATAGGACAGGATTACTTTTAAACCGATAAGCTTATCCGTAAGTGTAATGAAAAGGGTGTCCGCCTCCCCGCCTTCTTCCGTGTAAACGGCAGGAAGTCCTGGCAGTTTTGGTTTTCCTTGTATCATTTCATGAGATTCATAGGACAGCTCCGTTATTCTTGTCCCATTTTCCAGCTGTATCTGATATGCGGGCATACGAAGGTCCGTATTTCCGTATGCGGAATATTCGACGGGTCTGTTATCCAGGGAAAACTTTCCCTCCTCGTCCTGGCAGGCGTTAAAAGACGACCTGGGCGAACTGTTTCCGATATATTCCACAACCGGTTCCGAAATTTTGCCTCCCCAATAAATATGGGATAAATACTTATCCTTTAATATCTTAATGATATAAGTTGAATTTTTTGCCTGTAAGATAAAACTGTTCTGTGCTTTATCAAAAATAATACTCATACGCTTCTCCTGTTCTGATTGAGTTTCTGAATGATTCAGCTTAATTGTAACTCTATTCTTTTATTATCTCAATGTATTATTTTCTATTTTAAATGTATCCGAAAGCATTCAGATTCATGTTTAATGGAAATATATATTATCTCTCATATCCGGTATTGTATCCGGATTTACCCATTCCTATAAAGAACCCACTTAGATAGAATAATCTAACTAAGTGGGTATTTTATGGCCTACTGTATTGCGCTGAAAAAAAATTTTCTTCTTGACAACCATGGTTTTCTTGTAAATAGGCGATTATTATACTATCACTTTATTTTAGTAAATTGATTCCCCGTATAAGTGATATAGCATATGGCTTTTCAAAATATCAGGCTATCATCCTATGTTATTCTATCTTATTACTTCGTGTAAAGCTTCAATTTCTGGCCGGTGTAAATTCTGTCGGGATTGGAAATGGTATCTTTATTCCACTCATATATCTGTTTCCACAGCTTTTCATCCCCTAAAAACTGAACTGAAATTTTCGTGGATGCTGGAATTTTATTTATAAATTTTTACCCCGGAAACCCTTTTATCCATATTTATATCAGATAAAAACCTGAACAGTTTCATTATAAAGGATCCAAGCAAATTCACACAACCATATTTTGGTTAACATTATGTAAAGTAAGCCCATATATATTTTTCCATGGCATAGTAAACACCGTCTTCCTCATTGGATAAGGTAACCACATCCGCCATTTTCTTTATGGCATCACTGCCGTTGCCCATGGCAACGGATAAGCCTGCAGCTTTTAACATATCTATATCATTATCACTGTCTCCGCAAGCCATTACCTGTTCCATGGAAAGGCCAAGATGCCCTGTAAGCCATTTCAGACCTTCTCCTTTATTAACGCCTTTGTCATTGATTTCTAAATTTTGATTTAAGGAACAGGTAAGGGTTAAACCGGATATTTCCCGCAATCGTCCTTCTACAATCTTTCTTTGTTCAAGGCTTTTAAAGAATAAATTTATCTTCTCAATATGATCGCCGGTTTCCTGTGCATATTGAAAAATACTGTCAACACAGGTCCTGGTATCCCGGATATAAGAAAGCATATCAGGCGGGATTAAGAATTCACTTAACCGTTTCATATTCCTGTTTTCCGCCATTATCTTTCCTTCTGCAAATATATCCGGCATAATATCAAAGGAACGTAAATTTTCTATTATTTTCAGGACTGTTTCTTTTTTTAAGTCACGGCGGTAAATTATTTCTTTTTTCTTTATGTCTAAAATGGAAGCACCATTGGAGCAAATAGCATATTTTATACCGGGATTTTCAAGAAGCTTTTCCGGAAGGCCGGCTAAAGGCCTTCCGGTGGCGGGAATTATATAAATTCCTTCCTTTATCGCCCTGTTTATGGCATTTTTATTTACCAGGGACAGAGTTTTATCCCCCGCCAGCAAAGTTCCGTCCATATCAAGTGCAACTAAGCGGATTCTTCTACCATTCGGCTTTTGTTCCGTCATAATTTTTCCAGTTAGGATTCGTCCAGTTTAAGCCCTCCAATGATACTTCATTAACTTTTTCCTCATCAATAATCAAACCAAGGCCCGGCTTTTCCGGCAAATTTACAAAACCGTCTTTATACTGGAAGATTTCTTTATTTTCAACAAAATCAAGAAGGTCAAATCCTTTATTATAGTGAATGCCAAGGGACTGCTCCTGAATAAAAACATTAGGACTGCAGGCATCAATCTGAAGGGTTGCGGCAAGGGCAATAGGGCCGTAAGGTGCATGGGGTGCGGCGGCAATATCATAGGATTCCGCCATAGCTATAATTTTTCTTGTTTCGGAAATTCCGCCTGCAAGAGCTACATCCGGCTGGATAATATCAATATAACCGGTATTTAAAAGCTCCTTAAAACCCCATCTTGTATATAGTCTTTCACCGGTAGCAAGTGGAGTTGCCACATGCCCGGCTACTTCCTTAAAGGCTTCTTTATTTTCGGAAAGGACTACTTCTTCTAAAAACATAGGGCGGTATGGTTCCAGTTCTTTTGCCAGCACCTTAGCCATGGGCTTATGGACCCTGCCGTGAAAATCAACACCGATATTCAGTTTATTCCCAAAGGCTTCCCGCAGGGCGGCTACCCGTTCCACTACTTCGTCCAGCTTTTGGAAATTATCAATATAATGAAGTTCTTCCGTTGCATTCATCTTAATGGAATCAAAACCGCGGTCCACTCTGTCCTGGGCATCCCTTACCACATCACTGGGACGGTCTCCCCCAATCCAGGAATAAACCTTTATATTATCCCTTGCCGCACCTCCAAGTAGTTCAAAAATCGGCGCATTATAGTATTTTCCCTTTATATCCCAAAGTGCCATTTCAAGACCGGAAATAATGGTCATATTAATGGGGCCGCCCCGGAAGAACACCCTGTACAGTTCCTGCCATAATTTCTCAATTTCCAACGGATTTCTTCCTATGATTCTTCCCGCCATCTCCCTGGCGCCTGCTGCAACCGTTTCTGTTTTGGTGCCGGAAATCATTTCGCCCCAGCCTTCCAGTCCGTTATCCGTTGTAATCTTCACAAAAATCCATCTTGGTTTTACTGTATATACTTTTATATCTGAAATAATCATCGTCTTTCCTTTCCGTCCTCTGAACCTGCTTAACTAATTTGTTCCGCAGCTGATTTAGCCGCCAATATAGCCGCCCGTTTCTTAGTCACTTTATCCATTGTTACCCAAACACCTGCAATTACGATGACAAGAATCGGAATACTGATAAATAAATTGCTGATAAATGCTTTATAAACGAAAAAACTTAAGGTTAAGCTTGTTGCCGCAAAGGAGGTAATCAAGCTTCCATCCGTTGATAAATCAAGGCCCACAGAAGATGCCAGTTCTGTCAATACGGGAGCGGTTGCGGTGCCTGCAAGTAAGATTGCACTTGTACAAGCAAGTCCCATAATTATGTTTTTAAATAAACTTCCTCTTGTGATAGCTACTACCAATGCAACACGGAAGGTTACAACCGCCAGGTCGGCAAAAGGCAGCACCCTGTTTCCGGGAAGCACCGCCGCCATTAAGATAGTTAGAGGAATTACAATTAAGGAGGTGGTAATAACGTCCGGGTTGCCGACAACTACGGCCGCATCCAGACCGATCAGGAATTCTCTTCCCTTGAATTTCTCCTGGGTGAATTTTTTTGCCGCTTCTGAAATCGGCATTAACCCTTCCATAAATAGAGAGGTCATTTTGGGAATCAAAATCATGACGGCGGCCATGTTTACACCTAAGGATAAAATATCGGAAACCGGGTATTTTGCTAAAATACCGATGATAATTCCGAGAATCAGCCCCATCATGATAGGCTCGCCAAAGAAACCTAAGTACTTTTTGGCATCCTTTATTTTAAAATTGATTTTTTTAATTCCGGGAATTCTGTCCAACAGCCAATTAAGCGGCACCGCAATAACGAGGGAAGATAATGCGGAAACCGTCGGCAGTGAAATACCCGGTATGCCAAAATATTCTTCCACCAGCGGAGCGCTCCAGTCGGATAATTTAAAGGATACCACAGCCATAACCACCGTTGCCGCGATTCCAAGAGGAATGTTTTTTGTTACATAATAAACCATGATACCTACAATTGCAAAATGGTGGTAATTCCAGATATCTACGTCCAAGGTATTGGTAGCTTTTAAAATTAACATTACTATATTGGTTGCCAGAATGCAGAAAATCAATATAGCAATAATAGGTGAAGACCAGGTAACGGCTGCTATGGCGCCCCAGCCCACATCCAATATATCCAGCTTGATTCCGAAATTTTCAACCATGGCCTGGGCTGCCGGACCCAGATTGGATTTTAGCATGTTGATAACTAAGTTAATGCCGGCAAAACCAATACCGATGGTTAAACCGGAGCGGAATGCCTTTGATAATTTAACCCTGAAAATAAGGCCTATAATAGTAATGATAATAGGCAGCATAACAACGGCCCCGGCGTCAAGAATTGTATTAAAAACATTATATATTATTTGCATACTTGCATATCCTCCTGATTTATTGAACTATTTTAAATAGGCCAAGATTTCGTCTAAAGTCTTCTCTTCTCCGATTCCCGTTAATAGGGAAATAGCAGTTACTACCGGAATATTTACACCGCCGCCGGTAAATTTGCCCGTTGTTACTAATAAATCGTAATCGTCTGCCTTTGATTCGACTTCTAATAATTTACATTGAGTGACGATTACCGGAATCCCGTTATCTTCACATTTTTCCCTGATTTTTGTTGCCACTACCGTTGAAGTAGCGATTCCGTTTCCGCAGGCAACTAATACTTTTTTCATTTTATCCTCCATTCCGCGATTCCGCGCAAGCAAGCTTAATAGTTTGCTTTGCAAACTATTGCTCCTATGAAATTTGTGCCAAGTGTGCATGCACACTTTGGTTACGCAGGCACAAAACTTCCGGTTGAAAAAACTTAGTTTTTCAACATGATTCTCCCTATAATAAATGTTGTTCAACAATTTCGTAAACCGCTTTTAAATCTTTTGCCTTAATCATTTTTTCCACCGCTTCCTGGTCCTGTATAAGGCTTATTACTTTTTGAAGCATTTCGATATGTCCGTGGGCTTCTTTTAATGCAAGCATAAATACCATGTTAATATCGATAATATTATCCGGTTCGTCCATGGCATAGAACTTCACCGGATTTTCAGCTATGCCCACACATAGGGACGCATTATTTACATGCCGTGTGTCTGCATGGGGAATCGCCACATTAAGGTTACCTGTAAATAAACCTGTGGGAAATTCCTTTTCCCTGTTTAAAATGGCCTCTTTATAAGTTTCTTTTACAAGACCCTTTTGAAACAGATGATCTGCCATTGCAGATAATACTTCCCTATTGGTTTTCTGCCCGTCCAGTTTAAGAATCATGGATTCATTAAATATAATGTCACTCATTCCTGCGTTCCTTTCCTTTACTTTAATTTTTCTTCAAAATATTGAATGGAATTTTTAATGCCTTCCGTATTTTCATTTCGTATATCATTTTTATTAAAAATACCCGAGGCAATACCGGCAAAGGATGCTCCGGCACTAAAAAATTCCCGGACGTTTTCGGCGTTTACACCGCCTACCACCATTAAGGGCATTTTCCCAAGAGGCGCCTGAATATCCGTCACATATTTAGCGCCAAGCCTTCCTGAGGGAAAAATCTTCACAATATCCGCCCCGTCGTCAAAACACTTTTTAATTTCTGTCGGGGAAAAAGCACCCGGCACAGATATAACGCCTTTTTCCTTACATAAATTAAGTATCTCTTTCCTTAACATAACCGGTGATAAAACAAATGCCGCCCCGGCATCGATGACCGCTTTTGCTTCTTCATAAGTAATTACGGTTCCGGCACCTACCCTGACAAAGCGCCCGAATTCTTCATTAATCCGTTTGATAACGGAAACAGCGTCCGGAGAATTCATCGTAATTTCAACAGCCTGAAGCTTTGTTCCGATTAGGCTTTTTACAACTGTCCGTACCTGGGAATAGGTGTAGCCTCTTAATATAACAGTAATTTTGGGAAAATCTTGAATGGTCATGACTATACCTCCTTTCATACCTTTGAGTGCTCTCGGAAACTCTTTGTATGCAGATTTGTGAGATGATTTTTTGTCAGATATGCGCAAATTTATGAGGTGTACGTGGAGCGTACGTTGATTAAATTTGTGTGTAGCCGGCGAAAAATCAGCCGCAAAGATGCATACAGGGGAGTTTCCGAGAGTGCTCACCTTTATATAAAGCAAGAAGCATGCCAACTATATGACCGATTCTGTATTTTTGCATAATATATTTAAGTCTGCTTCTTCCTTTTTACAGTTTGGCCGGCTTCCATCAGGCTGTTACCGGTATTAATTTTCACCGGTATTAATTTATAAAAGGGGGAAAAAATTTTTGAATTTTTTTAAAGTGAATACAAAAATCATACCTGCTGTGTTGATTTCACCCAAAATCACAGGAATGTCCGATAATGTAACGAATTTGTCCGGTTTTGTAACCCGTTCCCCGTATCCTAAGACAACGGCTATTTCACCTTTGCAGAAAGAAAGCAGCCGGCAATCCTATAGTTTCTTTAAGACTGCTCCGTGCCGCCTCTTTAAGAACTCCTTTAAAAGCAAGTCCTCACTAAAAAATTCATGAGCTCATTAAGAAAAAAGGTTATGAGCTCATTAAGAAAACATGAACCTGACACTTACGCTGTCGGCTTCTCAAAAATAAAACAGCCGGGAATCCTTTATTTTGATAAGGACTCAAGGCTGTTTAATATCTAACCGGACATCTAACCGACCGGAAAATCCAGGGTATTGCTGCATAAGATATGTAGGATTTCCTCTTTCTTTTTGCTTTTACGCATGTATGTAATTAATCTGTCATCGGAAATAATTTTATACAGCTGTTCAAAATATGTTTTTGAATTTTCGTTTAAAGCAAGCATAAAAATTATATCAACCGTGTTGATACCGTCCCAAATCACAGGAACGTCTAATTTTGTAACGGATATGACCGGTTTTGTAACCCATTCCCCATCCCCATGGGGGATAGCTATTCCGCCCTTTAAAAAGGTAGTCATCAGCCCCTCCCGCTTATAGACGCTAAGTAAAAATTCCGGTTTTACATATCCCCCGTCGGTCATATACTTAATAGCATTATCCAAAACCTGATCTTTATAGGAAAAGCCGGGATTTACGAAGATATTTTCTAATCGGATGACCTGAGATAGATTGTTTTTATCAAAGACGGTATTCTTTTTAATAATATTTCTCAGATAGGAAATTCCCTTTGGTCTATAAATTTCAGAAATGGACAGAAAAGGATATTTTTCCATCATGGGGTCAATGGTACCCACAATTGCTATAATATCGTACTCTGCCTCCACTGACTTAATAATACTCTCAACCGTTAAATCTTCAATATATCCTCTGGTCAATATTACGATATTGCCAAGACTGCTCTTAAGACGGCTCTGTAAATGTTCACGGATGGCCCGTGCCGCGCCTTCTCCTGTAATGCAAAGGCAAAGCAGGGCTTTTTCTTTTATTTTATTAACCGTTTTGTTTTGCAGGGAAAGTGTATTTTTAAAGTCTAAATCCCTGATAATCGTTTCAATTGTTTCCTCCGTCCATAATACTTTCCGGATACATTCAATGACCATCAGGGTATCCGTCCGTCCCACAATCCCTACCCTGATGCCTGTTTTTCTTTCTATTTTTTCACCGATTGCCAGCAAGGAACCCATATCTGCCAGAATAATACATCCTTTTCCCCCGTTAATCTGTTTTATTACCCGTATAACTTTTTCCTCCATGACTGACGGTGAATCCTGAAAACCAAATTCCAGTCCCACTGCATGGCCGACACCCATAATCATATTGGCCGCTTCCGCCATACCGCAGGCTACCTTTCCGTGGGAAGCTACTAAAAGACCGATTTTTCCGTCTTTAACCAGATATTGTTCCTGAAAATTCCGGAAATACATGGCAAAAAATCCGATTTCTTCTTCCGGAATTTTAATATAGTATTTTTCATTTATCATTTGGATGATTTCTTCTGCTATCTTATATTCGTATTCATACTGGTCTTTAATGGCCCGGGAGGTTGTATGAATGATTTTGCTTCGGTTTCTTATCCTTTCCATCGTCATGTTAATATGGATTGCCATGGGAAATATGATCGTACTTTTCAGCTTGGGCATTTTCTTTTTGGCCGCTTCATATATTTTTCTGGTTATGTTAAGGATTTCATCTCCTACAATATTGGAAATTTCCTGAAAGCTAAATTCAGAATCTTCCACTTCTTTAATATAACGCAGCAAACTGGCTTCTATTTCCCTGGAAAGAATATCATTAATAACCGTTTCTTCTATCCCTTCTTTCTTTAATTCTTCATATCTGCTGTCGAGTCTTTCATATATATTCCCGCTTTTCCCAATGTTTTTTCCAAAATTCTTTTTTTGATACACTTTGTTTTCTTCCGGGTAAAAATAAGTATCTCCATGAACCAGTGCGCTGATTTCCTTCTCCTGCATTTTTTCATGATAGTCCGCCCTGGTGGTTTCAGACAGGCTGTCAAGGCTTACGGTTATTTCTCCTGAACGCTTTCGTTTCGTCTCCAGGAAGGCTTTGGCACAGCAGACCTGGATATCGGACTTTAACTGTCCTACATTTCCCTGGTATACCGCTCCTGCAAGGCATTTCATCACATCATCCTTTACATGGATCTCCCTGCCTAAACGCCTGCTTTCCATCATGAAATAATTATTAATAAACTGCATTTTTTCGGAAAGAGGACGTTCTTTCATAGAAGGGAGCTCTATGACCATAGGTATTCTTCTTCTGAAGGTAAGGAGCAGGGAACTTTGGGGGTTCTCCGTCGTGGCTGCAATAATCATGACCTTGCTTTCCCGCCAGTTGTCCGTTTCCCCCAGTCTCCTGAACTTTCCTTTGTCTATTAAGTAAAACAAAATCTCCTGACCTTCCGCCGGGAGCCTGTGTACTTCATCGAGAAAAAGGATTCCTCCGTCACATAATTCCACAATACCCTTCTTGTCCTCATTTGCCCCGGTAAAAGAGCCCTTGCTGTAACCGAATAATTGGGCCAGCAACAGCTGGGGATTATCTGCATAATCAGCACAATTAAATTCAAAATAAGGAATATTGTCGGGAAAATTATCCGTTGTTACCGCATAGCGGCACATCAGCTCGGCCAGATAACTTTTTCCGGTACCGGAAGGCCCGTAAATTAATGTATGGAGTCCTTTGGGCGGATACATAACCGCCGCCTGGGCCAGACTGATTTGATTTTTCATACTTCCGTTATAACCTATAAAACCGTCGAAAATATGATTGGCTTCATTATCCGGCTTATTTTTTGCGGAATGTCTTTCGTTTGGAACTTCCCTTTCCGCTTCAATCTCGCTTTTTAGTCTGCCGGCGGCATATTTTCCTATCTCATATCCTTCTTCTTTTAAGAGTTTCGTCAGGTTTCTTTCCGATAAATTCCCATGTTCCGAAAGAATCCTTCGGATATCCTCCATCAAAACATTTTGCCGCCGCTTTCTGGAATCGGGAATGTCTAATTCCCTGCGGATATTGGTTACATTTTCCCTAAAAGTATTCAACTGCCCGGCAATCATTTCATCTGTTAAAGGATTTTTTTTATTTTCTTCTTCAATCAGCTTTCGTATTAGGTTTTTCATATTGGTTAACTCCCGTGGCATATCTGCATCCGGCTTAACCCTGCTCTTTTCTGTCATAGGTTCCCGAAATTCCCATCTGTTCCCTGTATTTTGCCACTGTCCTTCTTGAAATCTTGACTTCGGGCAGCAGCAGCTTTGTTAGTTGGCTGTCACTATATGGTTTCTTTTTATTTTCCGTATCAATCAGTTTCCTGATCTTCTCCTTTGCGGCTTTAGCAGTAATATCCCCGTCTGCTTCCCGGGAATTTATACCGTTTGCAAAGAAGGTTTTAAACAGAAAGGTTCCTTTTGGACATTCCACATATTTATCCTTTATGGCCCTGCTGACCGTGGATTCGTGAATGCCCAGTTTATCCCCCGCCATTTTTAAGGTTAAAGGCTTTAAGTCACCCTTTCCGTTCAAAAATACATTTTGATATTCTGTTACATATTTTGATATATGGAATATGGTTTTCCTTCTTTGTTCAATACAACCGATAATAAATCCGGCCCTTTTCCTTTTTTCATTTATGTAATCAATAACATTCCGGTCCTTGCAATGTTTAACCTGTTCGTTATAAACCTGCACGACCTTCAGATTTCCTGTCCATTTGTCATTAATACGGATATCCCACAGACCGGATTCATTGCGGAAAAATATAATATCCGGAATAATGTACTGCACACGGATAGTATTAAAACCATTCATAGGACGGGGATTTAACGTCCTGATAATATGGATATATTCTTTTACCTTTTCCTGAGTAAGGCCCAGTTCATATGCTATTTTTTTATATCTTTTAAAGGCAATATCTTCCAAATGATTTTTAACTAATAAAAACAGCTTTTCTTCTTTATAATTTAAGAAGTCAAGTTGTCTGCACAGGCAGTCACACAGACCGGAAGCGGCAATTCCCATTGGTTCCAGGCTCCTGATTAAATTCAGGCATTTTTGGACTAACTTTATTGAAACCCCGTTCCATTTGGCAATTTCCTCTTCTCTTAAGGTAAGGTAACCGCGCTCGTCAAGGGATTCTATCATGAATTCAATTACCTTAAGCTCTTTTTTGGAATAATTATTTAGGTTTAGCTGTGTCCATAAATATTCCCTGATTTCATTCCCCTCGTCAGCGGGGATATCAAACTCCTGTTCTTCTTCCCCGCCGTACCTTCCTCCAGGCATTCCTTCATAAGTCTCTCCGTACCTTTCCCCGTACATTTCCCCATAAGTTTCCCCATAAATTTTCTCATATTCCGTTAATCTATATTTATCTCCGCTATCAATACTGATATTATTACCATGTTCTAAAAATGTGTTTTCCTCACTGCCGCTTTTCTCATAAAACTCTAAAAGAGGATTTTCATTTAATTCATTTCTAATAAACTGCTCCAGTTCATAATTATTCCATTCCAAAATATGCAATGACTGAATTTGCACTGTTGGGAAAGAATGCATTTGCTCCTGTTTGTTTTTCAGTCCTTGGTCAATTTCCATTTTCATAACGCTTATCTCCTATGCATTTTCACAAGCTGCCATGGCTAAAATTATTATATTCCACTTCTTATAAATTGTAAATAGGAGCACTCAGTTCACAGGATAAACGTATAAACCCATTAATTTATAATTTTACCGTTCTGTGAAAAAATTTTAGCTATAAAATAATGAAATTTTTCAAAAAAGTCGCAGGTATGCTAGTTTTTCATATATCGCAGGTCGCACATTTGCAACTATTTTTAAAATCCGACATCGGAAAATCTTAGCTCATTTCTTGCACTAAAATAGAGGTGAACCATGGGTCGAAAATGATGCAGGTTAAAGAGCCGGGGTCAAAAACTTTTCCGGCTCGGTTTACATCAGCCCGCAATGCGGACTGATAGGACTTTTTCATTGGGATCGGATTCCTGGCATTGGGGTCGTAACCGGGGGCACACTTGCGGAGAATTCCCATTTATACGAAAGAGTTAAGGGGTCGTGAACGGCTCCACTAACCCCCTAGACCAGTGAATCAAAAAATAAGCAGCTCATGAATTTGTTTAATCTATTTTACCAATACAAAACATCTATTTTTAGTAATTTTTAGTAGCGACTTTCTATCACTATTTCGGTATGGCATGTTTTCAAAGGAGGGAAGCAACTGGTTGAAAATTACATTGACTCCCTTATAAGCCAACTTGCTTTAGAAGAAGCTTTTCTTTATCAGCATGGGCTCATAGATGAAATAAAGGTTCTAAAATATATTGACAAATTATAAATTTGAAAAAAGCTTAGAAGTAATTGGAATCAGGTATATTATAAGATCTTTTCCTATGTTCACTTAAAATCAGTAGTTATACAACATTTGTTACTTCACACTCTAATTAATATATGGACCAATTAACAAATGAAATATCCGACAAGCGGTAAAAATCTTTATTCAATTTTAAAAATTATAGCACGTCTTTGTGCTGTTTTTAAATAGAAAAATTACTGTTCTTCTTCTGGTAACAGTTGCCGGTACTCTGTCTTATTTTTCATCATTCCGTAAACAATGTTCACCAATCGGCGCATGATGCAGACCAGTGCCTGCGACTTTGTCTTTCCTTCACCGATTTTCCGCATATAATAGTCATAAAACACCGGATGATTAGGTGTTCCGTTCTTTGGTTTGGACACCATGGTTACCGCCAGGAAATAAAATAATCCGTGTAACTGACGGTTCCCTTGTCTGGAGCTTTGTTCCTTGCCTTTTCCAGCAGAGCTGAACTTTACAGGAGCTACTCCTGCAAATCTTGCCAGTTTATCTGCATTGGAAAATCTTCGGATTTCTCCGATTTCTGCGATCAGTTTACTGGCTATAGAAATTCCGATTCCCGGCATACTGGTCAGTTTATAATCAAAACTAAGCAGGATCTTCTCGATTTCTTTATCAAGCCCCGCCAACTCTTCTTTTTGATGTTCCAAGTCTCTTACCAGACTTGTTGTAATAAAGTCCCTGGACTCCTGGTATTCTCGAAAGGTATTTCCATCATTCTTGACACAATCCAGAATCATCTCCGCTTTTTCTTTTCTGATAATTGGAGATATTTCTTTGAATTCCATCGTTAGTTCTTCTGCC
>JAATFT010000057.1 GCA_015655075.1 Clostridiales bacterium | reverse complement strand
TATATCAAGAAAAATAATATCATATTCTTTTTCTTCGGACATGAGACTCTTCCCATTATAAAAAATATCACAACATATCTCCTCATTCCTATCCATTTTGTATTGAGTAATAATTTCCTGCATCTCATCTGTCATCTTGATGTCATCGTCACATATTGCTATATTAATCAACACAATCCCCCCCCCTTTTATTACCAGTAATTAAATTATACCTATTTTTTGGAAATTAGGAAAGTATAATTTTTAGTTCTCCCTTCATTTAATTATCAGTTAAGACTTGTAAAATAAAAACTCTTATATTATCATGTAATTACTAAATTTCTCTTAGAAAGGTTTAAAAAGGAGCAGTCAGTATGAAAACAGTTGGTATCATTGCCGAATACAATCCCTTTCATAACGGTCACCTCTATCACCTTACGGAGGCCAAAAGATTAACGGAGGCCGATTATGTCGTCGTAGTTATGAGCGGTAATTTTGTCCAACGGGGCGCTCCTGCCTTAATTGATAAATACAGCCGCACAAAAATGGTGCTGGCCTGCGGAGCGGATATTGTGTTGGAATTACCGGTCAGTTTTTCTACGGCAAGCGCCGAATTCTTTGCCCTGGGTGCGGTTTCCCTCCTGGATAAGCTGGGAATTATAGACTCCTTATGCTTTGGCAGCGAATACGGGAATACCTCTCTTTTGGAGACGGCCGCTAAAATTTTAATAGAGGAACCGCCGGAATACCGGGAATTGTTAAACCGCCTACAAAAAAACGGCAAAACTTTTCCAGCTGCAAGAATGGAAGCTTTAAAGGCCATTTTTCCGCCCATAGGTGAAGCCATCCTCTCTTCCCCTAACAATATACTTGGTATGGAATATATAAAAGCTATCCTGCGTCTTAACAGCCTGATTAAACCGATGACCATAACAAGAATAACGGCAGATTACCATTCCGGGGATTTAACCGCTTTTGAGGAAAACACCATAAGCAGCGCAACTGCCATCCGAAAAACTCTGTTTAAAGAGAAATCACTGACTAATCTATGTAATCACGTTCCCAAGTTAGTCCTTGAGATAATGGAGGAAAACTATCAAAAAACTTTTCCCATTTTTGACGAGGATTATTCCTTGCTGTTAAATTACAAGTTAATGCTGGAATCCCAGGCTTCCCTTACTAAATACACGGATATAACCCCTGACTTGGCCAACCGAATTTCCCATATCAATACTCAGGGTTTTAACTTTCAGGAGCTGGCTTCGGAGATCAAAACCAGGCAATGGACCTTGACCCGCATAAACCGTGCCTTAATTCACCTGTTATTAGACCTGTATTCCGAAAATTTCAACGCTTATAATAAGGCAGGTTATACCCAATATGCCAGGCTTTTAGGCTTTAAGAAAACCGCCTCCCATCTGATACGGGATATTGTTAATAAAGAAAAAATCCCGGTAATTACCAAGATGGCCGACGCCGGAAAGCAGCTTTGCGGCACCGGTTTAACCATGCTGAAGGAAGATATATTTGCAGCCCGTCTCTATAATCAGGTGGTATATGAGAAATATGGGGTGTCCATAAAAGATGAATATACCCATGGGGTTATTATCCTTTAAAGATCCCCCCCTAACTAAACGTTAGCTTATCCTTTTCTCCGCCTTCCTAACACAGCGTAGTCTATTAAAAATGTATTTTTATATTCATTAATGAACCAGAAACCCGATGACCTAAAGACTGGAATAAAACTTTGGATTATTAATTTCCATCTATTGTAAGTACATTTTTATAATAACATTAATTTTAATAATGTAAATGCTTTTTGCATATTCTACATTTTTTTTACGTATTCTACATAGTAAATTTTTGAATTCTAAAAATGTATTTTGTATTTTCTCCAATCCACTGATAAGATAGGGGAGTTTTTAGCTTCTCTATCGCCGCTAAATCATATACCATCTTTTGCTTCCAGTACATTCCTATTCGGATAAAAAAATAAATCCCAACCTTCGGAAAGTTGGGAATTTATGTTAAAGTATTAATATGCCGCCACAAAATATATGTAAAAAATAGGAATCTGGAATTGTAATGCACTTCTTCATTTGACTAGCCCTCCTGTATTACCGTTAATATTATCAAAACGATTGGATTTGTATACAGACGTAGTATTTCTTACCATTAAAGTAGGTTCTAAAATTATTCTCTCCGGCTCTGCATCCGGGTCCTTTAACTGCTTTAACATCAGACGCGCCGCCTGCTCGCTCATTTTATCAACATGTTGGCTAATCGTAGTCAAACGGATATCATACAAAGAAGAGAATTGAATATCATCAAAGCTTATAACGGAAAGCATCTCCGGTATTTTTATTCCTTGCTCCCTGCAGCATTCCATAAAACCAAGTGCTGTCATATCATTTGCAATTACAAGACCACTTGGACCATTTTTAATATTTTTAACAAATTCTTTTGCAAGCTGATATCCCTTTTCCATTTTCAAATCTCCATTCAGGATATTATTTTCATCATATTGAAGATTATAATTGTTAAGTGCCTGGCAATAGCCCTCAAATCTTTGCTTCGAAGCAGATGAGTTATCCTGACCTGTAATAAATCCAATATTTTGATGTCCCAATTCTATCAGATGCATGGTTGCGATATATCCTGCCTTGAAGTTATCGATCAATACGGAATCGCCCCTGTACGATGGCAATATCCGATTCACCAAAACAACAGGCATCTGTACTTTTATGAGTTCTTTATAAATCGACTCAGATTGTGCCGTCAAGAGGATAAGCCCTGAAAAATGAAACTGATCCGCCAATCTGATAAATTCTAATTCTTTTTTCTCATCATATTCACTATTAAAAGCCATTACCATATATCCGCTGTCATTCAATATCTTCTGGGTATAGAATGACAAGTCTGAATAAAATGGATTTCGAATATCTCCGAAAATCATGGCAATTATATTAATTCTTCCTTTACTGAGACTTTGTGCAATTGTATTCGGCTTATATCCAACCTTCTCAACTAAATCAAGCACCTTTTTGCGGACTTCTTCTCCAACTCCGGGAGCCCCATTCATAGCTCGTGATACCGTTGAGCGGGATACCTCTAACATCTGTGCAATATCTGTAATAGTATACTTTCCGTTCTTCAATCAGTTTCTCCTCCTGATAACTAATATGTCCCCACTATATTATTGCATATTACTATTTTTTGTCAATATCAAGTTATTGTTTTTATTGTCTTAATTTTGGAGAACGGCTGTTAATCATAAGGATTCCAACCAGTATGATTCCTTGGATTAAAGATCTAAGTCCCGCAGGCATATTAAGAGCTTGTAAGATATTTGTAATTAAAATCAGAACAAGCGAACCTAAAGCTCCGCCAATGAGACTGCCTTTACCTCCTGCCAGATTCGTTCCACCAATAACAACGGCGGCAACCGATAACATAGTATATTGATTTGCCATTTGCATCTGAGCACTTCCTGCATAGCCAACTAACATTAACCCTGCAAGACCGGATATCAAGCCCGAAAAAACATATGCTATTAGAATAACCTTTCTGCTATTAATTCCACACAAATCCGCTGCATTTCTGTTGTTGCCTGCCAAAAATAAAGAACGTCCATATTTGCTTCTTCTTAACATAAATATTTCCAACACAAACAGAAGAATAATAACGATTAGGGTTAATACTCTAAGCGGGCCAAATACAACTGCTCCGACACCTTGTAATGTCTTACTGACCGATACGGAAGGCTGCCCTTTGGTAATAAAGAGGGCAAATCCATTGACAACACTTGACATAATTAATGTCATAACTAATGGTACTATTTTTAGGTATTGGACACCGATACCATTTAAAAGCCCGACAAAGGCTCCCATAAGAACTACTGATACCACCGCCACAATCATGGTTATAGCATTGGATTTAAATATAATCATCGGGCCAAAAAGCGCTGTCAGAGACATAATGGCACCTACAGACATATCCAGGCCCATATCTCCTGAAATAACAACTGCCGCTTGCGCCATAGAGGCTAGCGTCAGGATGGCCGTAGTCATCATAATACTACTGATATTATTCTGTGATAAAAAACCTTTGGTTAAAATTTGCCCAACTATCAATAGAACAACACTAACACTAATTGCCGGTAAATATGGATTTTTTAAAATGTCGTTGCTTTTTTTTGCAGAATTATTCATTTTGTCCATCCTCCTTTTTCCATAGTCGGGTAATTTTATTCTTTATTTCTTTATCGCTGGCCATAACTGTACAGATAACACCTAATAAAAGGATTATTGCTTGTACAAAGCTTTGAACGTAAGAGCTCATATTAGCTGATACTACGATGGAAATCAAAATGCTTAAAAACAAAGAGCCAAAGATAGCACCCCAGACTCCTCCAACCCCTCCGCTTAATGAAACACCGCCGATAACGGCCGCCGCAATGGAGTTCATGCTCATTGTATCACCGACTTTAGGATTGCCTGCACACATGGATGCACTAATACATATCCCGGCAATTCCTGATGCAAAACCCGCAAAAGTATGAATTAATAAACGAATAGCCGTAACATTAATACCGGATGCATATGCTTTCTTCACATCCCGTCCCAAGGCATATGCTTTAATTCCAAATGGAAGTTTCATGAAGATCAACCATATGACAAGCGGTAACGCAATCATAATAACCGGTATTGGTATCAGATTAAGAAATTTGCTGTTATACCAGTCACTGTAAAAATACGGAATCATCCCGCCTGGATATGGAAGAAGCCATAATGCGATTCCAGAAAATACCGTAGAAGTTGCAAAGGTTGTTAAGAGAGGATTAATACGCATTACACCGATTAATAACCCATTAAATAAACCTGCCAGTGTTGCAAATAATAGCGCCAATAGTACTGCTGTAATAACAGAATAGTTTTTTCCTACTAAGGTTACGATAATTACATTAGTTAATGTAACAATGGAACCGAGAGAAATATCCGTACCTCCGATAATTATAGTTGCGGCAACACCGATTGCAACACATATTGCAGGTGTGTTTGTAGAAATAAATGAATTTAAAAAAGATAAAGTAAACTTTCCTGAAATTCCTATATAGATCATTAAAAAGAGCAAAAATAGTACCAATGCTGGTAACGTGCTCCATTTTTTAACTTTTTTAAAAATATTAAGCATGAACTTTATCCCTCTCTTTTATTTTATTCGGCTTAGCAACCGGCATTGATGCTGCCAAAATATTGGCCCGTGTAATATCATCGCCTTCTAATATTTTTGAGATATGTCCTTCGTACATAACAATAACTCGTGACCTTTCAACCATAGACGTAATGCTAACAAGTTCATCATCATCACTGGAAACAATAATTACGGCACTGCCCTGTTCCGCAAGTTTTGCAAATTCCTGATGCAAATCAGTTCTAGCTTTTATGTCAATTCCTTTGGTTGGGTCATCGGCTAATAATAACTTAGGATCAGTGCTTAGCCATCTTCCTACCACAACTTTCTGTTGATTCCCTCCGGACAATTCCGTAATAATCTGCCTTGTGTTATCATAGCGAATATTATACGAATCCAATAATTCTTTCGGACTGGAAACCTTTTGTTTTCTAACTAATTCTAATACCGATACAACATTGTCTTTTAAATCACGTTCGTTAAATACACCGTCACGCTCACGGTCACCAGATATAAATGCAAATCTATGCTTTACCGCACTCCTTGGATTACTAATCGCACATTTTTTTCCTTCAATTTCCATGTATATTATTCCTGATAACCCATACAGTGCTTTCACAAGCTCCGATTGCCCGTGCCCCTGTAGTCCGGCTACACCAATAATTTCGCCCTTGCAAATATTTAAAGATTCCGTTGTATGATAGCTCTGAATGGGTATTTTAGGTACATGTATAAATATATCTTTTGTTGTTGGCTTAATATGAGACTTTCCTTCTCCATGATAGGAAACCATAGAAGTGCCAACCATCAATGACAGCAATTCATCTTCTGACTTTTCCTGCATCGGATATGTACCTATAGTCTCACCATTTCTCATTATAGTTACTGAATCACAGATATTATATAATTCCTCCATGCGGTGTGAAATGAATAAAATAATACATCCTTGCGATTTTAAATTCTTTAAAATTTTATCTACTATCTCTACATCTTGACGATATAGTGCCGAAGTAATTTCATCAATAATCAAAAGCTTTGGATTCTGTACAATTGCTTTCGCCAATTCTACCATGTATTGCTGATTTGGATGTAATTCGGATACTTTTTTCCCAAGCAAATCCGTTAAGTTCATAATTTCAAGTACTTTTCCTGCTTTTTCAGAAATTCCGTTTTTATTTATAAAAGTTCCCGTTTTTACGGGAATATCACAAATACATATATTTTCCTCAACAGTTAAATTGGTAAATAGACTTAGTTCCTGGCTTGTTATGATAACTCTGTTCTTCTTTGCATTTTTGGGTGATGTGAAATTAATTTCTCTATCGTTAAATGCAATTTTACCGCTGTCCTTACTAATAATTCCTCCTATTATTTTGGCTAACGTAGACTTACCGGAGCCATTGCCTCCTAAAATTGCTCTAATCTCCCCCTTTTCAACAGACATACTAGCTCTTGAAATTGCAACGACAGCTCCATATCGTTTTGAGATATCAGAAATAATAATTCCCATATTGAGACCTCCATAATATTATGATTAGGCCGGCTAAAAATTTCAGCCAGCCCATTGAACATATTTCTAAATAATTATGTAGAAAAGAGCTCGCCGCTTTCTACTATTATCCTATTTATTCAAAAAATTCAGAAACATCTTCTGCTGTCAGCCATCCATCCAATGCCGCCGTATCAGGAGAATCTTTCATGATTTCAATTGCTTCATCTAATGTAATTGCTTTTGTTCCAACTAAACCCTCCATCCAAGGAGCCTCAGGATCACCATCTTTTGTCACTACGTACGGAGGATCGGTCAATATAGTATTCTTTAAATTTTCATCCATGGGGTTCGGCTGTAAAATATCTTCCTTTAGTTTTTCACCTTGTAATAATTTAACTGTAACATGAAGTGCTGTGGCAGAAACACCCGGTGCATATGGTACACCAATAGAATTTAAATCGGGCATCTCCGACCATTTTTGGAAGAATGTCTTAGTATAATCACCAGTCATTATTGTTGGAGTTTTACCTGCTGTTTCATATGCTTTAATAATGCCTTCTGCCATAACGTCTTGCGCTAAAACACCATCAATATTGTCATAAGAGGATAAAATTGTAGTCATAACCGATTGTGCATCTGTTTGGGACCAGTTACCAGGGACAGATGTTAAAATTTTAATGTCTGGATAATTTGATAAAACATCTTTATTTGCCTGTTGTCTAAGTATATCTGCTGCATTACCTGAAACACCGGAAATTTCTACTATGTTACCCTTTTCTTGTAATTGTTCGGTTAACCAGATAGCTTGAATTTTCTGCCAGCTATAATTATTACCACATACCGCATAAGTTCCTTCATAAGCCGCAGGATCATTGGTAACTACTACAAGAATACCTTTATTCTTAGCCATATCTACTACTGCTTTAATAGAAGTCGGAGAAACTGCATCAATCATTAATGCATCTACACCTGCATCAATCATAGTAATGATCTGATTAATCTGTTCTGTAACATCATTATTTGTGTTAGAAATCATATAATCCTTTATAATACCATCTTTCTTATATTCTTTGGCAGCATTTTCAAAATCTTCTACTAGCTGGGAACGCCATGTATTGCCAAAATAACCGTTAGCAAAACCTATGACAAAACCATCTTTCTTATCACTTGTATCTGTTTTTGTCGTTTCTGTTGAAGTTTCTGTTGAAGTTTCTGAATTTGTAGACGCATTCTCACCTGTTTTTTCTTTGCTGCCACATCCAACCAGGCCAACTGCCATTACTAATACTAACAAGCATACGATTAATTTTTTTAAATTTTCCATATCAATTCTCCTCATATAATAAGTTGATATCCCCGAACCAAAGGATGATAATACTTATATTTTTATGTTGTATAGATGGAAGGATATTCTGTTTCTCTGAGGGTTCTCCTCTTTTCTTATTTCCGGTTCTTTCCTTTTCTCATCTATAACTTTTTTAGTTACCCTTTCTTTTGGGAGTTCCTATTAACATATGGATTTCTATTAAAAGCTGGGCTAAGGTCACTGCTGTCTCTCCATGCAGAACTTTTGTTATTGCTCAAAGCCCGCAATCTGACCGGAATGTTATATTAACTAACACAAATGATGCCTCCCCATGGGCAGCCCTCTCCTATAGTTAATGCCAATTGCGCAAGTCCGTAGCCGGCATCCCGGATCTGGATTTCCTTCTCTTTTTTCTTATGAGAGCTTATAATTTACTGGTATAAATTTGTCAGATCCATTTTTAATGGCTGGCTCATGCCCTGGTAAAATGTAATGAGCCGCTTGACGTATTTTTTTAAAACTTTCATAAGTGGCTGCTACATCCACTATAATATTAGGTTCTAGATTACCATTAACATTTTCAGCCACATTGCAGATATCGCCTGATACACATATGACTCCATCTTTTGTGTCAAACAGTACAGACTGATGTCCTCTTGTATGCCCCGGAGTTGTTATGACTCTTAATCCCTGTAGAATCTCCGTATCACCCTTTAAAAATTCCCACCTAAAATAAGAAAGTGCACTTTTATCAAAGCATGCCTGATCGTAAAACGGCGCCTCCGGTGCAATTGGATTAAATGCTTCTTCCCACTCTGTTTGTTGTACATAAAACTTAGCACTTGGAAATTGGCTGTTTCCGCCGCTGTGATCACAATGAAGATGTGTATTGATTACAATATCTACTTCTTCAGGATTCCAACCCATAATTTTTTTTACAGCATTTACAATCTGTTCATCTTCTTCCTGTTCAACTCCCGGCTCTGCAAGACGATAAGTCTCAAGATCACGAATGCCAGTATCGACAATAACTTTATGTATTCCGTCGGTAGCACCTGCACTCCAGATTGGGACTGTTATTTTCTCTCCTTTCCCTTTATAATGCGTCATTGCAGAACGATCTAGCCGGATACTACCCATTTTAATAGATTTCACTACCCACTCTCCCATAAAATTCCTTCTTTCTATTATATTTTTATATCTCACTTAGAAATCGGTTCCTTTTTGTTATAAGATTTTTAGAGCAACCGTTTTCTTAGTTTTATATCTGCATTGTATCACTGTTCTTTGTAAATATCAACAATCATTTTATGTTTTAAGAGCAAAAAATAGAATTTTGTTATAATTTTATAGTAATTATATGAATTTATTAGGCACATCTTACAGTTATGCTTCGGTTCATTGTATTAATTATATATTATGCATCATATTTTTATATATTCTCATTTGTTTTTATATAATATTAATCATTTTTATATTTTAATGTAATTATTTGTAATATTTTTTCTTTGCATTGTACATTTTGTTTAATTATTACAAAAGTTTTTGTACTTATTTCCCTCTTGACGAAAGTTCCGCTTGATAATATTATGGAATTAATAGAGAAACCGGTTGCTTAAATTATTTAGGAGGAAAGCGTATGATTAACGGAACTGCTTTATGGAGTAAGGAAATAGTGGGTGATATGATAAAGCGAAAGATATCTGACAAAACCATAGACACCTATCCCAATATTCCAAATAATCTCTATGATATATTAGCAAATACCACATCTATATGTCCTGATAAAATAGGCATTGTAGATAATTACAATAAAGAGTTTTCCTATTCGGATATTTTAAAAATGGTTGATGAATTATCCTCCTATTTACATAATATCGCAGGTGTAAAACCAAGAGATCATGTTGCTCTAATGCTTTACAACAGTATAGAATTCTGCATCTCGTTTTTGTCTATATGTAAATTAGGTGCCGTAACGATTCCATTACCAAGTAAATATAAAATGGGGGAAATTCAATCCCTTGCAAAGAAGTCAGACTTGCAATACATTATCTGTGACGAGCACTTTTATGATTGGTTCCATAACTTTGAACAAAGAGGTATAAAGATAATCCAATGTAAAAGTTCCAAGTTATATTACGGATTTTCACATCTTAAAATAAAAGGATTAACTCCTGTAGAATCCCTGGGCGGATATGAAGATACCGCTATTATAATGTTCACTTCCGGCACTACTTCTCAAAGCAAAGGAGTAATCATCAAAAATTATAATATTATGCATGCTATCGTTTCATATCAGAGAATTTTAGGAATTACGGACCGGGATAAAACCATCATACCAATTCCTATTTATCATGTAACCGGGCTAATTGCATTGCTTGGACTTTTTATTCACTGCAGGGGAACGATTTATATTCATAAAGTTTTTGATTCCAACCGCGTCCTTACCTGCATAAAAGAAAATGAAATTACTTTTATTCATGCCTCGCCCACTGTGTTTTTATTGCTATTGCAAAAAATAGATAATTTTCCGTCTTTGCCAAGTCTAAAAAATTTTGCATGCGGCAGTAGTAACATGCCTATAGAGAAATTAAAAAAAATCAATGAGTGGCTTCCAAGCATTCAGTTCCATACCATTTACGGATTAACGGAAACCTCGTCACCCGCCACTATTTTTCCAACCGATGCGTCAACCAGCAAATTTGTCGGTTCTTCCGGACTTCCGATTCCCGGCACACAATTTAAAATCGTGGATGACGAGAGCAAGGAGTTGCCCTCTAATAACGTAGGTGAGGTGCTAGTCAGGGGGTCCGTCGTATTATCCGGTTATTACAAAATGACAACCGACGCTCTTGACAAGGAGGGCTGGCTAAAGACCGGTGATTTAGGTTATTTCAATAACGAGGGTTATCTTTACATCGTTGACCGTAAGAAAGATATGATCAACCGCGGCGGTGAAAAAATCTGGAGTTACGAAGTAGAAAATGAAATTTACAAAATACCGGGCGTTGAGGAGGCTGCCGTTGTAGGCATACCGGATGAAATCTATGGCGAAGTCGCTGCCGCGGCAGCTGTACTTGCCTCCCGCTCCACGTTAACGGAAGAAAGTATCCGAAACGCCCTGGTGTCTAAACTCGCAAAATTTAAGATACCAAAGAGGATATTAATTGTTGATGAGATACCCAAAACAGCAAATACAAAGACTGATAAAAATGCCGTTAGAAATTTATTTAAATAATAGGAGGAGCTACTATGCTAAAAACTAATTTTATCAACGCTGCAGATTCCGTTTCTATGATTAAGGATGGCGATACCATATGTACCATAGGCATGACATTGATTAGCGCAAGCGAGTCTATTCTAAAAGAAATTGAAAAGAGCTTTTTAGAGACCGGTCATCCAAGAAATTTGACATTATTACATTCATGCGGACAAAGCGACCGCAAAGACGGAATCCAGCATTTTGCGCATGAAGGTTTAGTATCCAGATTGATCGGCTCCCACTGGGGACTTCAACCAAGATGGATGGAAATGATAGCAAACAATCAGGTAGAAGCATATTGCCTGCCTCAAGGACAAATCGCCCAATTGTATCATAGTATGGCCTGCGGTTTACCTGGGAAAATGTCTAAAGTCGGTTTGGGTACCTTTGTCGATCCTCGAATTGAAGGCGGAAAAATGAATGAGCGTACAAAGACATTAGGTGATATCATTGATGTTATTGAATATAAGGGCGAAGAATATCTGTTTTACAATGAAGTGCCGATTAATGTATGTATCATTCGAGGTACCGTATGTGACGAGATGGGTAATCTTACCACCGATGAAGAAGCCATGAAATTAGAAGTCCTTCCCGCTGTTTTTGCAGCAAAACGATATGGAGGCAAGGTAATCGCCCAGGTAAAAAGAGTTGCTCAAACCGGCACCCTTAATCCCAAAAGTATTACCGTTCCGGGAGTATTTATAGACGCCGTCGTAGTATGCGAAAATCCATTTGAAGATCATCGTCAGACATCCTCCTGGTATTTCGACCCTTCCTACAGCGGCCAATTAAGAGTTCCGCAAAATACAATCGAACCGCTGGAATTCAACGAAAGAAAATTTATCGGAAGACGTGCCTGCATGGAGATTTACAACGGAGCCGTGATTAATTTAGGAACTGGCATTCCAAACGATGTAGTAGGAAAAATCTGCAATGAGGAGGCTATTGCCGACGATATTATGATTACCGTTGAGTCCGGCATCTACGGCGGCGTACAGGCCGGTGGAATTGATTTTGGAATCGGCAGAAATCTTTATGCCATGATTGGACATCATGAACAGATGGACTATTATAACGGCGCGGGCGTAGACATTACCTTTATGGGATTTGGAGAATTGGATGAAGAGGGTAATATTAATGCAACTAAGATGGGGTCGCGATGTACAGGAGCAGGCGGATTTATAGATATTACTCTGAATGCAAAGAAAGTAATATTTTGCGGAACCTTTACAGCCAGTGGAGCCAAATACAGTTTTGAAAACGGAAAGCTTACAATTCTTCAAGAAGGCAAAATACGCAAGATGGTTTCCAATGTAGCGCAAATATCCTTTAATGGCAAATTATCAAGAGCTAAGGGACAAGAGGTTGTTATTGTCACTGAACGAGCTGTATTTGAACTAGTGCCAAAGGGTGTAATGCTTACTGAGATCGCTCCGGGGATTGATTTAAAAAAAGAGGTACTTTCACTTATGGACTTTAAGCCGATCATAAGTAAAAATTTAAAAATTATGGATAAAGATTTATTTAAAAACGGTATATTCGGATTAAAAAATAAAATGGTAAAAAAATAAAAAATGAAAATAAAGGAGGATTTATTATGAACTTGAAAGGAAAGGTTGCAATTGTTACAGGTGCAGGACGCGGTTTAGGCAAAGGGATTGCCGCAAAACTGGCTAAGGAAGGTGCCAAAGTTATTGTAAGTGATATTGTGGCGGAAAATGCCGAAGAATGCGCTAAGGAAATTAAGGCGGAAGGCGGCGAGGCAACTGCTTTTTGTGGTAATGTCGCAAAATTGGAAGATGTTAACGCTGCCTTTGACGCTGCGGTAAACACATATGGAAAGATTGATATCGTTGTTAATAACGCCGGTATTAACAAGGATGCAATGTTACATAAAATGGCGGACGAGCAATGGAACGCAGTAATTGCCGTTAATTTAACCGGTACCTTTTATATGACCCGTGAAGCGGCAAAACGCATGCGCGAACAAGGAAGCGGCAGAATTATCAATATATCCTCAATGAGTTGGATGGGAAATATCGGTCAATCCAATTATGCAGCTTCAAAAGCAGGTGTCATTGGTCTTACCAAAACTGCCGCCCGTGAATTAGCTAAGAAAGATGTAACATGCAATGCTATCTGCCCAGGCTTTATTGAAACGGATATGACACGTGGTGTTCCGGAAAAAGTATGGGATCTCATGATTAGCAAAATTCCCGCAGGCCGCGCCGGCTCTCCGGAAGACGTGGGTAATCTGGTTGCTTTTCTTGCTTCCGACGAAGCATCCTATATTAACGGCCAGATTATTGAAGTAAGCGGCGGAATGGTACTATAACATACAAAATTTAGGAGGATAATTTCATGAATAAAAAAATAGTGATAGTCAGCGGCGTTCGTACTGCTGTAGGTAAATTTATGGGTGGATTAAGTTCTGTAAATCAAATTGACCTGGGTGCAATTGTAATTAAAGAGGCGGTAAAACGCGCGGGAATTGCGCCTGAAAAAGTGGATGAGGTTATCGTAGGTAATGTCGGGCAAATCGCAGAGAGCGGATTTATTGCCCGCGCCGCTATGCTAAATGCAGGACTTCCAAAAGAAACAACCGCATATAGTGTTAACCGTCAGTGCGGCAGCGGACTTCAGGCTGTGGCAGACGGAGCACTTGAAATATTAACGGGAAACGCTGAAATTGTTGTGGCATGTGGTACCGAAAATATGTCTCAATTACCTTTTTATATAAAAGGCGCAAGAGAGGGACTCCCCATGGGACATCAACGGCTGGAAGACGGATTAATTGACCTTCTGACATGGCCCTTAGGCCCGTATCATAACGGAATGACTGCGGAAGCAGTTGCTGAAAAGTTCAATATTACCCGTCTTGATCAAGATGAATTTTCTGTAGAGAGTCAACGAAGAATGGTAGCTGCCCATGATGCCGGTAAGTTTAAAGAAGAGATTGTTCCTGTGGAAGTAAAAATGAAAAAGGAAACGGTTATAATAGATCAAGACGAACATTTTCGCCGCGGCGTTACAGTGGAGGGTCTTGCAAAGTTAAAACCGGCATTTAAAAAAGACGGTACGGTAACCGCCGCAAATGCTTCCGGTATCAATGACGGCGCCGCCGCACTTGTACTTATGTCGGAAGAGAAAGCAAAGGAATTAGGATGCAAACCATTAATGGAATTCGTATCTTATGCGGTAGCTGGCAACGAGCCCGAATTAATGGGGTTTGCCCCGGCATTATCAACTAAGAAATTATTAAAGAAGTTAAACATGTCTGTAGATGACCTTGATATCATTGAATTAAATGAGGCATTTGCATCCCAAAGTGTTGCTGTTATCCGTGACCTTGGATTGGATCCTAAAAAGGTAAATGTGAACGGCGGCGCTATTGCAATGGGACATCCGGTTGGCGCTACCGGCTGTATACTCCCTGTTAAGATGTTATATGAAATGAAGCGGAGCGGAGCAAAAACTGGTTTAGTGACTATGTGTATCGGCGGCGGACAAGGTATCTCTGCTCTATTTAGAAATCTTCAATAAAAACCAATGTAAAATATGCTGACAGTTGTTAAGGGCAGCACCCGTTCCTATGGTGTCTGCCCTTGCTAGTGTAACCTTTTGATCCACCGTCTGCTTGAATGTACGGTGTCCGGATTAATCCAATCTGTAGAATATCCGGATTGCTTTCTCCGAATCTTTTTCCATTGCGTTTACTGCTGCCAGAGCGATATCATGGTATAAGAGATTCTCTTCCTTCTCCAGAAGCTCCTTCACCGCAAATACACCTTCCCTTGACATGTAGGAATAATAGTTAATTTTACGGACTCCTTTTTCAATCGCAGTAATATAATCCTCTTTGCTTACACCGGAACCGCCATGCATTACCAATGGAACCTTGGCTAATTCTCTGATCTTTTCAATCCTCGGAAAATCTAATTGCGGTTTTGTTATATAAATGCCATGCGCCGTCCCAAAGGAAGCTGCAAGAGCATTCACCCCGGTTGCTTCAACGAAGCTCTTTGCAATGACAGGGTCCGTATAAATATCCTCCTTATGATTCGTTTTCTCTTTCCCGCTATCACTTACTCCCATTACACCAATTTCCGCTTCGATCCCAGCTCTATATTTTTGCACCACTTTTACTGCTTTTATGGTATTCTCAACGTTTTCCTCAAAGGAAAGCCTGGAACCGTCGTACATAGCGGAAGTAAATCCCATCTCCAGGGATCTTTCAATGTAATCCAGGGCTTCGCCGTGATCCAAATGAACACATACCGGAATCTTTGCCCTCTTTGCGCAAAGAACCATAATCGGCCCGATCATATCAAGGGGCATAACATTTTCATGCACCTGCGCATGCTCGATAATCACCGGAACATTATATTTTTCAGCATTATGAAGGACTGCCATAATACATTCCAAATTAGGGGTATTAAAAGCACCAATTGCACATTTATTTTTTTCAGCATACGATAATACTGTCTGTAGGTTAACTAACATGGCTCCATCTCCTATAATATCATATTTTTCAGAATCTAAAATTGTCCGATTAACTCTCTGATTTCTGCAATGTTTCTCATTCCGGAAACGGAATCCACCTCGGACAGGTTACAGGCTGCCGCCGCATTGGCAATTCCAAGAGCTTCTTTAATAGGCAATTTATTATAAATAGAATACAGCATTCCCGCACAAAACGCATCTCCTGCTCCTACGCTTCCTTTTATATATCCCTGCGGCAGCTTTAATGAAGGGACAAAGTAAAAGACTTTGTCAGATGTCATCGCCCATCCTCCCAGCGGTGCATGAATGACAACCAGCTCCTGTACTCCAGCCTTTAATATTTCCTTACATATTTTCATGATACGCTCCCCATCTATGAACCCATCGGTGCCATAGGGGTCGATTTTTACGGTTTTTCCGGCTTCAATCTCATTAACAATAAAGTAATTACAATACTTAAGACTAGGCAAAATCATTTCGGAAAACCGCTCATTGTCTACGCTTACCAAATCAATTGAAGTTCTGATACCCTTCGCCTGAATCCCGGCTAAGGTTTTCGCCATCACCGTCTTGTATTCCTTATCCGCCTGGTCAAAAGGATCCATAAGAAATGCATATCCCATATGAAACATATCCGCTCCTATGGAACTAAAATCAAGTTCCTCATAGCTAAAAACCCGATTCGCACCTTTGGCGGTAAAAAAGGTTCGTTCTCCTGTAGCTTTTTCCGTCATCACATCAGTAAATGCAGTCATCTCAACCGGATACTTAATTATTCCATCGACGTTAATACCATATTCATTCAATCTTCTCAATACATATTCCCCGTTTTCATCACTACCGATACCTCCATAAGCATACAGAGGAATTGAAGCATCTATTTTTGCAAGGTCAGCAAGCGTGTTTGGAACGCAGCCGCCTATTCCTCTTGTTGAAGACAGGATATTACTAAGCATTCCTTTTCGGGGATACCGATCGATAATATTATTGTTATCCACAGCGATTGTTCCTGCGATAGCGATACCTTTTCCCATATTCACCTCCATGATGCCGCTTTGCGGCATCCTAAATACTTTGTGAAGATGCTTTTTCTTCACACCTAAGTTCCCATGGCATGCCGCATCTGCTTGCCGATACGGTACTGCCTCAAATCAGGATCTGAAAAATTGAACTCCCTCCGGTATGATACGATTAATTTCTAAGCGTTTGATAATAACACATCCTTTCGATCAGGTTTACTGTTTCAAATATTGGTTTATTTTTCTCTGTAATATTTTTAACGCGCTGTCAATATTTTTGTTATTTTCTATAATTCCCTGGATTTCACTCGTTGCTAAAGCGATTGCTTCTTTATATTTCAATATCTGAGGAGCTACGGTTCCCTGCTCAATCACTCTGCTGAGCAATTCATTATCAATCACTTTTTCACTCTCTTCCATATATTCCTGTAAAATCACCTCGGCTTCTTTGGACCCTGTCACCTCCTTCAGTACGGAAGCACCCTGGGAAAAACGGAAGATATCCATTTGTATATCTTTATCATAGGTTAATAATTTTAAGAATTCCCATGCCAATATCTCATTTTCTGTTTTATCGCTGATTCCCATCAGCAGAGTATTCACTTCTGATATATTCCCGCCGTTTTCACCCGCCGGCAATGTGATGCAGTCCCATTTAAATTTCAAATATTTCTTAATCTTATACGGATATGTCTTATAGGTGCGGTAATCCGAAAACGGAAGCGGCATAAAGGCCACATTGCCGCTGTCAAAGTCCTCCTGGGTCACCTTGCGTCCCTGATTCAAATCATAAAGCTGTTTTGTGAACTTTACCGCCTGGATTACCTTATTATTGGAAAGATTTATTTCCATGTCATTTTCATCAAACAGAAGCGTTCCGTTGGTATGCGCCGCATCCAGCCAGTCATAATTATAGGTGCCGAACTCATCCAATATACCGTCCCCGTCAATATCCTTGGTAACCTTTTCACTGATGTTATACAAATCCTGCCAGGTCCAATCAATGTCCGGGACAGCAATTCCTTCTTTCTGAAGTAAACTCTTATTGACGAACATCAGCGTCGGAACTGTTTCATAGGGAAGCGCATATTGTATACCATTGTATTCTCCCGATAAAAGAGCGGCCGGATAATAGGCCTCTTTGTCAAAGTTGCTGTCTCTATTGATTAATTCACTTAAATCCTTCATCACACCTAAGGAAGCCAGCTGGTTCATATCATTTGAAAGAATCATGAATATATCCGGTGTTCTGCCAAGCAGCACCTGCTGTGAGAACCATTCCGAATAATCCTCCTTCAATATGCCGCTATAGTAGTGGATTTTGACATTATCGTGTTCTGCTTCAAAGCGTTCAATAGCTTTGTCAATGATCACATAGCTGTTTGCATTTGCCACATCCCAATTGCTTCCTGCAAAAACACCAAACTCAAGGACTGCCGCTTTATCCCTTTTGGCTACGGTTACGGCTGCAGATAAAATCAGGACCGCGCTTACAATTATTAAGATAATCCGATATCTTTTTTTATTCATCGCAATGCTCCAGCTTTATTTTGCCTACACCCGATTGTATTGCCCATATAGCCAGCTGAGTCCTGTCTCTTAGGGTCAGTTTATTAAGAATGGCACTCAGATAATTTCGCACCGTTCCCTCTGACAGATTAAGTATATCGGCTATTTCCTTGTTGGATAAACCGTATTCCACCTGCTCGATTACTTTCCACTCCGTTCTGGTCAGCTCTTTTTCTCCTTTTTCCCCGACTTCAATTGAAAAATCAGCCCTTGCCATCTGCGAAAATAAACGAATCACCTTGGTTGCGATATCCGGATTAATCATTGCCCTTCCGCTGTGCACCGTAAAAATTGCTTTTACCAGCTCATCCATTGATACACCCTTGAGTAAATAACCGCTGGCTCCATATTTTAACGCATTATATACATACTCATCATCGTCAAAGGTAGTTAATATAATTATTTTAATTTCAGGATAATTTTCCTTGATAATCTTTGTACATTGAACACCATCCATTTTCGGCATACGGACATCCATCAGGATAACATCCGGCCTGTTTCTTCGTATGCTCCGTATTACCTCCTGTCCGTTTGCAACAACATCGGTTACCTCAATATTATCCCTGCTCTTTAACACAATCTGCAGGCTTTGACGAATTAATTCCTGATCATCTGCAATCAATACTTTAATCATATTCTTCACCCCACCTGATTGGAATTCTTACAGTTACAGTAAAACCATTTGTACCCTCGAACTCCACTCTGCCATTGAGCATCTCTATCCTCTCTATGATATGTCTTGTACCAAAGCCTTTTTTCATTGTCTTGCAGCCCACACCGTTGTCTTTTATCGTCAGTATAATTTCCTCTTCCGATCTTCTTATCTGAACCCAGATCCGTGTTGCCTTCCCATGACGGATTGCATTGGTAAGGCCTTCCTGTATCACCCGATAAATCGCATCCTCTTCATCTGCATCAAACTTCAGATTAGTGACCTCTGATTCAAAAAGCACATTCGTATTCGCCATGGATTCAATTTCATGGATCATCTTATGAATGGCAGATTCCAAATTCAATCGTTCCAGGGCATCCGGTCTTAATTGATTCACCGAGCGGCGTACCTCTTTAATCCCCTCCCTTGTCACCTCGGATATAATCTCCAATTGCCTCCTGGTATCCTGCACCGAGCAGTCAATGGTAGCAAGGCAGGCATCAATACCGGCCGATATTCCTGTAAGAGTATGCCCCAGGGTATCATGTATTTCCCTCGCAAGACGGTTTCGTTCTTTTGTTTCCCCCATTTTTTCGGTAATCATGGAATATTCCTTGAGCTGTTCGTTCGCAGCCTGTAAATCATCATTTGCTTTGCTCAGCTGCGCATATAAAGTATTTACTTCATTGATGGTTCCGAGCTGGTTCTGAATCACATAAATACAAAAGATGATGAATGCAGTAATATTAACGGAAACCACGGTATTAAAGAAACCTAAGAGATACTGCTGTGTCACAGAATCATAATAGCTGATATAATCATTAATAGAATACAGTCTAAAATTAATTGCAATTAATTCATAATCTGCGATAAAAATACTTGCCACGGCAAAAATCATTAATACATATCTTCCCCTGGTGCCTTTTGCATAGGTTATGACATTTGCTATTACCAGAAAAAGTATTCCATTATAGTTAAAATTCAGAATATAAACTATGCTGATACTTATTACAAGGTCGATCAGGAGCGACAGATAGATCACCTTGCTGCTGCCCGGACAAATAATTTCTCTGATGATAAAGGAAGCAATCAGAATGCAAAAAAAGCCGATTGACAGAAGGATATTCCGGAAAGGATTCCAGGGCAGAGAAACTACATTATTGATAAACTCCCTTGCAATAAAGTTATCACATATTTTCTGTGTTGTTACATAGATGAATATTGTCACAAACAATACTGCTATTAAATTAATTACTATCATCAAAACTTTAAAATATATCAGCTTTCTGTCATGCATATGGTCATATCCTTTACTGCCAGCCGTCAATGGTAAAATCGTCCAGATTATCCTTTGTTATCAAGGTTACCGGCACCACGATATTCTCTTTCACCTCTTCTTTGTTCAAATAGTCATAAGCAACCTCGGCCGCAATCGTTCCGATTACACTCGGCTGCTGGGCACTGGTTCCCTCCAGATATCCTTCCTTTATCATCATTTTGCCGTCCGGAGAACCGTCCACGCCATAAATAAGAATCTTTTTGTCCACATGACGTGATTCTAACGCTGCTACCGCGCCGATTGCAGTCGGGTCATTGCCTCCCATTACTACTTCAAAGGTTACACCCGAATCAATAATACGGTTCATCACCTCCATCGCAATTTCCAGTTCCCCACCTGCAGCTTCCTGTAAAATGACATTATAGTTTTTATTTCCTCTGATCGTATCCGTAAAGCCTTTTATTCTCTGTGTAATAGAATTAATGATCGGTTGGTCCAGAATCACAATATCAGCGGAATCTAATTTAGACATCATATCTTGTGCACATTGGACACCCGCATTATAATTATCCGATGCAATGACCGACACTACATATTCCGTATCGTATACATGGGTATCCACATTAAACACCGGGATGCCCGCCTCCCTGCATGCAATCAAAGCCGGGTTTACCTCCTTCCAGTCAACAGGATTCAGAAAAACAGCTGCCACACCCAGCTCTATCATTTCATAAATCTGGCTGTTCTGCTTCTCCTGATCCTGCGCCGGATCCCGTGTAATCAGAAAATCACCGTTCGCCTCCACGACTTCCTTAATACCGTCATTCAGAACGTCAAAATAGGGATTATTCATCGTCATATAGGTTGCGCCGAATTTTCGGGGAAAACCGCTGTAGATGGTTTTCACATCACGAAAGGCAGTACATCCATATATCATCACGGTGAAAAACGATAGGAATACAGCAGGCAGTAACAGTTTTCCGATTAATCTTTTCATATATTTCCTGTGCCTCTCAAATCACACGATAATAGGTAGTTCTTTCCTGAATTGTACCATAAATTCACCTTAATGTCTATTATCCCGCCTTCTCGTTCTTAACATAATCAATAAAAACAGCTAATAAGATCACGGCGCCTTTTACCACATATTGCCAGAAAGAATTGACATTCAGAAGATTCAATCCGTTATTCAGAACCCCGATAATCAATCCGCCGATAATGGTTCCGCCTACTTTTCCGGAGCCGCCGGACATACTGGTTCCGCCTACTACGACAGCGGCGATTGCATCCATTTCCGCGCCTTCTCCTGCGGTCGGCTGTCCGGAATACATGCGGGAAGCCAGTACCACACCTGCCAGACCCGCCATTAATCCGGAATAGGCGTGTACAAAGAACTTTACTTTCGATACTTTAATACCCGAGAATTTGGCGGCCTCCGCATTACCGCCCACTGCATATATGTACCGCCCCATTTTGGTCTTATTTAGAATCAGGCCTGTAACGATTAAAACGATAATTAAGATAACGACCGGAGTGGGAACAGCCCCGACATAACCGGCGCCTAAAAATTGCCATTCCTTAGTTACCACTCTTACCGGAGAGCCTCCCGTGTAAACGTATGCCAGTCCCTTCGCAATATTCATGGTTGCCAGCGTTACGATAAACGCCGGGATTGTTGTTTTTGATATTACAAGACCATTGCATGCGCCAAAGAACAAGCCTATTGCAATTCCTAATATAAGGGCAGCAAATAGCGGCATGCCGTAACGTACCACTCCGCCTGCCGCAATACATCCGGACAATGCAATAATGGAGCCGACGGACAAATCAATTCCCCCTAATATAATAACCATAGTCATGCCGCAGGCAAGGAATAAATTGGATGATATCTGCCTTATGACATTGAATACATTCTTTAGCGTTAAAAAGGAGTTTCTGGTGATAGGATTGACGGATAAAATTAAGCACAATGCAAATAACGCAATGAGGATTCCCATATTATCCTTCAGCCATTGCATTATCCTGTTTCCTAACAGAACGAAAGAGCCTTTCTTATTCCTGTTTACTTGGTCCATTTCATTTCCTCCTGAAATTCTCAAAACTATTTTGCGGCCAATTTCATGATTTTCTCCTGCGTAACCTCTTCATGCCCCAGGCATCCGGCTACCATTCCACCGCACATAACGTAGATTCGATCACTCATATTAATGATCTCAGACATTTCCGAAGATATCATTATAATTGACATGCCTGTTTTCACAAGACTGTTCATAATCGCATAAATTTCAGATTTTGCACCAACATCCACTCCCCTTGTCGGTTCATCTAAAATAAGTATTTTAGGAGAAGTGGCAAGCCATCTGCCGATCATGACTTTTTGCTGATTGCCTCCGGAAAGTTTTCCAATTAATTGATTCATTGAAGGAGTTTTCGTTGACATCATATCGATATACTTCTGAGTAATTTTCTCTTCCCTTTGGCGATTTACAGCAATTCCCCTGATAAAATCCTTCAGGATCTCAATTGTAGAATTAAATTTTACGCTTTGCACCTGGTACAGCCCTTCCGCCTTGCGATTCTCAGGCACCATGGCAATTCCGTTACTGACGGCATCGGAGGGGGATTTAATCACTGATTTCCTGCCTTCAATGTAGATATCTCCGTAATAATCCCTTGTCAGGCCGAAGATGCATTTCATCAATTCACTTCTCCCGGCTCCCACCAGTCCGGCAAATCCGATGATCTCGCCTTTCTTAAGCTCGAAGCTGGCTCCCTTGACCATATTATGATCCGTAATATTTT
>JAATFT010000031.1 GCA_015655075.1 Clostridiales bacterium | reverse complement strand
CAACTAAGCCTCATTTTTGAGGATAGGCTGGGCGCTGTACCTGTAAGTAGAATAAGCAACCGGCGTAAGTTTCAGACAAGCTGAACCTATACGCCGGTAGCATTTATTCCGTCGGCATTATAATTATTGCCGATAAACCCATATTTATTCCAGAGGCCGGGTGTGGGCAGCGCCCACATTTACTTGCTGTGCTTAAAAATAATCATGATATGAATAGACATCCGTAAAATGGTTAAACTATAAATGAACACAAAATTCGACAAGAGAAATACATATTTAATTCCTGCCAAAAGCAATGGTATTCATCATGATACTTCAGCTTTGGACACAAAAAAATTTACGCCCTCCTACTGTTTGGTAAATCTTCTTCATTATATTTTCAGTATCGGTATGATAACGCAAAGATGCCGTATCATTGGTTTTAAACTTTGACTGGATCAGTTTGTCAAAACCGATTTTGCGAGTGGTATTTATTACTAGAGCCATAAACTACATTACCCAATATTTTGGTAAAATTATATTTTAATTTATGAAATAATTCAAGTTTTAAACGTTATAATATTAGGGTACTATGCGATTCTGATCTCTTGGAAATAATGACGCTTCCCTGACATTTGTTTTATTCAGCAGCCTCATGGTAAATCGTTCTAACCCCATTCCCAATCCACCATGTGGTGGTATACCGTATTTATGAATCATAAGATAACTCTCAAATAGTTTAGGATTCATATTTCTAAAAAGCATTTTATCAACCTGTTCTTTATAGTCATGAATTCTCTGTCCTCCGGTAGTAACTTCCACACCTCGAAATAGCAGGTCAAAACTTAATGTATATTCATTATTTTCTAGGTCTTCCATTGCATAAAATGGTCTTTTCACAGTCGGATAATGGGTTACAAATATAAAATCACTTCCGGTGGTTTTCTTTATTATTTCACATAATAAACGTTCTTCCTCTGGTTCAAAGTCACCCATATCCTTTATTTCCCTATGATAGGTTTTACTTACCAGATCTTTCGCTTCGGAAAACCTAATTGCCGGTATTTCGCGTATTATTGGTATATTAACCTTTAATAAAGCAATCTCTTGAGCATAGTTTTCTTCCAGCAATTTCATGACTGCCTGCAGCATACAGGTTTCCATTTCCATGATTTCTGTAAAGTCATCAATAAATCCCATTTCAAAATCCAAGCTAATATATTCATTTAAATGTCTTGAAGTATCATGTTTTTCTGCCCTATATACGGCGCCGATTTCATAAACCCTGTCATAAACTCCCACCATCATCTGTTTATAGAATTGAGGACTTTGTGCCAGATATGCTTCCTTTCCGAAATAGTCCAGTTTAAAAATATTAGCTCCACCCTCTGCACCAGTATAAACAATTTTAGGACTGTGAATTTCAGTAAATAATTGTTCCTGCAGGAATTTACGTGCTGCAATGCAAATTCCTTCCTGAATTTTAAATATAGCACGTTCTTTATCATTACGTAAGGTTATAGGCCTGTAATCTAAAATCGTTTCCAGTGAAGCAGCAATTTCTTTATTGTTAATCACTACAGGGGGGTCCTCTTCCGGCTTTGATAATACAGTTATATTTTTTATTCTTACTTCATAACCTTTTTTTGAACGGCTGTCTTCTACGACTACACCAGTTAATTTTACACAGGAATTTTCTTTTAACTCGGTTATCTCATAGTCTGTATATTCTTTGCTATAGATACTCTGAACAAGGGCACGTTTTGTCCGTAAAATAACAAAAGCAAATCCACTCATATTCCTAATTTTGTAAATTGTACCAGTTATAGTAATCGTCTTCCCCATACAATTTACTAATTCTTCTGCTTCTATTCTTTCTCTTAATTTACCTGATACTTTAATCATGTTAAGTACCTCCTTATATTAAATTAGTAAAATTTCATAATATCCCTTTTATAAATGAAGACCATTATAATATAATCTATATGCTACATATTATCACGCCATTTATATGAATAATAAAATAATAAATAAATATATAAAAAACCGCAGAGATATAATAAAATAGATTATTATACCCATGCGGTTTAATTCGCTTTTTTATAGATTAAGAAAATCGAATATTTAACACAAACATAGGTATAAGCCTTTTAGCGCTTATACCTATGGAAAATTCACAGTTATAAGCGCTATATATCGTCGTCCCTATTAAGTTGGCAGTTAAATATTTGATTCATATAAACTCCTTTAATATATAAGTCTTTAATTTTCCATATTGTAGCACGTTATTTCTGTTGTGTCAATCATTAACTTCTTTGAGTTTCCGCAGTATGATTCATTTATGATAATGTCTTAGTGTACCACAAATAATTATGTCCCAAAGTAATTTATATATTATAATAGAACCTCATAACTAGAAATGAGGTGGACACAATCAGAAAGGTATTCCTTACAATGGATGAAAATTAAAAGTTCGAGATCATCAAAAAACTCGTAGACACTAATGGCAACAAGAAAACTGCCGCTCTTAAAATCGGTTGTTCCGATCGCCACATCAACCGTTTAATTAATGGATATAAAGAGAATGGTAAATCTTTCTTTATTCATGGCAATCGTGGCCGGCAGCCTGCTAACACCCTTCCCTCAGGCACTAGGCAGTTACTCTTGGACTTATATCGTACGAAGTACTATGATTGCAACCTGACCCACTATTCAGAATTACTTGCTGAAAAGGAAAATATTAAAGTGTCTATCAGTACCATTACTTCTATTCTCAGAAAGGAATATATCCTTTCTCCTAAAGCAAACCGTTCTTCCAAGAAAGCGGTTAAAAAAGAATTAAAAGCTCTTCAATCAAAGACTAAGTCCAAAAAGAAAGCAGCGCTCCTTCAAAGTTCCATCCTGGATCTTGAAGATTCTCACCCGATGCGACCCAGATGCGCTTATTTCGGCGAAATGCTTCAAATGGATGCTTCTCTGCACCTTTGGTTTGGAGAGTCGAAAACCCAACTCCACATCGCGGTTGATGATGCCACCGGAGCCATTCTTGGTGCTTCCTTCGATGAGCAGGAAACCTTAAACGGTTACTATCATGTGCTCTATCAGATCCTTCATTCCTATGGCATCCCCTATCCGTTTTTTACCGATAACCGTACTGTTTTTGAATACAAAAAGAAGCACGAAACCTCCGTAGAGAAGGACACGTTTACCCAGTTTGGATATGCCTGCAAACAATTAGGAATCGATATTCGTACGTCAAGCATTGCGCAAACTAAAGGGCGGGTTGAAAGAATGTTTGGCACCCTTCAATCCCGCCTACCCATAGAGCTACGCTTAGCCAATGTTTCCTCCATAGAGAAAGCAAATGAATTTCTAAACTCCTACATAAAGAAATTCAATAAGCAGTTTGCTTTACCTATTGATAATATCAAATCTGTGTTCGAAACGCAACCAGATATTGAAAAGATCAATCTTACCTTAGCCGTACTGTCTTCTCGTAAGATAGATAACGGGAGTTGTTTGAAGTATCAAAATGAGTATTATGTTCCTCTAAATAGCCAGGGCATAGCAGTCCATCACCGTAAAGGTACTACTGCAATGGTAATTAAATCTTTCAATGGTGAGCTATATAGCTGTATTGGTGAGCAGGTTTATGCACTTGAATTACTACCAGAGCATAAGCTTTCTTCAAAAGCATTTGATTTGGCAACAATTCCTGATATGCCCAGGAAGAAATACATACCACCAATGAGCCATCCATGGAAACAGGCATCATTTGAAAAGTATGCAAAAAGTCAGTACCATAGAAAAGAGGTTGCTTAACTTACAAATAGAAAACTGTAGGCTTATTAGAGTTACCCAAATACTAGATGAATAAAGTATCATAACCTAACATTATTAACAGACTTGTAAGTATTGGTATTGATGCATGATTGTTTTAAACTAACATGATAAAACCTTCTCGGAAAAGTGGAATGATGTAATGTGGTAAAAGTGAAGGGGGGAGTATCCCAAAGTTTGTGTAAACCTGCAAATTGATGTAAAATAAAATTACTCAGTTTGGAGGTTTATTTTATGGCGAAAAGAAGGTAAACGTCAAATCATCCGCCTACCAATAAAGTAACGCCGCTTTATCAGCGGCGTGGTTTATAACATTTTACTGGCAGGTCTTTTGACCATGGAAGTAATGAATCCAGTTTTATTGTTTCGATATTTGTTACGCTAAACTCCTAACGTTATCCAGTATCTTCTTAGTTCTTTTTTATTTTCTTCCTTAAATATTTTAGATTCAAATATTCCTCCGTTATTTTCGATAATTTTTTTAGAGGCGACATTGTCATCATCACACGTAATTAGTACTTTATTTAAATTTATCACTTTAGCCTTTTCAAGTGCAAGCTTAAGCAAAGCTATACCATAACCCTTTTTTCTTGATAGCGGAGATATATCATAACCTATATTGCCTGCAAATTTTCTTACATATTCATGATTTAATGACGGACGTATTCTTACAACTCCTAAAATTTCATTGTTCATATTTATTAGCCAGAAGGTGTATGTAGGTACCCAACCATCACACCCCTTAATATTTTCATTCAATTTCTTAACATAAGCATTAAAATCGATTAGAGCTTCTTTATACATATCAAAATATTCTTTTTCACCAAACGCTCTATACTCCTCAACCATCTTTACGAACTCTTCTTTATATTTTTCTTGTGGCTCGACAAGAAATAATTCTTTCATTAAAAGATTCCTCCATTCTTGTTCTCCCTTTTTTAATATTTTTTTGTTATTTCGTGAACAATAGTATACTATTGTTCGTTAATTTTATTATACTGGATAATAATACAAGTTTCAAATATTAATATAATTATATAAAAATTGTTTTTCTCGTAAGTCCACATAAATTTATTTAGTTGATTCTTTTCATTTTTTGAATAATCTGATATAATACAGTTTAGTTAGCTTGAACTAACCGGACTGTATCAATTTATTAAAAGCCGCGGCAGTTCGGAAAGCTTTTTTGCCCTGCCGCGTCAATATGCGCAAGAATACACAGGGAGGAACATTTGAGGAATAGGTTTGCGCCGATTTATTTTATGTCAAATCCTCATTGGAATATTGCGTGTGACAATAACTTGTTATAAGAAAGGAGCCCGATATGGAAAACCAGCCAACCTTGCAAACGCAGACGGTTCAAAGCACAATGCTTCTGCCGCTTTGGGGCCGTGCTACGGCCAGCGAGAAAAATCCTGAAATCCTTTATGATCAGCAGGCCATTGAGATTATCAAAAACTGTGACTTTGATTTCAGCAGCATTGAGAGAACCTTAGGCGAATTCGGAGGGATTTGTTATGTGGTGCGTGCGCGTAAAATAGAAGATGCCATTCGCGCGTTTATTCGAAAGCATCCCCGGGCGACGGTCGTGAATATGGGCGCGGGGCTGGACACCACCTTTTCAAGAGTGGATAACGGAACCATCCGGTGGTATAATCTCGACCTGCCGGATGCGATTGCTTTTCGTCAAAGTTATCTGCCGGATTCAGAGCGCAATGAAAGTATTGCAAAATCTCTTTTTGACACCACCTGGTTTGACGATGTATGTTTTAAACCCCAGGACGGCATTTTTTTTATTTCGGGCGGTGTGTTCTACTATTTTAAAGAACAGCAGCTTAGGGAAATATTTGAGGCAATGGCGCGGCGCTTTCCCGGAGGAGAACTGTATTTTGACGCTGAATCCAAGCAGGCAGTGAAGAAAGCGAACCGCATGGTCCAAAAAACCGGGAATAAAGGCGCCATGATGTATTTTTACGTCAATGATGCAAAGGAAATTGAGAATTGGTCTCAGGATATCCATTTGGTCTCCTGCGAAGGTTGTTTTAAGAATATTCCGTTTAACAGACAATGGAGCCTTAGTACCCACTTGATAGCAAAGGTTTCGGACTGGATGCATATGATGAAATTCGTTCACCTGCGTTTTTCAGAGTAAATGCGGGAAAAAAATCTATATAAAGGATGGTGAATGAAAACAAAGCAAAAACTTTTGAACCCTCGTGCATAGGTTACTTTGTGAACCCATGCCTTTTGCTTTGCTAATTAAAAAACCAAATGGAAAATAGAAAGTGTAAAATTTATTTCAGACTCGGGAAATTGTTAATAAACACTTGACACATATGGTTTACAAAAAGGATTGATTTTTAAGGGAATAGCTGGTATACTGATTTTAATCTTATTCTGCGGAAAGAAATACTTACATGATTCGCGGAACGCGAAAGGAGTTGTTTTTTAATGACTGTAAAATTTGAGGCGGTTTTAGTCTAAAACAGAATACTGGGCAAAGGCGATATTTTTGGAGATGTAAGATGCTCCTGTTGTTGCCGTGCCGTTTTGAGTAACCTTTCGTGAATACTGTTGGCTTCTATGGGCACATCGAACAGGTGTGCTCGTGTTTATTTTATAGCACTTTGCATAACCTGTAACGAACTGTAGTTTGCAGCCAAAAAGGCTGCTTGCTGCAGTATTTTTATGCCCTTTCTGGTGCGTGCCTTAACTAAAAAACGATAAGGAGTTGCTGTTTTATGACAGATAATGCATACATTCGTGAAATTATAATTGTATTGGAGGAAGGAAGAATTGAACTTAATAGATTATGGATTTTTCTCAACAACATTATCATTGACCGGCGTGTTAACGGATGAAATCTCCGGTATTCCCGCAAGGGTAACCGCCGTTCATAAGGAGCGGTTTGGACTTGTTTGCGAATACGGTGAATGTTATGGAAGATTGAAATCAGGCATTTATTATGGCGGCGGCGTAGAGGAATTTCCCACAGCGGGCGATTTTGTGCTGGTAAATTATAATTCCAGCGGAGATAGCCAGATTATCAAAACACTACCCCGTAAATCCAAATTTGCGCGTAACGATTTCTCGGGACACGCTGCGGGGTATGTTAAGACTGTTTTAGAACAGGTTGTCGCAGCGAATTTTGACTATGTATTCGTCATGGCATCCCTGAATAAGGATTTTAATGTAAAACGTGTAGAACGCTATTTGACCCTTGTATGGCAGAGTGGAGCCGTGCCGGTGATTATTTTGACGAAGGCCGATTTGGCCGAAGATTATTCTGAACAGATACGGGCGGCCAAGAAAATCGCAGCGGGAGCCGGTGTACATGCCGTCAGTGCAATCACCGGTTTTGGACTCAACACACTGTCGGATTACCTGAAACCACGCAAGACCATTGCTTTTCTCGGCTCATCGGGTGTGGGCAAGTCAAGCCTTGTAAACGCTCTGGCGGGCGAGAAATTGATGACGGTTAACGAAATACGTGAGGATGACAGCAGGGGCCGCCATACCACCACTCACCGGCAGCTAATCATGCTGAAAAGCGGCGTGATGATTATCGACACGCCCGGTATGCGTGAACTTGGCATGTGGAACGTCAGCACGGGTCTTGGCGAGGCGTTTGCCGATGTGGAACAGTATTTGGGAAAATGCAAATTTTCCGACTGCAAGCATCAAAGTGAGCCGGACTGCGCTGTCAAGGCGGCAATTGCAAGCGGAGAGCTTTCCCAGGATAGATGGAACAGCTATATCAACTTGAAACGTGAAGCAAGGTTTTCTGATGATAAGGGTGCTTATTTACGCCAAAAGCAACAGCGGCACAAGGAGCTTGCAAAGTGGAGCAAACAGAAAAGCAGGATAGGAGGATTAAAGAAATGAATTTGACTTTACGAATAGAAACCCCTAACGACTACCGTGCCGTAGAAGTGCTGACACGGGAAGCATTTTGGGGATTTACGCGTCCAACATGCGACGAGCATTATTTGGTACACCTTTTACGCAATGTTCCGGCATTTGTGCAGGAACTGGATTATGTTGCGGAAACGGGAGGAAAACTTGTCGGAAACGTCATGTATTCCGAAGCCAAAGTGGTCGACAGCGGAGGCGGCGAACATGAGGTATTGACATTCGGCCCGTTGAGCGTCCTGCCAGAGTGTTGGCATTGCGGTGTCGGCTCGGCGTTGATGCATTATACCATCGCGGAGGCGAAGCGATTGGGGTATCGCGCAATTATTTTTTACGGACACCCGGATTACTATCCGCGATTTGGATTTCGCAATGCTAAAGCATTTAACATCACAACACCCGATGGAAAAAATTTTGACGCACTGATGGCCATGCCGTTATACGATGGTGCATTAGACGGTATTTCAGGTACGTTTCATGAAGATCAGGTCTTTGATGTAAACGCAGAGAAGGCAGAGGCTTATAATCGCAATTTTCCTCACAAGGAACCGGCGTATATGCTTCCGATTGATATACTGTTTGACAAGTTGGAACCGTCTTCACGCAAGGCGTTTATCGACCGCAATATCACAATGCTTGCCTGGCTTAATCGTTTTAGCGGACGGGAAATGCTAACATGGGAGGGTATTAACGAACATGCTTTAAATATCATTAATAATACGTTGAAAGAATACGGTTATGCAGAAAAGCTGCTACTCTCGTCCGATATTCTTAAACGTGCGGAATTGGGTGTAAAAATATCGGAAGATAAGAGGTGGGCTGAATAAACCTGTCTATTGAAATCTTCGGCGAGAAGGATTCAAAGAATTTGCAATATTTCCAAAATGCTCGTGGCATCTGACAAATATTTTGTAAATAATATTTATTAATCTAAAATAATAGTTAAAAAAAATAATTATAATGGAGGATAAAATGAAAAATGTATTTATCGGGTTTCTGCTGATTTTTCTGGACTTCAACTTGAGCCTTGGCAATTCAAAGATTGGGCTGATTCCCGACAGGCGTTTTTTAGCCGATGAGCATAATGCCCCCTGCTGATTCAAAAAGGCCGGGCAAACGGTACGATTCGGGAAGGCGACCCCTTATGCTGGCAATTGCTTATTGGTGCGTCATTCAGGGCATTGCGGAACAAATGGCACTTAAGCCTCATACACTCTACCCTGAAAGCGATTGGATTATGGGGAAAAGCGTGGTATAATCATTGCAAAGACAACTATAGGAATAACAGGTAAACAGAAATTTCATACAAAACATTAGAAAGGATGATGGCCATGCAGGAATATGCCGGAAAGGACGCTCTGATTGCTGAAATCAGGAAAACCGCCAATCTGTTTGTAAAGGAATTTGAAGACATTGCGGAAACTGATAAAGATATTCGTTTCGGAGAGGTAGATCGGACCCCGCGGGAAATGATAGCATATCAGCTTGGTTGGCTGGACTTAATCCGTGGATGGGATGATAACGAGTTGGCTGGTAAAGAAGTTGTCATGCCTGCCCCCGGCTATAAATGGAATCGGCTGGGGCCCTTATACCAAAGCTTTTATGACAAATATCGTAATCACTCCTTAACAGAACTGAAAGAATTATTTATCACTTCTGTCGATTCGTTTATTGACTGGCTTGCGGATTTCAGCGACAAACAGTTATTTCAAGCCGGCGGCAGAAAATGGGCTGCTTCCGCAGCGTCAAATTGGCCCATATGGAAATGGGTGCATATTAACACGGTTGCTCCATTCAAGTCTTTTCGCAGTAAAATACGCAAGTGGAAAAAGCTGCGCACAAACAAGCAGATTGACAAGCCCACAAGTAATTTGGAGCAAAAAAATTATGGATGAATGGTTTACCTTTGAGCAAATAGACAAAAATACGTTTGCTATCAGCGAATACAAGCATTGGGAAGAAACACATTGTTATTTGCTGTTCGGCACGAAAAAAGCCCTTTTGATAGATACCGGGTTGGGTGTTTCAAATATCAGAGAAGCAGTGAAGGAATTGACTGCATTGCCAATAGAAGCCGTTACCACTCATGTCCATTGGGATCATATCGGAGGACATCAATATTTTAAGAACATTGCAGTTTTTGAAGGGGAAAAGAGCTGGTTATCCGGCAGTTTTCCCCTTCCCCTGTGGGTTGTAAAGACAAATTTACAGAGCAAACCTTGTGAATTTCCCGCCGATTTTGACATAGAGAAGTATCATATCTATCAGGGTGGGGCAAATGTGATTTTGCATGATGATGACATCATAGATTTAGGAAACCGCCGTTTACGGACAATACATACTCCGGGACATTCACCCGGTCATATCTGTTTTTATGAAACAGACAGGCAATACCTGTTTTCCGGAGATTTAATTTATGCCGGTTGCCTGGATGTTTTCTATCCCACAACGGATCCGCAGCAGTTCATGCGATCAGTCAAAAGAGTTAAGGCTTTACCGATACGCAGAATATTACCTGCGCATCATCAGTTGAACATTCCTGTTACGCTGATAGATGAAATAGATAATGGCTTTGAAAAGCTTTTGGCCGCCGGAAATTTAATACAAGGCAAAGGAATCTTTACTTTTGAACATTTCCAAATTCATATTTGATAGGAGATAAATTTGAATTTACCGGTGAGATTATGAGCATAATGAAGTTTCTGTTACGTCTGCTGCAGGAATAAAAAGGCGGGGAATGCAACGATACCATAGGCAAACAAAAAATCCGAGGAGGTATTTTATGTCTGTATACGAAAAAAGCTTAAGCATTTTAAAAGAATTATTCGGGAAGGATTGTCAATTTTCATTGGCGACTGCATGTGATAATGTGCCATCGCTTAGAGTGGTAGATGTTTATTATGAAAATAGTTCGTTTTGGATCGTTACATACAGTAAATCGAATAAAGTAAGAGATATTGAAAGCAATCCTCATGTTGCATTATGTAATTTTTTGTACTCCTTTTCTGGAAAGGCTTACAATGTTGGGCATCCGCTGAAGGAAAAAAACAAAGTCATGCGAGATAAACTTATCGAGATATTTGAGCCTTGGTATTTTGCACATAACGATGAAAACGATAGCAACATGTGCTATGTTAAGGTTGAATTAACATCCGGCTTCTTTTATAAAGATGGCACAGGATATAAAGTGGATTTTATAGAGAAAACAGCAGAGGAATTTCCTTTTGAGCCAAACATTATAGGAGTTAGTTAAATTGAATTTATCCGACGATCTCGATCGAAGCCACAAAATCTCTTTCACCCTCCCGTTGTTTGTTTGCAGTATCTGATTTATGGTGAGAGCAATCAGCGCAGGCAATATATTTATATATATTTCTGCCCTAAAAAATATATTTTAATCCAGCGCAGAAATAAGAGATATTCACCATCTTTATGCAAGTAACTCCCGGCCTGTAGTTGGAATGTAGTAAAAAGCCGGAGAGTACACCGGAGTGTGTTTGAAAAATCATTGCACCGTTTTGACCGCCCCACTTTGCGGTATGCTGCGTCACAATTTTGGAAAGGTAGTTCCACTACGCTCCCAAAATAGCTCCTTACCACCCACAAAGTGGAATACTCAACCCGGCACAAGCATTTTTCAAACACGTTCTAAATTAAAAATTGTCTTTATTGATGCTGAAATTTAGGTAAAAGAGATCCTCTCTTTTTTGGAATCCAATCTTTTCCCAAAATTGATTACCTAATTCGTTGGTACTATAAACAACAAGAGCTACTTTATTAATCTGCTCATTCTGAAGCGCATGAAGAGCGGTATCTACAAGAGTCCTTCCAATACCCTTTTTCCGGCTGTCAGATCTTACAGCCGTATGATAAATATATCCCCTTCGCCCGTCGTGCCCGCACAGGATAACACCTATCAGTTGCTGATAATCAACGGCGACAAAGTTAGTATGGGGGTTTCTTATTAAGAATTTGTTGATACCGGATAATGAGTCGTCGAGGGTACGCATCCCTATTCCTTCTGTATCTGACCATAACTGGTACACTGCATCATAATCTTCAATAGTCATGGGACGTATGTTCATCACAGTTGCATCTTCCTTCCATAATGGTAATAATAATGCTATTATATCACTGATGAATTTAGCGTTCAATACCTATAACATTTTGAGTTTTTGTGAAACCGAAGGATAGGAGATATAAAAAGGTGTGGCTTGAGTCGGCAGAGACTGCTATGTTTATTCCAAAACTATTGATGATAATTTAATTATTGACAGTTAATTTTAAATAAAATATTAATTTATAACTACAATTTACATTTACGATCAATATTTTCTGTAGTATAATATATTTGACGGCAAGATGTGTGGAATATTATTACGGAAGGAGAAAATAGTGGATGAAATACATGTTAATTTAAATCGGATTTGACTCGGTATGCACAGGGATTACTTCCCGGAATTGAAAAGGTTATACAATTGGCAGGTATGGTATATATAGTAGAGGATCAGACAGATTCATAGGTGTTACCTTTCCGGGGATTGTTATTTTGGATGGATTTCTGTTGAGACAAAAGTAATGTATAAATAAAAAATAAACTATAAATTATGGAGGCGATTGTTATGAGTAAAAAATTAATTGGTGTATTTGCAGGCAGCTTGAGAAAAGAATCTTTCAGTAAGGCGATTGCGAATTTTGTGTCATCGTTGGCTACAGAAAGTCTTGAATTCCGTACCATTGAGCTAGGAGATCTTCCGATTTTCAATCAGGATTTGGATGATAACGGTATTCCGCCCGCAACGTGGACGAAGTTTCGTAAGGAAGTGAAGGCTCTTGATGGTTTCCTTTTTGTAACGCCGGAATACAATCGATCCGTTCCGGCCGTTTTAAAGAACGCATTGGATGTTGGTTCAAGACCATATGGTGAAAGCGTTTGGAGTGGTAAGCCCGGCGGCATTATCAGTGTTTCCCCCGGTGCTTTGGGTGCTTTTGGCGCGAATCATCATTTACGGCAAACCATGGCTTTCCTGGATGTTCTCATGTTGCAGCAGCCGGAAGCATATATTGGGAATGTTGCTTCTCTTTTAGATGAAAAAGGTACTGTTACCAATGAAGAGACAAAGGAATTCCTTCAGCAATATGTGGAGGCTTTTGCCAAGTGGGTGGATTTGACTTCAAACAATAATTAAAGAAATAAAACAGAGCTGCAAAAAAACATAAGTCTACAATAAAATTGCGCATTTCATATTTGTGGAATGCGCTTTTGTTGTGCCGTGTGTCCATCGTAAGACATCTGTTTGGTACACCAAAGTTTGTTTCTGACGATGACAGAATGATTGACAGATACAAATAATCGTGATACAATATGAATGAATAAAAAATTCATTCATTCAAAAAAATGGGGGCGTGCAAATGCTGGATAAAAAAGCAGAAATTTTTAAGTCAGGCAGGGAGTTGTTCCTTTTGAAAGGATTTAAGGAGGTTAATGTTTCCGACATAACGAGAGAGGCGGGTGTCGGGGTCGGGACTTTTTATAATTATTACCCGTCAAAAGAGGAGCTTTTTTTTGATATTTATTTCAAGGAAAATGAAGCGGCAAAAAAATCTATCGTGGGATCGCTTGACTTAAACGATGATCCCGTAGCGCTGGCGACTAAATTTCTGTCGTTAAGCGCGGATATTATGAGCAAAAACCGAATCCTCCAGGAATGGTACAATAAAGATATTTTTGCTGATTTGGAACAACGATATAACGATAAATACGGCTGTTTTTTATTTGACTTTTATATGGATTTGTTAAGGAAATGGAAAATGGAAAATAAAATAAGAAATGATATCGATGACGAGCTTCTTTTCGCGCTTATGAACTCTGTAATCTATCTTGATACCCATAAGGAAGAAATAGGGATTCAGTACTTTCCCCAGGTTATTCGTTTGCTTGTGGAGTTTATTCTGAAAGGCTTAACGGATCCCTGAGATATTACAAAGAGTACTTTCGGAAACTCTTTGTATACAGATTTGTGAGCTGATTTTTTGTCAGATATGCACAAATTTATGAGGCGTATGTGAAAGCGTACGTTGGATTAAATTTGTGTGTGGCTGGCGAAAAATCAGCCGCACAGATGCGTACAGGGGAGTTTCCGAGAGTGCTCTCTAGAGCGTGTTTGAAAAATCATCACACTGTTCTGAACGCCCCACTTTGCGGAATACTGCGTCGCAATTTTGGGAGCGTAGCACCACTACGCGCCCAAAATCGCTCCTTGCCTCTCACAAAGTGGAGCCTCCAGCCCGGCACAAGTATTTTTCAAACACACTCTAAGAGAAAGGAGAACATATATATTTTTGTCTTAATATGAATGAATATTTATTTTATTCATTCAGTAATCTTATGGAAATGGAGGCGGAATCAATTTGATTCGAACTATTTTAGTAAATGCGCTGACATTATCACGGGTGCCGTTCTCCTTTATGTTCTGCGCCGTGGTGCTGCTTGATGACAGTCCCTTTTTGCCCTGTGCCGTGTTATTTGCATTGATAGCGGCGTCGGATTATCTGGATGGAAAGCTGGCGCGCAAGTTTGGTGTCCAGACCGGTATCGGAGCAATACTGGATGTAATGGCCGATTTTTTCTTTATTATTGCGGCCTGCTTATCCTTGTTTTTCCGGGGGTTGTTCCCCTGCTGGATGTTTACGGTAATTCTATACAAGTTTTTAGAATTTTGGATTACCTCCATTATCTTTAATGGATATGGTAAAAATACAATCGTATTTCTATTTGACCCTTTGGGGCGAATCGTGGCGGTATTGTTTTACCTGCTGCCTATATTGACGCTGCTGTTTCCTCTTTGTTTATCCGCTGTCGCACATCAGACTGTATTTATAATAATTTGCACAGGAATTGCAGGATTGGCCGTTCTGTCTTCAGCTTGGAGAATTTCATCCCTTGTAAATTCCTTGTAAGGTATTTTTTTTATTCTTCAGATAATTGTGAAACGCGCGCCTTCTATAAGTTGATTGCATATGTTTGTTGTTACAAAATAATGAGATATATTTAGTTTGTTGTACCATTGTGAATTCCAGTTAAAGCGATACAATATAAGTAAGAGGTGAAAAGGTTGAAAGAAAATATATAAGTGAAAGGATGCCACATTCGTATTCTTTCAACCTGTGAAATTTGTTTCACATTTTTATGTTGTGGCAGTACCGCAGGCAGGCCAGCGGTATGCAATGGGTATAATAATGAAAAAGTTGAATGTTACGCAAAAAATGTATGAGGCAGGGGCACTTGCAATTGTAAGGGTTGAAACGCTTGAAAGAGCTTGTGAGATCGCAACAGGATGCATAAAAGGCGGTATTCCCGTAATGGAAATGAGTTTTACACAAAACAATGCGGGCGACATTATTGAGGGTTTGGTTAAAAAGTATGGTGATAATCTATGCATAGGCGCAGGTACAGTCTTGGATTGTGAAACTGCCAGATATGCCATATTGAAGGGGGCTGAATTTATTATTGCGCCAAACTATTCCCCGGAAGTTGCAAAAGTTTGCAATCGGTACCAGGTCCCATATGCACCTGGATGTACTTCTGTTTCAGAAGCCGTGGACGCGTTAAGTATGGGAGCGGCTTTTATAAAAGCTTTTCCTATTTCCGATTTTTATGGACCAAAACTGGTTAAAATCTTTAAAACCCCTATTCCCGATATGCCTATTTTAGCCAGCGGGGGAATTAATTTAGACAACTTATCCATATGGCTGGAAAATGGTGTTGACCTTTGTGGTTTTGGCGGCTTATTAACGAAAGGCAGTTCTGATGAGATTGCGGAAAACGCTGTTAGAATCCGAAAAATTATTGTGGATTACCGTAATAAAAATAATTAATAACAATATCTTATAGATTCCTTCTAACTTAGGTAGCGAATAGACCGCTTACAAGTTAGAAGGAATTTTTTTATCGAATAGGAAATTGCGTCCTATTCGATAAAAAAACCGCCGGGGGATGCGCATGACGCTTGCAGGGTATTATGCCGCAAAGCGGCCAAGCGTCAGCGCAGAGTTTTCTGCGCAAAATCTTTTTTATTGCAGGAAAAGAATTAAAATAAAAAGATGAAAAAAGGGATTATTACCGTATGGCTTTCGAATTGAAGTCAGGAAAAAAGAAGCATGGGTTAAACTTTTGGTAGTTTGAGCGAAAATGCGTTACTCTTTTTAGTTTCCCCGGACATATGATTTTGAAAACGATTATATTATAATAGATTGCAGTTACAATGTATGTTAGACAATTGCGAAACCTAAAATAAAGGTTGCTGTGTACATAATAAAGATAACAAAATCGTTTCGCAATTGCCTAATAATGCATGATAAGAGAAGGGAGGAATACAATGGGCGTCGTTTTAGCAAGAGTAGACTTTAGATTAATTCATGGACAGGTGATTACTGCATGGCTTACTCGATGCCAGGTGAATGAAATCGTTATTGTGGATACTGAATTAAGCGGCGATGAATTTATGCAGGATGTATTTAAAATGGCTGCACCTAAAGGAGTAAAGATCCGAATTTTATCTGTGGAGGAAGCAGTCAGGGTACAGCAAAATAATGAGTTTGAAAAAAACAGAGTAATGATTTTATTTAAGAATGTCCCAAAGCTGGACAGTGCTGTAAGAGCCGGTTTAAAGCTTGAGGAAATTCAAATTGGAGGTTTAGGAGGAGGACCGGGAAGAAAAGCGGTTAATAATGCAATTACATTGGATCGTACGGATGCGGAAACTCTATTGGAGCTTGAAAAGATGGGAATTAAGATTTATTTTCAAACAACTCCCGATTACCCATCCGAATCACTTCAAAAAGCTGTTGCAAAGCTTTAAAAAATAAGGAGGAGCAAAATGGTCATTAAAGCTGTATTGGTGGGTTTACTTTACTGGATTGCAATGGGCAGAGCAAATTATTTCTTCTCATTTGCTTTTCGCAAACCAGTTGTCTTAGGAGTTTTCATTGGTTTAGTTTTTGGTGATGTTAAAACAGGTCTGATATACGGAGCCACAATTCAATTGATGTATATGGGCGGTATTGAGGCGGGCGGCAATATTCCCAGCGATCAAGGCTTAGCCGCTTGCATTGCTATTCCGGCTGCTATTATTAACAGTCTGGATCCGGCCGCATCGGTGGCAATTGCCGTTCCATTTGGAGTGTTAGGTGTTTTAATCAACAATCTTCGCCGTACAATTAATTCTTTTTACAACACGAAAGCAGATTCCTTTGTGGAAAAGGGCGAATACGATAAATTATCTACATTCTCATTTATATTACCCTGGCTGACAAATGGTGTGCTATATTTCACTCCGGTATTTATCGCCACTTTATTTGGACCGAGTGTGGTTCAGGCCTTTATTAAGGTTATTCCGGAGTGGTTTATGAACGGGCTTGCAAATGCCGGAGGAATGTTACCGGCATTAGGATTTGCTTTAACACTGGTAGTTATGGGCAGGAAACAGTATATTCCATTCTTTGTTCTAGGATTCTTCTTTCATGCTATCGCGGGATTCTCAATGTTAACTGGTGCAGTTATTGCGCTATGTATTGCTTTGATAGTTTCCATGTTTAAACAAAATGAGGAAGGAGAATTAACATGAGTCAAATTGGTGAAAAGGCAGTTGAACAAAAAAGTAATATTGTCACCAGGATTGATTTACTTAAGGCTTGGTGGAAATGGTGCCTGGCTGTTGAAGTTCCCGTAAGCTTTGATAGAATGCAGGCTTTGGCCTTTGGATATTCCTTGAATAAAGTGTTAAGAAAAGTTTATAAGGATAATCCGGAAGAATTAAAAGAAGCAATGAAGCGTCATACTTCCATGTTTAATACGAACTGTGACTGGGGAAGTCTTATTCATGGCATTATAATCTCACTTGAGGAACAAAGGGCTTTAGGTAATGAAAATATTACACCGGAAATTATTCAGTCTTTAAAAATCGGCCTTATGGGTCCGTTAGCCGGCATTGGCGATAGTGTTGACCAGGGAATTGTGGCTACTATTCCACTTGCAATCTTTGTTCCCATGGCTCTTAACGGATCCGTGATTGCCGCCTTTGTGCCGGCTCTCATTTATTTGGCGTGGTCATATGGATATTCCTGGTTCTTAATGAAAAAGGGCTATTCCTTAGGCAAAAATGCCGTCCTGGAAATTTTGCATTCCGGTAAAATTAAAAAAGTTATTGATATTGCCAGTATTGTCGGTTTATTCATGATTGGATGCTTATCATCATCATTTGTTGCATTTAAAACAGCTGCGGTTTTTAATGCCGGTACATCATCGGAGGTGGTCTTACAGGATATTTTAGACGGTATGCTGCCTAAAATATTGCCCTTCGCATTAGTTATGGGAATGTATTTATATATTACAAAGAAAGGCCCGAAATATTTACGTATCATTGTTTATACAATGCTTCTTGCCTTGGCTTTGACATTCTTTGGCATTATATAACCTGTGTCGTATAACAAGACAAATCCATGCATGGGGAGTCATGGATTTGCTTATTTTTGAATAGGAAATTGTGCCCTATTCCATAAAAACCGGCCGGGATTGCGCATTACGCTTGCAAAACATTTGTCAGCGTTTTTTTACCTTATAGGACATTGCATCCTATAAGGCAAAAAGCACGACCTGCAGGATGCGCATGACGCTCTAGAACGTTGCAATGATTTTTCAAATACGCTCTAAAGATAATTTGTTGCTTTGGTAACAAATTTGCCACTAAAGTGACGGCGCGTCAGCGCTAGAGTCTGGCGAGCCAGACTCTTTCTTATGCAGCTTGTTTCTTGGGGTTTTACCTTATATGATATTGGCTTTTGCCAGAAAGGTGGGGAAAGAATTTGAAAGTTTTAATTACGCCGAGAGGATTTGCAAGTTATGGACTGGATCAGGTTAAGCTTATGGAATCCAAAGGATTATCTGTTCATTACAACAATACCGGGAAGGCATATACAAAAGAAGAATTTCACAGATTAGCCGCCGATGCAGATGCTATTATTGTGGGCGTTGATATAATTGACCGGGAATTAATTGACCAATGCCCAAAGTTAAAAGTCATTTGTAAATTTGGCGTGGGAACAGATAACATTGATTTAGATTATGCAAAGGAAAAGGGGATTTTTGTCGGCCGGACAACCGGATCTAATTCTAAAGCAGTTGCGGAACATGTTTTAGCTTTCATGTTTGCGGATACAAAGAATCTCTATAGTACTATTAATGAAGTGAAAGAGCATCAATGGAATAAACCCACGGGACAGGAAGTTAGCGGTAAAACATTGGGGATTATTGGATTTGGAATGATTGGCAAAAATATTGCGGCTTTTGTAAGCGGTTTGTCTATGAAAGTATACGCATATGATGCTTTTGAAATTACGGAGGAAGCTGCTAAAGAATATCATGTGGAGAAAAAGTCGTTTGAAGAAATTATTAGGGAAAGCGATTATATTTCTTTGCATGTGCCGCTTTTGGACTCTACTAAAAACATGATTTCTACAGAAGAATTTAAAAAAATGAAAAAAAATACTTGTTTAATTAATACGGCAAGAGGAGGAATTGTTGATGAAAATGCTTTATATAGGGCTTTGGTCAACAAAGAAATCCGCTCGGCTTATTTTGATGTTTACAGTTTGGAACCACCGGCAGCGGAGGATAAATTAATTAAATTAGATAATTTCTTCTTAACTCCTCATACGGCCGCAAGAACGGTGGAATCAGAAAAAAGGACCTGTCAGATGTCAACCGGAATTATTGTTGAACATTTGCTTATATAAGGCGGGTGATATTATGAGCAGTGAATTACTAAATTTTTTAGGTAATATTAAAGAAGAATTTGATAAAAATGTTGATGGCGTTGACATAGAAAGCGTTAAAAAAGCGGCTGAAATCATATTGGAGAGTGAAAAAAGAGGTGGCCGTGTTCATGTGACCGGAATTGGTAAACCGGGCCATGTGGCCGGATATATTGTTTCTTTATTATCCAGCACGGGCACCAGTGCTTACGAACTGCATGGAACGGAAGCGGTGCACGGTTCAAGCGGTCAGGTAAAGCAAGGAGATGTTGTCATTGCGATATCGAACAGCGGTGAAACAGCAGAATTAAAGGCTACCGTAGAAACCCTTCTGGCCAACGGCGCACATATCATTAGTTGTACAGGTAACGCGGCCTCCTGGCTGGCGGGGCATTCTGAAGTATGCCTGCTGGCGCATGTGGATAGAGAAGGGGATAACTTAAATAAGCCCCCGCGTGCCTCTATTTTATCCGAGGTTTTAATTCTTCAATGTTTAAGTGTTGTTTTGCAGAATGAAAAAAAACTGGACTTGGAGAAGTATGTAAAATGGCATCCAGGCGGGAGTCTTGGTAAAAGCATAAAAGAAATGCAAAGAAAGTAGGAAATGATATGGCAAAATTAAATATTGTGATTGGGACACATGGAAGATTTGGGGAAGAGCTTATTAAATCGGCGGAAATGATCGTTGGAAAGATGGAAAATGTTAAAGCGGTGTCATTATTACCCATGATGTCTTTTGAGGTATTTATGGAGCGGGTAAATTCTGTTTTATGTGACTTAAAAGACCCGGTTTTGGCTTTGGCGGATATCTACGGCGGCACCCCATGTAATGTGCTTACGGCTTTAACCAAGAAATATCATCATAATGTAATAACCGGTGTAAATTTACCTATGTTGATAGATTTGTACCTTAATATCGCTAATAATGAAACGTTAGATATGGATGATGTAATTAAAAGCTGTATTAATAATCTGCAATCAAGCGGTGTACATACGAATAAAATGGTGGATAAGGTTAATAGGTAATTGCGAAACAAGATTATTGTATTTGTATACCATGCAATTAATACAATTTCAGAGCTGAATCTTGCCCTAAAGGCAACTGAAGCTATGAAATTCGTATTAATTGTATGGTATATTCAGAAAACCACCGTATAGTTTCGCAATTACCTCTGTAAGGTTAAATTAAGGAGGAAAAATATGTTTGAAGGAATTATTACACCAATTGTCACACCATTTAATCGGGATGAGGAACAATCGGTTAACTATGAAGCTGCCGGGCAATTAATCGGCCATTTAATTAAAAAAGGTGTTAACGGTATTTTTATTCTGGGCAGTAACGGGGAATTTCATGTGATTGATGAATATGAAAAGGTAGCTTTTGCGAAAGAAGTAATCCGGATGGTTGATCATCGCGTTCCGGTTTTCGTAGGGACAGGTGCATGTTCCACCAGAGAAACTATACGTCTATCTCAAAAAATGGAGGCGGCAGGTGCGGATGCATTATCTGTTATTACCCCATATTTTATTAAACCTGCGGAGGAAGAGCTTTATGAGCATTTTAAAGAAGTTGCAAACAGCGTTAAAATTCCAATTGTTTTGTACAATATTCCAAAATCAACCGGCTGTAATATTCCAAAGGAAGCGGTGGCGCGTTTAGCCGAGATAGATAATATTCAAGCCATTAAGGACAGCAGTGGTGATGTGGATAACCTAAAGGGTTATGTGGAAGCAGGCAGGAATAAGAATTTGAGTGTATTAGTCGGTTCAGATTCTAAAATTTCTGCTGGCTATCGCTTGGGAGCCACAGGTGCAATTGCAGGTACAAGCAATGTTATCACAGACGTTTTAGTAAAATTAAATAAAGCTCTTAAAACAAATGACACCGAAACTGCCAAGGTTTTGCAAGGGGATATTGATGTGTTGCGGGACGTCTTAAAACTAGGCACGGTTCCTTCCATCATAAAGCGGGCGGTAGAATTGGCTGATATCGCACCCGTGGGACCTGCCAGAAAACCGGTTAAAGAAACGACGCCTGAGGTTGATGAAAAGATTAAAGAAGTACTAAAGCATTATCAATTGATTTAAAAAAATCTAAACAAATCCAAGTATCTGTGTTAAAATTCTAGTTGACTAGAGCGTGTTTGAAAAATCACTGCACCGTTCTGACCGCCTCAATTTGCGGTATTCTGCGCCGCAATTTTGGAAACGTAGCCCTACCTACTACGCACCCAAAATCGCTCCTTGCCTCCCACAAATCGGAGCGTCCAGCCCGGCACAAGCATTTTTCAAACACACTCTAGAACAGCGTTTTCCGGCCGGTTATTAAGAAAACCCTGTAAGAGAACAGGAAAGGTAAAAAATATGATGTTAGTTGAGATTTTTAAGGAATTTATTAGAGTTGTTCAAGAAAATCAAAAATATACTATCGGTTTATTGAATCAAGACGGATATGTTATTTCTTGCAGCAAAGAGGAATATATAGGATGCCATTTTGATATTAAAGATTCTCGCGCTAACAATATGTTTTATAAAATCAGAGTTAAGAATCAAGACTATGGATACATCTGGGTTAGTGGTGATGATGAAAATCTAAAAATGATTAGTAGGTTATTGCTTGATTCTTTAAAAACACGGTTAATGTATGAAATAAATACAAAATCTTTAAAACAAAAAGTAACGAAGGATGATGAATTAATTAAGTATTTACTTAATGCCGGGCATTTTGATTTGAATCATATTTTAGATTTAATAGGTCAATTAGGGGTTGATAAAAGCAAAACCAGAGTAGCTGTATATATTATTAACAACAAAGGATTTAATGCGGAAGAGATTATGCGTCTGAAATTAAGGCCTGATAGCAAAGAACTGATTTATTCCTTATTAGACAATAATAGATTATTATTATTTAAAGATATACCTGGTGATTTAGAAAATGCTGAAGTAAAGAAGTACTATCGGAAATATATTAGAAATTTACAAGACTGGGGATTGCAAGGATGTTCCTATCTGGTAGGTTCCATGCAAAATAAATTAAAACGGTATATTGTCAGTTATCAGAATTGTTTGTGGTTAGAGAAGAATATCCCTTTTTCTATAGATGAACCATTGTTCTTCACGGATTATTTATTCGAGTATTTTATTTCCAAAGTTCAGCTTGATGATGTTCGGAATATATTTGATTTTTATAAAGACCGAAGCAAAGGCATTGATATTGATGAGTTTACTACTATTGCGAATCAATTGTTTATGAATGATTATAATATTACACAGACAGCCGACGATTTATTTTTGCATAAGAACACTTTAATTTATAAACTCAAGAAATATGAGGAGATTTTTAATATTGATATTAGAGGAAGCTTTCAAGGGAAAGTTTTATTGGCGTTAATCGCCAATACCTTAAGGGAATATCAAAGACAAAAACAGGTTGGTGAAAAAGTATGAGTACAACAATTAAGCTTGCACGTGTTGACCAAAGGTTACTGCATGCAACCGTGGCTTTAAATTGGAATCAGTTTGTAAATGCTAATTATGCGGTGATAGTGGATCCAAGTTATAGTAATGATCCTTTTATTACTAGAGTAATGCAATTATGTCTTCCTGAACCAATGAAGGTAAAAATTTTCTCTGTTGAAGAATTCATAGCTTTCATAAATAAAGAGAGTACGGCAAAACGTAATTTGATGGTTATCTTTAAAAATTTGGATACAGCTAAAGAGGCGGTGGAAGCAGGATTTAAAACAAGTGAGATTCAAATACCTTATCCGGCCAGCCGTATTGTGATTAAGAAGCTTTCGGATTTTTTTAATGAAGAAGAAATTCGGTGTATACGTTTCATTCAGAAAAAAGGAATTAAGCTTTTTTTCCAAACGGCGCCGTTGGATAATAAAGAGTATTCTGTTTTTACAAAATAAAACATACAGTTGACTTCATTCTTTTTATGCGGTAAAATATTACATTCGATTACTATTTATCAGAGCATGTATAAAAAATACAGAGGGCGGACGGTAACATGAGAGTATATATTCCAATCAAACAGGGGGGAAGAAAAGGGACTTATCTTTCTGATTTGCCTTTTGAAGTTCCCGGCACTGCAATAACCTTGACCGACCTTATAAAATGATGCCTAAGCTAAAAAAGGGGGATTTTTATGCTTAAAAATAATCAGGCAATTTATTGTCAAAGATGTGGAACCATATGTCATGAAATACAAGATGGAGAGCTTAAAAGGTCAGCCTGCCCAGGCTGCGGATACATTTATTACATGAATCCTTACCCCTGCGTATCTGTATTAATTGCAGGTGATGATGGGAAGGTATTATTAGGTAGACGAGGGACGGATTCAATATATCCGCTTAAATGGTGTTTGCCGTGCGGGTATATCGAGTATAATGAAACTTATGTTGAAGCTTCTATCAGAGAAACAAAGGAGGAGACCGGTATCAAGGTTGAACCAATTGGTATTATTAACGTTGTATCAAATCACTTTGCTGATGGTGTAAATTCTATTGTTACGGTAATTTTAGCAAAGCCTGTGGAAACGGAAATAAAAGCCGGCGATGATATGATAGAAATAGGATGGTTTGATGTAAATGCTGAATTGCCGGATTTAGCCTTTAAGGCGGATGCCTATATTATAAATAAGTATAAGAAATCCTTTAACAATAAATTGAAGATGAATTGTCTGGATCTTTTGGGAAATCGTTTCCAATGAAAGCGGTTGCCTGCCGTTTTATTTGCGAAGCCTTCTCGAAGGTCTCGCAAATTACGCCGCAAAAATATGAATTCTCCATCCCGGAAGAAATTTAAAGCGGCAGGAGTTACTATAGGAATCAGAAGAGTAACGATATTGTGAAAACCAGATGTCCAAACGGTATATAATTGGCTAAATGGAGCTGAAAAACATTTCTTATAGTATTATAATGATGTTTATATTTAAGTTAGCGATAACTAACCATATTAATTATTTTAATAATATGGTGCAAATATAAATTTATCTGATATATCATATTTATTATTAAGAAAGGAATGCGGTTATGGAAGAAAAACAAAAAAAATCAACTTTAGCTTGGCTTATGGAATGGGCGGCGCCGCATAAAAGCGGCTACGTTGCTTCTGTTATTTTAGCAGTATTCGGCGTTGCGTGCAGTATCGTCCCCTATTTTGCCGTAGCAAAAATATTGGTGGAGCTGATAGCGGGAACCAAAGAGCCCTCTCTTTACTTCCCGTGGGTTGTCATGTGTGCTGTTTTCTGGACTTTGAGAGTCCTGTTTCACAGCGTTTCAACGACCTTTTCACACAAAGCGACCTTTGCAGTTATTTCGGAGGTGCGTCACAGGCTGACGGCGAAACTGACACGGTTGCCTATGGGATATATCCTTGACACGCCGTCCGGGGAATTCAAGAATATTATCATCGAAAAAACGGACAGCATCGAAACCACACTTGCTCATGTGCTGCCTGAGATGACTTCCAATCTGCTGGTGCCCTTTGGAATCATTGTATATCTGTTTGTCCTGGACTGGCGGATGGCCCTGATTTCGCTCGTTACGTTCCCCATCGGCCTTGCCTGCTTTGGGGGAATGAAAAAAAACTATGCCGAACGGTACGGCAATTATGTAACGAAGAACAAAAAGCTGAACGCTACGGCCGTGGAATACATAAACGGCATTGAGGTCATCAAGGTGTTCAACCAGTCGGCAGCCTCCTATGCGAAATTTACTACCGCGGCAAAGGAAGCCGCCGCTTCCGCCATCGACTGGATGAAACAGTGCCAGGTATATTTTGCGGCCGCCATGGCGATCTTCCCCGCAGTGCTGGTGGGTGTTCTGCCGTTAGGCTGCGTCTTTTTCATGAACGGCAGCCTTGCGGCGCCGGACTTCGTTCAGGTGATTATCCTTTCCCTCGGTATTATGCCGCCCTTGATTACGGCCTTTTCCTATTCCGACGATCTGGCTAAAATAGGAACCGTGGTGGGGGATATTGCGGCCGTACTGGAAAAGGCCGATCTGGTGCGGCCTAAAGAGCCTGTAACCTTTTCGGGGTATGACATTGAGTTTGACGACGTCTGCTTCGGCTATGGCGAAAAGCAGGTTCTAGATCATGTAAATCTTACGATACGGCCCGGAACGGTAACTGCTCTTGTAGGACCGTCCGGCGGCGGGAAATCCACCGTTGCCAAGCTCATTGCCTCCCTGTGGGATGTGAGCAGCGGCAGCATCCGGCTCGGCGGCATTGATGTGAAAGATATTCCCCTTGAGCAGCTAAACGATTCCGTCGCCTATGTATCCCAGGACAATTATCTGTTTAACGACACCGTGCGCAATAATATCCGCATGGGAAACAGAAACGCAAGTGACGCAGAGGTGGAAGCCGCGGCAAAAGCCAGCGGATGCCATGATTTTATCATGCAGCTTGAAAACGGTTATGAGACCGTTGCCGGCGGCGCGGGAGGGCATCTTTCCGGCGGAGAGCGGCAGCGGATTGCCATTGCGCGGGCAATGCTGAAAAATACGCCCGTCGTGATTCTGGACGAGGCGACCGCCTATACGGATCCGGAAAACGAAGCGGTGATCCAAAACGCGGTGTCAAAGCTGGTGCAGGGCAAGACGCTGATTGTGATTGCTCACAGGTTATCTACGATTACAGATTCCGATAAAATAATTGTGATTCAAAAGGGCACGATTCTGGACAGCGGGACCCACGACGAACTGCGGGAAACCTGCCGGCTTTATCAGGATATGTGGACGGCGCATATAGGCGCCAGAGATTCTTCCGGGGAGGTGTCGGCATGATTTCCATTTTTAAAAAATTCTTTCAATTTTCAGGCAGGCAGAAAAAGAATTTTTATGTATCGCTTGTCTATGCTTTTTTCCTTTCCGTATTTTCGGCTGTCCGGATTCCTGCCATCGCCCTTGTGCTTAGCGCTGTTATTGACAACAACATGACTGCCAAAACACCGTTTCTCGTTTTGGGCATCCTCCTTGTCAGCATCGTCGGCGACGGAATTATGCGCAACAACACCGTCATGCGGCAGACAATCGGCGGATATACCATGTGTGCCGAGAAGCGCATTGAGATTGGCGAGCGGCTCAAATATATGCCCATGGGTTATTTTAACAAGAACAATCTGGGCCATATTACCTCTATTACCACCAATACGGCGGAGAATCTCCAGGACGTTGCCACAAGAGTGATCCAAATGTATTTGCAGGGGATGATTACAACGGCGGTCGTCACCCTTTTCCTGTTCTTTTTCGATGTCCGGATCGGCCTTCTCACCCTTTGCGGAATCCTGGTGTTTTTGTTGATTAACTATTTTATGCAAAAGGCGTCCCGGAAAATCTCTCCGAAAAAAATCGAGGCCGACTCAAAAATTGTTGACGCGGTGTTGGAATATGTGCAGGGCATCGGAGTGGTAAAGTCCTATAACTTAAGCAGACAAGCAGGCAAGAAGGTGGACAATGCCATTGACGAAGCCAGAGATATCTGCCTTGGAATGGAGAAAACCTTTGTGCCGTATCAGGGCCTTCAGACCCTCATCTTAAAGCTGTTTGGCGTTGTCATGATTCTGGCGTCCATACTGTTTTACTTAAGCGGAACCATGTCTGCCCAGAGCGCCCTGCTCATGATTATCTGCTCTTTTATCATTTACGCGCAACTTGAAACGGCGGGGGTCTATTCGGCGCTTCTGCGGGGAGTGGACCTGTCCATAGATAAAATCGAAGAAATTTTCAAATCCCCTGTCATGGATGAAAAGGGGACGGCAATTATACCTGAAAACTGTACGATAGAAGCAAATAATGTTAGTTTCTCCTACGATAAGCGCAAGATTCTGGACGATGTAAGTTTCACCATTTTACAAAACACCACCACCGCCATTATAGGGCCGTCCGGCGGCGGGAAATCCACGCTGTGCAGCCTGATTGCGCGCTTCTGGGACACGGACTCGGGCAGCATTTCCATCGGCGGCCGGGATGTGAGGGACTATACTTTGGATAGTCTGATTAAAAATATCAGCATAGTGTTCCAGAATGTCTATCTGTTCAACGACACCATTGCCAACAATATTAAATTCGGCAAGCCGGACGCCACCATAGACGAGATTCGTGCAGCGGCAAAAAAAGCCTGCTGCCATGAATTTATCGAGGTGCTTCCCGATGGGTACGACACCGTGATCGGTGAAGGAGGGGCCACTATCTCAGGCGGCGAGAAACAGCGTATTTCCATAGCCCGTGCAATCCTCAAGGATGCACCCATCATCATTTTGGACGAAGCTACGGCAAATGTGGACCCGGAGAACGAAAAAAAGCTCCAGGATGCGATTAAAGAACTGACGCGGAATAAGACGATCGTCATGATTGCGCACCGGCTGAAAACGGTTAGGAATGCCGACCAGATTTTGGTGGTGGCGGGCGGAAAAATCGTACAGCGCGGTACCCATAAGGAGCTGATGAAGGAGCAGGGCCTGTACGCCGACTTTATTGGAATCCGCGAGCAGTCCATCGGCTGGAAGCTTGGCCGTGCAAAGTAAAAAGCGGTCTGTCCTTTACCTGCCTTTTCAAGCATTTTCTGACATAGCCGTCTGTGCGATTCGATACTTGTGTGTCATTCTTTGCATCTGGCACAGCCGGTTAAGTATGCGCGCACCAAAAAGGTGCGCGCAAATACTCCGTCAGTCTGTTTATTTTAATTTTGACTTTGAACGTCTTCTTTATTTTAAATCCCGATTTTTCATAATTTACTTTTCTATAATACTTTCCTGGAGCAGGGTCCTTATTCCCGCAAATTATTATGTAAATTGCATATACCTCTTTTATAACAGGGGAGCATAGTCGGACATATCCAATTTGTGCCGGTCCGTAATTTTCAGAGCGTTTCAACGATAACGCCTGTAAAGGCACAAAATGCAGCTTGAATTAATTTAAAATATTTAAATAATAAAGGAAAAGGCTTGACAATTATATTATTATAAATTATTATGTTAATAATAGTAATAGTTACTATTATTTAAATGGATAAATGGAAAAGGTGATGTAAGTATGACCAGGCGACACAGTACACAAAAGGGAATGATAAAGGATGCTCTTGCGCGGCTGGATCATCCCACTGCGGCGGAGGTATATGAGGAAATTCGGAAAATTTATCCCCAGATCAGCCTTGGCACAGTATACCGCAATCTGAACCTGATGGCAGGCGACGGGGAGATTCTGAGATTGCCTTTTTCGGGCGCGCCCGATCGTTTTGATCCAAACGTGCGCGAGCATTTTCATGTAATGTGCAGCCGCTGCGGCCGGATTTTCGATACGAATCACACCATCCCGCCCGGACTCATAACTCAGATTGATCATGCAGTTGAAGCATGCACCGGGGTTAAGGTGGAAAGTCGCGTAATGATATTCAAAGGAATTTGCGCGGCGTGCCAACCCGCCGGGCAGACGTGAATTAGCTACTTGTAGGTGGAAACGGCGTTTTGCCGATCACAATAAAATTAATTTTTAAAGGAGGAAATATTATGTCACTCATTGGAAAAGAAGTAAGCGATTTTAAAGTACAGGCTTTTGAACAAGGAAAGTTCCGGGAGGTAACCAAAGCGGATCTTCTGGGTAAATGGTCGGTTTTCGTGTTCTATCCGTCCGATTTTACCTTTGTGTGCCCCACCGAGCTGGGGGACCTGGCTGATCATCATGAAGAATTTAAAAAAATCGGCTGCGAGGCCTATTCGGTGTCTACCGACAGCCATTTTGTTCACAAGGCGTGGCACGACGCCTCCGATACCATTAAAAAGATACAGTATCCAATGCTGGCCGACCCTACCGCGAAGCTCGCAAAGGATTTTGAGGTTTATATTGAAGAGGAGGGCGTGGCGCTCCGCGGCAGCTTTGTAATCAATCCCGCGGCAGAGATTGTAGCTTATGAAGTAAATGCCAACAGCATCGGCCGCGAGGCATCCGAATTATTGCGCAAGGTGCAGGCCGCACAGTTTGTAGCTGAGCATGGGGATCAGGTTTGCCCGGCTAAATGGCATCCCGGTGATGAAACGCTCAAACCCAGCCTGGACCTGGTTGGAAAGCTGTAGACCGTATGAACGAATTATATGATCTGATTATCATCGGCTCCGGCAGTGCAGGAATGACCGCGGGTATCTATGCCGGGCGTTCGAAACTAAAAACTCTTGTGATTGAGCGGGAACAGGTCGGAGGCCAGATTAAGATTACATCCGAGGTGGAAAATTATCCGGGGATCCTGCACATCTCGGGCGAGGAACTCAGTCGGACCATGCGCAGACAGGCAGAAAATTTCGGCGTGAAATTCCTGCAGGCGGTGGTCGAATCGGTGGATTTTATACAGGACATTAAAAAAGTACGAACCGTTGAGTGTGAATACGAGGCTCTGGCCGTAATTGTTGCGACCGGGGCCGTGCCGAGAAAGCTGGGTTTTGTCGGTGAGGAGGAATTCAGGGGGCGCGGCATCGGATACTGTGCCACCTGCGACGGTGAATTTTTTACCGGTATGGATGTTTTCGTGATCGGGGCGGGCTTTGCCGCGGCAGAGGAGGCAATTTTCCTTACCCGCTATGCAAGAAAGGTGACGGTTATCGCTAGAGAACCGGAATTCACCTGCTCTAAAACCATCGCTGAACGAGTGCTGACCCATCCTCAAATCGAGGTCAAATTTCATACTGAAATCCTGGAAGTGGGCGGTGACACGGTTCTTAAGTACGCCGAATTCATCGACAGCCGGAACGGAGAAAAATGGCGGTATGACGTGTCAGGAGGCGACCGGACATTCGGTGTGTTTATATTTGTCGGATACATCCCCCAGAGCGGAGAATACGCACATCAGCTAAGGATAGACGAGCGGGGCTACATTCCCACCGACGAAAATATGCGCACCAACGTTGACGGTGTGTACGCGGCGGGCGACGTCCGGCCGAAAGAACTTCGCCAGTTGGTTACTGCCGTCTCGGACGGCGCGGTCGCGGCGACCAGCGCTGAAAAATATCTTGTGGAGAAGAAAAAGCAGCTCGGATTGTCCCAGGAGAAGCAGGCCGCCGTTTTACGCCGGGAGGTATCTTTTTTCGACGATGCTTTAAAGGAGCAGCTTACTCCCATTCTGGAGCGGTTTGAAAGGCAAATCAGGCTGCTGGCTTTTCTGGATGATAGCAGTGATTTCAGCGAGGAACTTAAGGCGTTTTTATCCGAGTTTGCCGCGCTGACAGACAAGGTACAGGTCGAGTTTCTGCATAAAGGCGAAAACACGGCAAGAGAAAAGGAAGTAAACGCCGTCCTTTTTCCTGCTTTTGCCATTCTGGGCCCGGACGGAGCCTATACCGGCGTACAGTTTCACGGGATACCGGGGGGACATGAAATCAACTCCTTCCTACTTGCCCTTTACAACGCCGCAGGTCCCGGGCAGGCGGTGGGGGAGGATACGCTGGAGAAAATCCGGACGGTGAAAAAGAAGGTTAATTTAAAAATCGGCGTATCTCTTTCCTGTACCCTTTGCCCGGACGTAGTGGCTTTGTCACAGTTAATGGCACTTAAAAATCCGCTGATTGAGGCGGAAATGATTGACGTGGCGCGCTTTCCCGATTTTAAAAACAGGCATGCGATTATGAGCGTTCCGGCCATCGTGGTAAACGATGATAAACTCTCCTTTGGCAAGAAGAGCCTGGATGAGTTGCTGGAGTTGATTAGAGCCTGACGGGCGGAAAATTTCCCCAAAGCGACGTTCCGGTATGGTTTATTAAACCCTGCCGGAACGTCGCTTTGGGGAATCATCCTGATATGAAAAATTCTAAGGCGTTTCTTGTATGGGTTTGTTGCAAAATTTTAAGTTTATTTAACTTGCATCTATACTATCTTATTTCTTAACTAATTCTCTAAGTTGCTTTGCAAATTACGACGTTAAAATTCCAAAACTGAACAGTTTGTTAACTTATTGACAAGACATAGAATACATGGTAGATTATATATGAATTGGATTGCAATGTATCTGTCCGTAATGCATTTGCCGGGAGATACAGGGCTGTTTTTTACCTGACCGTAAGGGTTTTCCGCGCGGAAAGGCTCATATTCGGTAGAGGTAAATTCTTTTTTGCCGTTTTGCTCCCTTTCCGTATCTTAAGGAAAGGGGGTTTTATTTTTGTGAAGGCAAAGTGAGCAATCCGTAAGCTTGGGCTTTCATGGGGAACGGAACGTATCGGTCATATTGCTTGTCGATGGAAACAACGATGAAAACCAGCACCCTATCCGGCAAAATGGGCAGGATTTCCGGCGCTGCCAAAAAATCCAAAATTGCAAATACAAATCAATAATATAATAGTTGGAAAGGAAGCAAAAACAATGAATTTTCTCGAAAAATACAAAAAGGAATTTGAGGAGTACGACAGGCTTGATCATGATTTTATTGATGACGATAAAATCTGGGCGCAGCTCAACAAATGGGAAAACCCGTCCAAGGAAGACGTTAGGCGCGTATTGAAAAAAGCGGAGCAGTGCGTAAGACTTGAGCCGGAGGAAACCGCCATTTTACTTCAGAATAAAGATGAGAACACCATACAGGAGATGTATGAATTAGCGCATCAACTCAAAGAGGAGGTTTACGGCGACCGGATCGTATTTTTCGCACCCCTCTATATCAGCGACGAATGTTCAAATGACTGTAGTTATTGCGGTTTTCGATCGAGCAACAAAGCCATTCGCCGCAAAACGCTCACCATGGACGAGATTGAACAGGAAGTCAGGATTATGATAGAAGAGGGCCAGAAACGCACCGTGCTCGTTTATGGAGAATCTTCCAAGACAGAAGCTGATTTTATCTGCGAGACGATTAAAAAAGTATACAGCGTAAAAACAGGGCACGGAGAAATCCGGCGCGCGAACGTCAACTGTGCGCCGCTTACGGTAGAAGAACTGAAGAAATTGAAAAACGTCGGAATCGGCACAATCCAGGTTTTCCAGGAAACCTATCACCATGAGACATATCGGAAAATGCATCCCCAAGGGACGATAAAGGGTAATTACCGCTGGAGGCTTTACTGCATGGACAGGGCTCAGCAGGCGGGCGTTGACGACAACGGAATCGGCGTTTTATTTGGGCTTTATGACTGGCGCTTCGAGGTGATGGGCCTTTTATATCATACCATCCATCTCGAGGAGAACTTTAACGGCGTGGGGCCTCATACAATTTCCTTCCCCCGGATTACTCCCGCTACCGGCACGCCCTATTCCGAACATCCTGAGTATGCGGTGAGTGACAAGGACTTTAAAAAGCTGGTTGCTGTTTTGCGTCTTTCCGTGCCCTACACAGGCATGATCTGCACCGCGCGGGAGTCCGACGAGGTAAGACGGCAGGTAATCCCCTTTGGAGTATCCCAGATCGACGGCGGAACGCGTATCGGCGTCGGCGCTTATGCGAAATCTAAAAACGCAAACGCATTGCCGGAACAGGAGCAGTTTTCCATAGGCGATGACCGTTCTTTGGACAGTGTTGTGGAGGAAATCTGCAATATGCAGTTTATTCCCTCTTTCTGTACTGCCTGTTACCGGGCGGGACGCACGGGAGAGCATTTTATGAAGGTTGCCAAGTCCAGGTTTGTACATAATTACTGCATTCCCAATGCCATTTTCACATTAAAGGAGTATCTGCTTGACTATGCGTCGGACGAAACACGTACCAAGGGTGAGAAAATTTTAAAACAGCATGTTGGAAGATTTCAAGGGGAGCCTGTCTATAGCAAGATTCTCGGAAATCTGAAGCGGCTTGAAAACGGCGAACGTGACCTGCGCCTGTAGGAGGAGAGTTTATGGATTTACCGAAGAATGCCAAGGATTTTTCGGACTGGATGAACAGAGCGGGCGCAGAGGAGCTTTCTTATGCAATCCGGTATTTTTGCGAGGAGGCGACAGCAAAGGAACAGTCGGTATTGCGTTTTTGGGCCGATGAGCTCAGAGAAAAATATTATGGAAAAAAGGTTTATTTCCGGGGGCTGATTGAATTTTCAAGCTATTGCAAAAACAACTGCCATTATTGCGGCCTGCGCAAAAACAACGGCGATGCAAAAAGATACCGCCTGACGGAGAAGGAAATACTGGATTGCTGCCGGACGGGTCATGGGCTGGGCTTTCGGACCTTTGTACTCCAGAGCGGCGAGGATATGTATTATACGGATGCGCGGCTGTGCCGTATCGTATCGAAAATTAAAGAACGGTTTCCCGACTGTGCGGTGACACTTTCCATTGGAGAGCGAAGCCGTGACTCCTATAAGCGTCTGTTTGACGCCGGAGCCGACCGCTACCTGCTGCGCCATGAAACGGCGGACGAAGAGCACTACGGCAAGCTGCATCCGCCGGAACTTAGCCTGAAGAACCGTAAGCAATGCCTGTATGTCTTAAAGGAAATCGGTTATCAGGTCGGGGCTGGCTTTATGGTGGAATCCCCTTATCAAACCTTCGACACTCTGGCGGAGGACTTCCTGTTTCTTAGGGAACTGAAGCCACATATGATCGGTATCGGCCCATTTATTCCGCAAAAGGACACAAGATTTTGCAGCTGCCCTACGCCGTCCTCAGGATGGACGCTGGTCCTGCTTTCGCTGATCCGTATCATGCTGCCTAAAACTTTGCTGCCAGCTACAACGGCGTTGGGTACCGTAGATCCCATGGGGCGCGAAAGAGGGCTGAAAGCCGGCGCCAACGTCGTGATGCCCAATCTCTCTCCCGTGGCATACCGTAAGGATTATGCCCTGTACGACAATAAAATCTGCACGGGAGAAGAGGCCGCCGAATGTCTGTCCTGCCTTTCGGGCCGTATTGCATCGGCGGGCTTTATTCCCGATTTTTCCCGCGGTGACCATGTGGATTTGCAGAATGGAAAAAATTTATCGTTGGGATAGAGTAGAATATGACCTGGTATAGGTCAAACTAAGAAAGTCAGGCTATTATAGGTTTGGAAAACTATATGAACAGAATAAAATCAGCATACGGTGAAAGGGATGATTCATTTTCATGTGAAGCCCTTTATTCCGGCAAATCGGTTAATCGGATTGTGGCAATACTTATTAACAACCGTGGACAGCGCTCCACAGATATCTTTGAATTTGAAAACGGACTGATCAAAAAAGAATGGGAGTATTTGCTGGGATAAGTTTATGCTGACAGATTAAAAGACAGACTATATAAAAGATAGATTACATGAAAGACAGACTATTGTAAGGTCTGTCTTTTTATATGGCATAAATAAGGGGGCTGTCGCCCTAGGCATTTTAACCTTACAAGTAGTCCTGCGCTTCTTAGCGAAACGTAAGCGGTGGGTTTGGGACTTATTTCACTTTGACCTGCCATTAGATGTAAATAATTGTGATGCAAATGTAAAATATACACATTGTATATAAATGTAAATCCGTGCTAATATAATTACAGGAAACCAATTCACTGAATGCTGCCCTGACATCTGCCCTGACATTAAAATGCTTCATCAGTTGGAAAAATCGTGAACCGCAGGAAGAGTGAATTATATTTATTTTATTATAAAATACAGGGAAGAAAAACAAAAGAATCAGCAGAGGAAGAGTGAATTATATTTATTTTATTATCCGGACACAAGGAATGGACATACGGATTAAAATTTGCGGGAATCTTTTGAAGATATCCGTTAATTGTAATTCCGGCCTTTTATAGCATAGCGTGGAAAATAAAAAGCATATTTAACCCGTCTCGATTAAACAATCAGGCAGTAGTAAATCATGTGGGAGCAGGCAATTTATGCGCATGAGGGCTAGAGCATGTTTAAAAAATCAATTGCACCGTTCTGACCGCTCCACTTTGCGGTATTCTGCGTCGCAATTGCTCGTTGGATTTTCTAGCCGCAGCCACCACTGTGTCGTCGAAAATCCGCCCTGCCTTATCTAAAATTTTCTTCGTCATTATCATTAAAACCAACGGGTCGGCACTCTAGAGTGAGAAAGAGGTGATTCCATTGTTTCTCGATAATATTTTTTGGGGTTTCCATTTATTAATATTTTTGCGAGAGGAGAAAGTAGTTATGTTAAAAAAAGGAAAATTTTTTAGTATATTATTAGCGGTGATACTATTAGCAACTTTGTTGCCTGCTCCTAAATCAAGCGCGGCCACCGGCTGGAACCTGGTATGGAGTGATGAATTCAACGATACCTCCCTGAATACTTCCAACTGGACGTATGAAACCGGTACCGGCAGCAGCGGATGGGGCAATAATGAATTGCAGTATTATACCGGACGTTCGGAAAACCTGCAGGTTACGGGCGGAAACCTTGTTATTACGGCCAGGAAAGAATCCTATGGCGGCATGGACTATACGTCCGCCAGGATAAAAACCCAGGACCTTAAAAGCTTTACTTACGGAAAAATTGAAGCAAGAATAAAATTGCCCTCAGGACAGGGATTATGGCCGGCTTTCTGGATGCTGGGAACCAATATTACTTCCGTAGGCTGGCCGAAATGCGGAGAAACAGACATTATGGAACGGGTAAACTACAATTCCTATGTCAATGGAAGTGTCCACTGGGATGCAGACGGACAGGCTGATTATGGACAAGTATCCGGAAGCCTGGATTTCTCCCAGTATCATGCATACAGTGTTGAATGGGATTCCAGCTATATCAGATGGTATGTAGACGACGTTTTGTACAATGCTTTCTACATTGAAAATAACACCGGTAATACCGAGGAATTCCAGAAACCATTTTTCCTGCTGTTAAATCTTGCGGTAGGCGGTAACTGGCCGGGAAGCCCGGATAGTTCCACTCCTTTTCCCGCCCAGATGTTGGTTGATTATGTCCGTGTATACCAGGCTTCTTCCGCAGATATTGTAAGCGGCGGTATTTATACCCTGACGGCCAAATGCAGCGGAAAGGTATTGGACGTTGTTGATGTTTCAACAGCAGAGGGAGCTAAAATGCAGCAATGGACGAATTATACTGCCAGCAACCAGCAGTTCAGATTAGAAGATATGGGAGACGGATACTATAAACTTATGGCAATCCACAGCGGAAAAGTATTGGATGTACCCAGTTCGTCAACCTCCAGTGGGGTTCAGCTGCAGCAATGGACGGACAATGGCACCGATGCACAAAGATGGGGGATTGTAAGCGTGGGGGACGGTTATTACAAACTGACTTCTAAGGTCAGCGGACTGGCAATGGATGTATCCAGCGCCTCAACAGCGGATGGTGCGCTAGTTCAGCAGTGGACCGATAACGGTACGGATGCCCAGAAATGGTTATTTACGAGAATTAATTAACGTTTTGTACATTTTGATGATTTCCATTGATCAATGGGGAGGCTTTGCGGCAGAAATAAAGCCTGATATTTGTCAGAGAAAATCCCCCTTAAAGCATTTTCTGAAATATCCGATAAATATGAAAAGGGGGTTTTTATAATGAGAATAAATTCCGATATACTATTTACACAGTATACAAATCAAGAACAGGTAACCAGTCAGGAGAAGAAACAAAGAGGAAAAACAGCAGTTAAACTCAAGTATTTCATTAAAACTTAAAACGGGAAATAAATTGACCCCGAGAGAAATCATATATCTTCAGAAAAAGAATCCTATGTTATATATGAAGGTAATAATGATGGAAAAGAAAAGAGAGATACTCGAACAAAGGTTGAAAAACTGTAAATCAAAAAAAGAGGTAAATGACGTTATTACCAGGGAAGTGAGCCTTCTTCAAAAAGATGATCCGGACAAAGATATAAAGTTAAAGGTCATTCTTGATACGGTAAAAGACTTTAAAAAAACGCAATATTATAAAACCCTGCCGGAACGGGAGAAAGAACGGGAGAAATAAGCGGGATATATAAACCAAATGGAAAGGAAGTACAGCAAAAAAGGGCTGACTCAAATTTAATTTGAGCAGCTCTTTTTTGCTGTATGAAATACAGGTACAAAAGGGATAAACAGAATAGGTGATTAGATTTTAACCTACAAGTAGTGCAGCGGACCCGGAATATCCGCTTTGACTTGAGAAAACGCTGAAATATGGTTAATTTTAATTATAAAATGAGCACATTTTTATTTACTTTAGTATGAATTGATAAAAACATATTGACAAAATAACAATACAATTATAAAATATAACAAATAGTTGATAAAATTAACGCAAAAATATAACCAAAAATATTATAGATATTGCTATATTCGGATGGAATACTGATAATGTATTTGTATAAATAATGTTAATTTACTGATACATAATATGTAAAATTTTTTTGCTTTATAGAAAATTATTTATATTTTCTGCCGACATTTCTGGTAAAAACTCTATGCATGAAGCATTTGTAAATAAAGAAAGGTATCTCAAATCTGCGAGGGTTTATTAAGTAACAAAGATAGGAGGTGAAGAAAATGATTGAAATGTTTGCATCTACGGAGTGATCAGCTTCCGGAGAAAGGGTGCTTACAATGAGAGAAGGCATTTATTAAATACGTGAAGATAGTCATGAGAATTGTAAATGCAAAAATGGCAGCAAGGCAGGGCGGATGGCTCTGCTACAACAAAACTAAAATGTGAAACGAAAGGGGTATATTATGAAGAAGTTTTTAGCGTTATCTATGGCATTAACTATTGCTTTCAGCCTGGCGGCATGTGGTCCTAAGGACGACACGGCTGTTACGGCACCCGAAACGTCGGACGATACGACAAAAGAAACAGGGACACAGGAAACGGCAGGTGATTCAGATATTAGAGTGGGTGTAATATTAAAAACGTTATCCAGCGAATATTGGGGATATATTGCTGCCGGTGTAAAAGCAGCCGAAAAAGATTTGGGTGTAACGGTAGATTTGCAGGGACCGGCTTCGGAAACAGCCTATGATGAACAAAACAATATGATTGAAACTATGCTTTCCTCACCGGATCTTGACGCAATTGCAATCGCGCCGCTGCAACCGGATTCTGTAGTTTCTGTATTGGGAGATACGTCCATCCCCGTTTTGTTTTTTGATACGGACGCTCCCTATGATAAAAAGGCAGCTTATATTGGCACCGGCAATTATGAAGCGGCTTATATGGGCGGTGAATTTGCCGCTAAAAAGGCAGGAGAAGGTGCAAAAGCGGTCATTATCGGCGGTGTACAAGGCAATACAGCAAGCGATGAGCGGGAAAATGGATACAGGGATGCCCTAAAAGCAAACGGTGTAACCTTGGAAGCGGTACAATATGCAGAAGGTCTGGCAGATAAAGCTTCCAGTATTATGGAGAATCTTTTAATCAGCTTAAGCAATGATATAGATATTGTTTTGTGCCATAGTGACGACACTGCTTCCGGTGTGGCAAGGGCAGTACAGCAGACAGGCATCGAGGACATTATGATTATTGGTTTTGACGGTATTCAGACAGGAGTGCAAAATGTTATCGACGGCAACTTTATTGCTACGGTTGCACAGTCGCCATATAATATGGGATATATGGCTGTGGAAAAAGCGGTTGCAGTAGCAAAGGGGGAAACAATTGATAAGAGTATTGATACCGGTGCTACCATAATCACTTCTGAAAATGCAGAAGAATATCTCGAAGAATTAAAATCCGTTCTGGAAAAGTAACCCAAGACATAGAAATCCTTACTCACGGGGAAAAATGGAGCAAAGAGTGAAAATGATTTCATGTGCCGTTTGTGGCTGCCGGAGGCACCTATATGGCAAAGTGTCAGGTCAGGTAGTAATGGTAAAACAGAACAGGAATGCGGCAGACGGGCTTTTAGACCCTCAGATCATACTTGTGAAATCGAAAAGCGGTGTCCGTATCGATGTGGAAGTCAGCATAAATGCTTATTATGGATATGATATTCAATGTGAAGCCGTAGGCGAAAAAGGAGTGATCCGTTTACCGGATCTGGAAAATATAATCGTGAAAACTGCGGGTATGCGTTTCTATGAGAACTATACGGACTGGTCACAGAGATTTATTCATGCGTATGATAGGGAACTAAAACAGTGTGTTGGTGGTGTTAAAAAATTCTGCCTGACCTGGGACGGATATGCAGCCTGCATAACTGCAGATACATTAATTAAAGCAGGAAAACAAGAAACCATCGAACCTGTAATAATGGAACCACAGCCAGAATTCTACTGGTAAAAATCCGTGAAAGCAAAAAGAAAAGGTGAAAGAGAATGAGTGATTATGTAGTAGAATTAAAAAATGTAACAAAGCGTTTTCCTGGCGTAGTTGCCCTGCGTAATATGTCACTGCAGATAAAACAAGGTGAAATACTTGGATTAGTTGGTGAGAATGGCGCAGGAAAATCCACATTAATCAAAGTTCTTACCGGGGTATATTTACCGGATGAAGGTGAAATATATGTAGATGGTATAAAACAGAACATAAAGACTCCAAATGATGCGAAAAATGCAGGAATTGCCTGTGTATATCAGGAACTGAATATTGTGAAATTATTGTCCATTACGGATAATATCTTCATTAACAAATTGATTCGCAAAAAAAACAGCAGACTTCTCGATTATAATACAATGCATAAAAAGGCGCATGAGGTAATGCTTTCACTGGGTCAGGACGTAGATGAGAAAAAGCCCTGCGGTAATTTTGGCATGGGTATCCTGCAAATGGTGGAAATTGCAAAAGCGGTGCTCGTTGATACTAAGCTTATTATTATGGATGAACCTACCTCAAGTCTTGGCGAAAAAGAAGTGGAACAGTTAATGAGTACGATTCGTACCTTAAAGGCCAGGGGAGTTTCCATTCTGTTTGTATCCCATAAATTAGAGGAATTATTTGAAGTATGCGACCGGGTTACCGTAATGCGTGATGGCGAGCATATCCTTACAAATGATATTAAAAATATGAATAATGAGAAATTAATTACTGCTATGGTAGGACGTACTCTTGATAATCAATATCCCAAGGTTGCGGGAAAAAAAGGTAGGGAAGCACTTAGGGTAGAAAACCTGAATTCCGCGGGAGTACTTCATGACATCAGTTTTACGGCATACCATGGGGAAATTCTTGGAATAGCGGGACTTGTCGGTGCAGGACGTACGGAAACATGTCTGGCGATTTTCGGGGCATTTCCCATCGACAGCGGCAATCTACATATTGACGGCAAAAAAATTGTAAATAAGTCGCCAAAGGATGCGGTAAGAAACGGAATTGCCCTATTGACAGAGGACAGAAAGGGGCAGGGTTTAGTGCTTTCCCAAGGAATTGATACGAATCTTGCGCTTGCAAACTTAAAAAAATTCTCGAAAGGGCCTTGGCTGAACAAGGGAAAGATAAGAGAAACCGGGAATAAAAATATAGAAGATTTTAAGATCAAAACCCCTGGCTTAAAAACAATAGCAGGTCAATTATCCGGCGGTAATCAGCAAAAAGTTGTTATTGGAAAGTGGATTAATACGGATGCAGATATCTTCCTTTTTGATGAACCAACGAGAGGCATTGACGTCGGTGCTAAGGTAGAAGTGTACCATATTATGAATAGGTTGGTTGCAGAAGGTAAATGTGTCATAATGGTTTCTTCAGAATTACCTGAAATATTAGGAATGAGTGACAGAGTTATTATTATGCGGGAAGGAAGAATTATGGGTGAAATTGAACGGGAAAGTTCAAAGTTTTCTCAGGAAATCATTATGAAAGGCGCATGGGGAGGTAAAATATAATGAAAAAATCAAACAATATAAAAAAGATTTTGGGCAAATTAGGCCCTTTACTTGCATTAGTCGTTTTAACAATTATATTAACCATTGCAAGCTCTAATTTCCTGACGATTAATAATGTAATGAATATATTAAGACAAACTGCGGTGAATGGATTAATTGCATCCGGCATGCTTGTTGTTTTAATCACGGCCGGTATTGATCTGTCGGTAGGAGCAAACGCAGTTTTGTGCGCCTGCGTTATGGGAATGCTTTTGGATAAACTGGGAATTGCCAATCCCGTTATTTTATTGGGATCATGTATTATTGCAGGTGTCGGTATAGGATTTGTCAATGGGCTTTTACTTACCAAATTACATTTACCCCATCCCTTTGTATCTACCCTGGGTATGAAAAATGTACTTTGCGGTTTGGCGCTGTTTATCGTTTCAACGAAAACAATCAGTAGTTTTCCAAATGCTATTACCTGGCTTGGTTCGGCAAATATCTTTAAAAGCGGCGGTTTCTCCGGTATTCCCATTGCGTTTTTAGCAATGTTGTTGTTATTCGGCTGCTTTCACCTATTGTTGAATTATACTGCCCTGGGAAGAGCCATCTATTGTGTGGGCGGCAATCCGGAAGCGACCCGCCTTTCTGGAATTAATACGGATAATGTATTGATCTTTGTATATTCCCTTTCCGGTTTTGTCTGTGCGATTGCAGGGATTGTAATAGTGGGCCGTTCCGGCGTTGCCAATCCGTCTTCGGCAATTTCCCCCTATGATACGGATGCAATTGCGGCATGTATTATTGGGGGAGCGTCCTTTATGGGCGGAAAAGGCACCATATGGGGCACCCTAATAGGAGCTTTAATTATATCCGTTATCCGGAATGGACTTACTCTTTTAAATGCGGCAAGTGACGTACAATACATGGTGATTGGTTTTGTAATTATTGCGGCTGTATTTATCGATGTTACCCGTAACAGAATGGAGGCAAAGGCAAGAAGGCTGGCAGGCAAATAATCCTGTCTGATTTGAAGTAGTGCCGCATCGGTACAATACTGCTGCCCGGAGTGGATTCAAACTCCGGGCAGCAGCGCCGTAGGTGCAATACTTAATTTCACATGCGGCTGTTTATTACGTGCGGGGCTGTTTATGAACCGGATAAACGTAATTAATTACTGCCCGTTAATATAATACTGCAATTATTCTTATCCAATGCTTCTTTTAATTCTGCGGAAGGCATTTCATCGGAGATGACGGAATCAATATTCTCAAAATTGGAGAAAGTCATTAATGACAGAACACCAAATTTTGTATGGTCTACCAACAAATAGTTTTTTTGACTTTTCATCAGGGCAGTATGTTTAATTTCCGTTTCGGTGGGAGAAGAATTGGAGGCTCCGCCAATAACAGAAATTCCCGTAGCTGCAATAAAGGCCTTGCCCACATTATAATGGCTTAAAACCTCTGCCGCGCTGGAGCCTGTAAAGGATAATGTTTTGCGGTTTAAGCTTCCGGAAAGTGATATAACATTAATATTAAAATAAGGAATGGAGCGCATAATAACTTCGATATTATTTGTAATTACGGTTAAGTTCTTTTTCCCCTTGATATAATCAACCATATGCATGGTAGTTGTACCGGAATCTATAAATATAACATCATTATCATTAACTAACTCGGCGGCCTTTTTCGCAATGGACTGCTTTAATGATAAATTACTGATATTTCGTTCGTCAAAGGAAACGATAGATTTAAAGTTTTCGACAGTTACACCTCCATAGATTTTTTTGATTTTTTCATTGGTAACCAATTCGTCGATATCACGTCGAATAGTGTTTTTAGAAACATGAAATTTTTCACACAACTGATCAAGAGTTACTGTCTTTTCTTGATAAATGTACTCCAGGATATTATCTAATCGTTTGGATCTCAATATCACACCCTCTTTTCGCATTTATTATTTTTATATATTATTTATTATATAGCTATGATTATATAGTATGGATATCTTAATTACTAAATTAATAGTATTATATCTAATTTTTCTATAGAAAGCAATATGATTTTAAATAACATAATCAATATATAATAATAATATTACAATCATATAATCAAAAAAATGAGTAATATTTATAAAAATATATACTTAGAAAAGTTAATTGGTATAATTTTTTATAAATATATATACTTAAAAGAGTTAATTGGTATAATTTTTGACCATAGATTAATCTCCCGACAAAAGACGGTGCCACATAAGTAATAAAGTAATATATTTATTAAATTAAGATTGACACGGCTAATTAAATTGTGTAAAATTAAATTGATAACAATGCAGATGAAATATTAAAGAAAAACAGTCTGGAAGGAGTGTGTTACTATGAGCTTATATGAAATAACCGTCAAGGATATGAATGGCCGTGAAGTTTCCCTGGGTGACTACAAGGGGAAAGTACTATTAATCATCAACAGCGCAACCCTCTGTGGATTTACACCCCAGTACGAAAGATTGGAGAAAATGTATGAAGATTATAAAGAACAGGGTTTCGTTATCCTGGATTTCCCCTGCGATCAGTTTGGACACCAGGCACCCGGCACGAATGAAGAAATAGCCGGTTTCTGCGAAAGTAAATATGGCGTCACTTACCCCATTTTTTTAAAAATTGAGGTAAACGGAGAGAATGCCTCGCCCCTTTATAAATATCTGGTAAAAGAAAAGGGATTTGGCGGATTTAATCCGGAGCATGAGCTTTCAGCCCATCTGGATGCTAAATTATCAAAGGAAGATCCAAACTACAAAAACGAACCCAGCATCAAATGGAATTTCACCAAGTTTTTAATAGACCGGCGGGGAAAGGTAACTGAGAGATTTGAACCGACACAGGACCTGGATTTAATAGAGAGGAAAATAAAAGAGTTATTATAGTTGATAAAAAAATTGGGGCGGGAGCTAAGTTCGGCCCGGTTAAGACAGGAATTCTTATTGGGAGTGTATGGGCTCTCTGGCATATTATCCCCTGGAGCCAGGCGCATCCGGTATGGTGGGTTGCCGGCATGTGTGTATTAAATCTGTTTATGAGAACTGCAATGGTATATGCTTATATGTACGGCGGAAAGAGTTTATTTTCAGGTTTGGTTTTTTCATACCATGATAAACGTCAGAATAAGTACTTTCCCCGTTTATGGCTTATATATTAACACATTGGATTTTTAGTGCCTGGATGGCTGTTTTATTGTTTGGGGAGATTTATTTTATAAAAAGCATAGTTTCACTGGAAATAAGGCAATGGATTGCTGCGGCAGTAAAATATAATGCCGTATGGGTACCATTGTCTTTTTTGTTTTGAAACTTTAGAGCGTGTTTGAAAAATGCTTGTGCCGGGCTGAAGGTTAAAATTTTTCAGTTACAAAATGTATTTCGCGATCAGCCGGCCAACAAGTCATCAAGTGACAAATTGTCACTTGACAATTAAAATCATTTGGAAAAGTATCCTGTGGCAATATAAAATTTAGTTTAACCCCTGAAAATATTTAAAAATGCTTTAAATTTATTGACAATTTTAATCAGGATTATATAATGTCGTTAATACATACTTATTCTATATGAATACTATATTAACTATTTGACTTAAGATTTTGTCGGTCAATTATTTTAATACTAATTATCTTAGTGCTAAGATAATTAGCATTAAAACAACTTAAGAGGATATTGAAAATGAATTGGGAAAAGCTTGAAGAGGCAGACTGGTTATTCCGCAAAATGGCGCGGAAGTTTATAAAGGAGCGGGATAAAATCCTGGTGGAGGGAATCAATCTTCCGGCGCTGCTTATCCTCCACAAAATAATCAGAGAGGGGCCCCAGCCCTTGGGAGAACTGGCGGAACAGCTGGATTTTACTAGCGGGGCGGTCACTGCCGTTTGTGACAATCTGGAGAAAAAAGGACTGGCACGCCGCAACAGGGGTACGGACAGGAGGATGGTCTTTCTGGACATAACCGAAAAGGGCAGGGAGCTTTTTTTACGCAATCAGAATATAGGCTCTTGTTGTATTTCCCTCTTGTTTGACGGCTTTACGGAGGAAATGCTGGATCAGCAGATATTTGGCTACCGGAAGATTATTGCAAATATAAAGAATTTTTCAAGGACGATTTTGGAACTGGCGGAGGAAAATGCCCAGCGCCAGATTCCAATAGAGAATCATAAGGAAGGTAAATATTTAAGCTATTAATATTTGTTTTGAGGTAATTGCGAAACTATAGAGTTTTCTGAATACCATACAATTAATACGAATTTCATAGCTTCCGTTGCCTTAAGGGCAAGATTCAGCTCTGAAATTATATTAATTGCATGGTATTAAATACAATAATTTTGTTTGGCAATTACCAATATTGTTTTGTAAAGGAGAGAGAAAATGGGACATCCGACAATTTATCCTACAGGGACGACTCTTTATAACCCCAAAAAAGCATGGAACGGCTATACAATCTATCAGGCGGCACAGCTTGGCGCGCTTCTTATCGGCATGAACGGACAGGAGGTGCATTTATGGAAAGGCTTAAGAGGTTTTCCGAATAAAATTCTGCCCGGAGGATTTGTGCTGGGCAGTACGGCGCAAAGAAACCCGGAATTTGGTTTTCAGGATGAAGTGGACGTAGTCCAGGTGGACTGGGACGGTAATATCGTATGGAAATTCAACCGTTACAAATACGTGGCCGATCCGGGGGAAAACCCTCAGTGGATGGCAAGGGCCCACCACGATTTCCAACGGGAAGGGAACCCGGTAGGATATTATGCGCCCGGTCTTGTGCCGGAAACTGAAAAAGGGAACACTTTGATTCTGGTACATAAGAATGTGACCAAACCGGAAATTTCCCATCACCCTTTGCTTGACGACGCCATTATTGAGGTTGACTGGGAGGGAAATATCCTCTGGGAATGGACCTGCAGTGATCATTTTAATGAGCTTGGTTTTGATGAAGCCGCCAAAAACGTGCTTTTCAGGGACCCTAACACCAGATTTTTCGGGGAGCACCACGCGGGGGACTGGATGCATATAAATTCCGTATCCTTTGTAGGGCCCAATCGGTTTTACGATGAAGGCGACGAGCGTTTTCATCCGAAAAATATTATCTGGGATGCAAGGGAATCCAATATTATTGCCATCATTGACAAGAAAACCGGGAAAATCGTCTGGAAACTGGGACCGGATTATTCCGGGAAAGAAACTGCAGGTATGGGCTGGATTATCGGTCAGCACCATGCGCATATTATTCCGAGGGGACTTCCCGGGGATGGGAATCTTCTGGTATTTGACAACGGAGGCTGGGGAGGATACGGATTACCCAATCCTTCCTCTTTATTTGGACAAAAGAATGTCCTTCGGGATTATTCCAGGGTATTGGAAATAAATCCCGTCACCTTGAAAATCCAATGGGAGTATACACCGACTAAGGCGGGCTTTCAGGAACCGACGGATGCCTACCGCTTTTACAGCCCGTATATAAGTTCCGCGCAAAGACTTCCCAACGGCAACACCCTTATTACCGAGGGAGCGGACGGAAGGATAATGGAAGTGACCAGAGATCATGAGCTGGTATGGGAATACATTTCCCCTTATAAAAATTTGCGGAATTCAAACATGGTTTACCGTGCTTATCGGCTTCCTTATGAATGGGTTCCCCAGCTTAAAAAACCGGAAGAAACCCCGATCATTCCCTTTGACATCGCTGATTTCAGGGTGAATGGTGCCGCACCCAGAGGAACGAAATCCATTGCGGCAGTGAAGGGAACCGTCCAATATCAGGAGGGGGCTTTATGTGTTGCCCGGATAGATGAACATACGGGGTATACCGACTAAGACAGGTAAAATGTACCAGAGCACTGGCAAGTTGATATCTTGTCTAATGGCTTGCCTGAATTTCCATCTGCTTTGTTGTCGTCAATCGACGTAGCCACCGCTACGCCTTATTCCTCCGCCTCGCAGAATGAAAATCCATTCTACGCCATTAGTCCAAGTATCAACTTGTCAGCACACCAGAGCGTGTTTGAAAAATCATTGCCCCGTTCTGACCGTTCTACTTTGCGGTATTCTGCGTCGCAATTTTGGAAACGTAGCCCCACTACACTCCCTAAATCGCTTCTATACTGATGGTTTAATTTCATTAATTGAACACGCAATAAACGAGCTTCTCGTTATTTTTAGAAAGGAAGATAAGGGATGTACATCGAATTAAAACATATCAATAAAGCATTCGGTGATTTTAAAGCTTCCGATGATGTATCCTTTGGCATTGAAAAGGGTCGGTTGGTTGGACTTCTTGGGCCAAGCGGCAGTGGAAAAACAACCATACTACGGATTATCGCCGGATTGGAGCATCAGGATTCCGGAGATGTGTTTATTAATGGAAAGCTTGTAAACGACATAAATGCAAGTCAAAGAGGTATAGGATTTGTATTCCAAAACTATGCTTTGTTTCCCTATATGACAGTATATGATAATATAGCGTACGGACTTAAAGTGCAGAAAAAGAGCAGAGAATTGATTAAAGAACGGGTAAGGGAACTTTTAAAGCTTGTTGAACTTCCGAAATTGGAGAAAAGATATCCGGAACAGCTTTCAGGCGGGCAGAAACAGAGAATTGCTTTTGCACGTGCACTGGCTCCTAATCCCCAACTGCTTTTGTTAGATGAACCGTTTGCAGCCATTGATGCAAAAGTACGGCAGGAATTACGGACCTGGCTGAAAGATATGATCACACAGATAGGGATAACCAGCATTTTTGTGACACATGACCAGGATGAAGCCATTGAAATCACAGACCAGATAATCGTTACCAACAGGGGACGGGTAGAACAGGTTGGCACACCCATGGATATTTATCGAAATCCCCATACTCCTTTTGTAGCCCGGTTTATTGGAAATTCCACCATTCTTTCAGAATATGGACGATTGAAGGGATTTGATGCGGATTTATCAAAACCTTACGGGGTCGTCCGTCCGGAATATGTAAAAGTAAGTAAATACGGTGTAATCCAAAAGTATCAGAATGCATTGGAGGAGGGAATTGTTAAGAAAGTCACTTTTCGGGGTGGTTATACGGAATTAACCGTAGATATGAATGGAATTGAGCTTAAGGCAATTCATTCCTTAAACGATGAAATCGTGTCATTAGGTGAAAAAGTAAATGTATTAATTTACCAGATTTATGTATTTGATGACACACAGGCTTATCAGCTGATCAATAAAAATCTCAATGATAGCAGTCTTTACTATATTTAATGGAAAAGAGTTGGAAATCGTATGTCAAAATTTAATAATTCCGGATACGTCCGGAAAGAGTCTATCTGGAAAAAAATAATTCAGAAAGGTTTACTTACCTGGCTAATTCTGCTTGTTTTATGGTTCATAGCGTCTTTATATTATACAGATGATTTTTTACCAAGTCCGCTTACTACGCTAAAAGGTGCAATATCCATTGTAACAAATGGGACTTTAAAAGAAGATGTTGCCATCAGCCTTTTGCGTGTTGCAAAGGGATGGTCATTAGGGGTGGCTGTGGCTGTTATGCTGGGGTTGGTTGTAGGCCAGTTTAAAATATTCGGTTGGATTCTGGAACCCTTTCTTAGCTTTTTCCGTTTTGTACCGGCTATTGGTCTTTTAACCCTGTTCCTCATGTGGTTTGGAGTGGGAGAAAAATCTAAAGTTGTATTAATATTTTATGCGACAATTTTTCCGGTTATGGTAAATACCATTGCAGGGGTCCGGGCAGTAGACACCTCTTTGGTTCAGGCAGCGGAATCTATGGGTGCATCAGGAATTCGTATTTTTTTTACGGTAGTTGTTCCATCGTCAATTCCTAATATTTTTACCGGTATCCGTCTGGGCTTAAGCGGAGCCATTATTTCAATCGTTGCCGCTGAAATGCTGGCATCCCAATCGGGACTGGGTTATTTGATTTATACATCCCGTATGTATTATCGAACGGATTGGATTTTTACAGGTATTTTAACATTGGGTCTGCTGGGATTTCTTGCGGATCGGCTGCTTCAGTTTCTTGGCGGCAGATATCTAAAACACTTTGGCGTTAAAATATAAAATTTATGTATAATATGTATAAAATGAAAGAAGGAGAATAATGAAAAAGAGATTATCTATGCTAAGCATCCTGTTGGTTATTGTACTGGTTACAATGACAGCCTGCAGTTCCGGCGCAAAAACTGCTGATACAGAAAATGCAGGTTCTGGAAATACAAAAACAGATAATACAGAAACAGAAAGTACAAAAACAGAAAGTGCAGACACTGGGAATTCTAAGACTGTTTCAGAAGAGGCGTTAGGTGCCGGTGAGTTAATACCGATTAAAGTAGCAGTCATGACCAATTCGCCTACCCATTGGTCAGCAGTAATAGGTTTGGAAAAGGGCATTTTTAAAGAAAACGGACTGGATTTAAAATATGCGGAATTTCCGGTAGGAATCAATACCATTGATGCAGTTGTAACGGGGCAGGACGATATAGGTATGCTTGCTGACTATGCAGCTGTTAACCGTATAGGAAATACCTTAAGTGAAACCGACTTAAAAATTATCGCTATAAGCGCATATTCTGCGTCCAGCAAATTATATGTAAATCCTAAGGTGGTTAAAGATTTGTCTGATATTGCAGGGCAGGGATGTGTAACCAATGCAGGAACTGTTTACGACTATTGGTGGGCTAAGTTTTTTGAGCAGGAAGGAATTGCCGAAGAAAGCAGAAAACTGTTGCCCGTGGATAGCGATGCAAACGGATTGGCTATTATGAACTCCGGTGAAGCAGTAGCCATGTGGGCAGCTGGTACTACAGCATTGAAATTGGAAGAATATGGAATGACACCGTTGATCAGTATGGAGGATTTGGGTCTTAATACATATAGTTATTATTTGTCTACCGATGCATATTTGTCTAAAAATCAGGAAACAGTAGGCAAATTTCTTTATGCTACACAAGCTGTTTATGATTATGTAAAGGAAAATATGGATGAGGCGGCTTCCATAGCTGAAAGTAAGATTGGAATTCCGAAAGAGCAGTTTATTGAATCAGTTAATGCATATTCTCTTGGCATTGAATTCACTCAGGAGGGAGTGAAACAGTTGAAAGATATTGAAGCCTGGGCATATGAACATGAACGTTTTAAAACTGAGTTTAACCCGGAAGATTTTATTGATACAACAGCTTTAAAAAATGCTTTACCGGACAGTGTTTGGCAGCATTAGTGTTCTGTCCGGCAATATTTAATGACCTTTTCCATTCCCCTTGCCTGAAAACGGTTATGAAGCCGCAAAAATATTTGAAAAGATTTTTACTGCCGGTCGGTTTCTTAAATATAATATTCGAAAGAAGTATTTGATATTATCATAACCCACGGAACTTTCGGGGGAGTAGTTTGGAAGTGTTTTAGTATAATGGATATAAAAAGCTGATGGAAAACGCATATTATATACGTTTTCCGTCAGCTTTATTTCTTTATAGGAAATTGCGTCCTATAAAGCAAAAAACGCTCCGAGGGATGCGCATGACGCTTGAAAGGTAATATGCCGCAAAGCAGCCAAGCGTCAGCGCAGAGTTTGCTTTGCAAACTCTTTCTTGCTGCGCGGCCGGTTATCCGGTTATCGGTATGTTTCAGGGATTCAGGTATTTGTATGTGAACAACGGTTTAGAATTTCTTATATATTTCTTTTTTTGCACCGCATACCGGACAATGGTCGGGAGCTCCGTCAAGAATTGTATGACCGCATACGGGACAGACATAAATAGCGGAAAGCTTTATATCCTTTCCTTCTCTTGCGGCTGCCTGCGCCTGTTTGAATAAATCGGCATGGATTTTTTCAGCTTCCAGCGCAAAGTGGAAGGATCTGGTTGCCCCCTGCTCATTCTGGAATTGTGCGGCGTTTAAATATACCGGATACATTTGTTCCACTTCGTGGAGTTCTCCGTTGATTGCTCCCTGGAGATTGTCAACGGTTTTCCCGTTGCCGAAAATTCCTCCGGCCGTTACCGATACATCCGTGGTTGGAACGCCGATTTCCCGGAAATGATTGTTGGCGTGTACGCTTTCTGCATAAGCAATTGCTTTAAAAAGTCTTGCTATGTTGGGGAAGCCTTCCTTTTCCGCCACCTGCTCCCAATAGAGATATCTCATGTGTGCCATGCTTTCCCCGCCGTATGCGGAATGCAAAAACTCTGAAGTCATTGGATTTTTTACTGCCATAATCATTTTCCTCCTTAAATATTTTTTTGTTTATGCTTCTGTAAGTAGAAAGACAATTTTGGTTCTGTTTCTTTCTGACTTCCAGAAAATAAACTTTTACATGTAATAGTAATATAATAGTAACAATTACTATTACTATTATATATTCAATTTTATAATTTTGCAAGTACTAATTTAAAGTTTTTTGTTATTTGGGGGTTTTGCCGCTTTATTGAGAATTTGCCATAACAGTCAGCGCGGCGGCACCGGAATTTAATTACATTCTATTATTTAAAGATATTTACCAGTATATACCTAGTGCAATCTTCACGATTATATCATAAAATAATTATGTAACAAATTTAACAGATTTGTAATAAATAAACTTAATGGAGGTTCCAAATGATAAAAATAGGGAAGATTGCTACATATTGTATGATAGGGACGATAGCTTTTGCCAGTAAAACCGCCGTTTCGGAAGCTGCGGAATTGCCGGTTGCCGGGATAGATCTATTATTGAATAATTTTTATCAGGAAAATGAAAATAAGGATATTAAAGAATATTTATCCTCAGATCTGTTTAAAGAGTATGGGGAGATATCCTTTGCACAGGTGACCGATTATGTAAATATAAGGAAAAAACCAAGCGAAGAGAGCAAAATTATTGGTAAACTTTATAATAATTCGGCCGCTACAATTATTTCCCAAAAAGGTGACTGGTATAAAGTAAAATCAGGTTCCGTTACCGGATATATAAAATCAGAATTTCTTGCCACCGAAGAAGAAGCGGCAGAAATAGCTAATTCAGTAGGCACCCGGATTGCAACTGTTAATACGACTACATTAAAGGTAAGAAAAGAAGCGAATACGGATGCTCCGGTAATCACTTTGGTTCCCATAGGAGAAGAGCTCAAAGTAAAAAAAGAAGCGGACGGATGGGTAAAAGTATCGATAAATAATGCGGGGACCGGATATGTCTCTGCCGATTATGTGGATTTCTCCACAGAATATAAAGAGGCGGTTTCCATAAAAGAGGAACAGGAGAAATTAAGAGCAAAAGAGGAAGCCAGAAAAGCAAGCGAACAAGCTCAGACATACAATACTTCTGACAATGGAAGCTCATCGGGCAATTCGGAGAAATCGGGCAATGCCTCACAGGCTGAAAAAGCAAGTTCCGATAATTCCAGCACTTCCAACATTTCATCTTTTCGCGGCAGGATAGTAAGCTATGCTTTAAAGTTTGAAGGAAATCCTTATGTCTGGGGAGGAACCAGCTTAACCGGCGGGGCAGACTGTTCCGGTTTTACCCAATCCGTTTTTGACGATAACGGCATCAGCATTCCCAGGGATTCCAGATCACAGGCATCGGGCGGCAGAACTATTTCCATGTCCGATATCAGGCCGGGAGACTTAATCTTTTATGCAAGGGGCGGTTCCATTAACCATGTTGCTCTTTATATAGGAAATGGCAGAGTAATTAGTGCAAGTAATCCGGAATATGGAATACGGATATCCAACTATGATTACAGACAGCCGGTTAAAGCGGTAAGTTATATAAATTAAATTATATTAATTTTATTTCAATTAAAGATATTATTTTAATTAAAGGGAGTATATTAAAAATATAGTTGATACTAGAGTGTGTTTGAAAAATGCTTGTGCCGGGCTGGAGGCTCCACTTTGTGGGAGGCAAGGAGCGATTTTGGGTGCGTAGTGGTGCTATGCCCCCAAAATTGCGACGCAGCATACCGCAAAGTGGGGCGGTCAGAACGGTGTGATGATTTTTCAAACACGCTCTAAGGAGCAGATAGGAGGTAGATAAATAAATGAGGTATCGGAAAAAATATCTGGCTGCAGCAGGGGGATTTTTTATAATACTTCCACTGTTCCTGCTTATTTATAATTATAATTATCACAGTAAAAAGGATACGGCAATTACACAGGACAGTAAAGAGATAGAAGAAAGTATACAGGCAACAGAGGATAATCCCGATGCTAAAGAAAATAATACCATATTATCTGCTAAAGAGAGTTCATCAACAGAGGATACTACCGCCGGGCAAAATGTATCGGAAGATGATAGAAAGGAAGATATTGATAAATTAATTCGTACATATTATGAAGCATTTGGCAATACAGATGAAAATGCCCTAAAGGAAGAGAAACAGCCGGCAGATGGGCAAAAAGCAGATGGTCAGACGGATAAAGGCCAGGAGGATGATAATAAGCAGGAAGAGAGTAAGGAAAACGCCGGTGTGCAAACAGAAAGGCAGACGGCAGAAAGTAAAGAAGCGGCCGGCGAGGAGACAGAAAGTCAGGCTGCAAAAAATAAAAAGACGGAAGCTTTCGAGAAGGTGAGTGAAATAATTGAAGCATATAAGAATATCAAAACGTATATTAAACCAGGCTTAGGTCAGGATTCTTATGTTGTTTTCACGACCTACGATATTAAATTATATAATATTGATACTTTAGTACCGGGTATGAGCTCTTTGTCAGTCCTAAGAGATGAAAACGGAAGCCTGTATATCGATGCTGATTCCAACGATAAAAAACTCAATAGCTATATTAGTAAATTAACTAAGGAGAAAGATATTCAAAAAATCATTCAAAAAGTGAATACTAAACTGAAAATAGCAAAAAATAAGAATAATTCATTAAAAGAATTTATTGATTATTTAAAATAAAACTTAAGTATTGGGAGGCTGTCGCTAGGCACTTAACCTTACAACGCTTTGACCTTCCATATACAGCTCATGATTGGCTTAACAAAGTGCTAAATATGGTAAAGAATAGCGTTAGCGCGACAGCTCCTTTTGCCGGTTAAATCTTTCTTATTGTTAATAAATCATTTGTTATTGTTTTAGGATCAAAATTTTGATTATGGTAAAATTCTTTAAATTCCGTAGGAGTACATTTCTTTATCGATTTAAATACCCGGTTAAAAGTGGAAATACTGGAAAAGCCGGATTGAAGGGCGACTTCGATTATAGACAGGCAGGGATCCAGCAGGAGGTTTTCAGCGGCTTTGATTCTTCTTAGAGTCAAATAATCATAAAAGGAAGCAGCAGTCATTTGTTTAAATAAACGTGAAAAGTGGAATTTGGAAAAACCTGCTGCAAAGGCTGCTTTTTCCAAAGTAATGTTTTCCATATAATTCCGGTCAATGTAATCATAAATAAAATGCATTTTCTCAATATATTCTTTCTGTTTATTGATGCCCGCATAAGGAAAGATACTGCCGGTATCCATATGGTTTCGTCCGATTAATACAAATAAGCGTATAATCAGAGTATTAATCGAAGCCTCCCAAAGAGGGAGGGTGCTTTTATATTCTTCCCTTGCCTGAATTAATAGTTTATATGCCTGGGAATAAATTTCTGGTGAGTGATCCGGAGTAATTAAATTTGGCCGGGTTAAAAAGGGTAAAATTCCGGAAAAACCCTTTTGCTTACTCATTAACATAGAGTCAAAAAGTATTATGATCCTGGAACCGTCAGACGGTGCATGCAGTTCATGGAGATCGCCCGGGGGAATAATTAAAATGTCCCCCTCCCCTAAGGTGAAATTTACTTTATTCATAATAACGGAGTAGGAATTCGACAGAGGCATTATGATTTCTACGGCAGGATGCCAGTGAAGGGGATAATTGGTATCGGTATGATTTACATAAAGAAGAACCGAGGAATTTTCAGAATATCCCACTTTTTCAAAGGTGCCCTTAACCTCGCGTTGAAATCCCGTATCATTTGTTTTGGTTTTATTTTCTTGTTTTTCAGCCATAAAATTTTTCTCCTAATAAATAATTGAGGCAGTGATGATATTTTTTGCATTATATATACCTGGCAAATTAGCTGATATGACTTAAATAGTACATTAATATTTTATTATAGGATCATAAGAAAGTAAATAGACTAGACCGGCAAAGACAAAATAAAGTAAGCTCATAAGTGAAAAGACTGCTGCAGGGCCCGTGCCAACTAAAATTGTGACGCGGCATAACGCAAAGTGGGGCGGTCAAAACGGTGCAATGATTTTGCAAGCATACTCTAGTTCGGAACTTAGCAATTACTGAAAACAGTATAGCAATATTTGATAAGAGCTGTGTGCTTCGAATATATTATAATGCCATTAAGATATAGAAATCGAATTATTAAAAAAACAAAGGAGATTTAAAAATGGGATATAAGAAGTATTTGGATGAATCATTATCTTTTGAAGAAAGAGCCGCGGCACTGGTATCGGAAATGACCCTGGAAGAAAAGGTATACCAGACCATACATGGTTCCGCCGAGATTAAACGTTTAGGGGTGAAGGCATATAATT
>JAATFT010000064.1 GCA_015655075.1 Clostridiales bacterium | reverse complement strand
TGTTCTGATAAATATTATCATATAACGTATTTTTTGTAATTTCTTCAATTATGGCGTTCTCGTCGTAATATTTTAGCCAGGGTTTCATAATTGAAGGTTTTTTTGAATCCATTTTTGAATTCATAATGTCACCTCCATTTACATAATTTATATTTCTTTGCAGCAAATAATTTCTACTAATTTCTCTCCTGGTAAAGCATATTAAAGTGAGCCGCTAATTTTAATCTGATTTGCTTTCGGAATGAATTACATAATTTCCCCGGTATTAATATGATATATGGGCCAGTAGTAAGATGTTAATACATGGGAGTATGTGCCTTAATCCTGCTAAAAGTGCGAATAAGAAGATGCCATATTCAACCATACGTATTAACCTTGTACGCCTTCTGACATACTGATACTTCTACCGTGTCCAAATGCTTGTTCTCGCTACTCCAAACCATAAATGTAGAACTCTTTATCTTCTTCTTTAATTTCTCCTGCATAAATAAGTTGATTTAAAACTTTGTCGAACGGGGTTGTCATTTAAACCTCCAGAGCATCTCCGCTTTCTTTGGAAGCTTGGGTGATGAAGAAAGCAGTTGCAGGCTATGTTTTATTCATCACTGTTAACAGTAACCCTGGATTTGCAACTATACCGCCTGATTTCATAAAATACTCTTCATAATTATCGCCTTCCTTTCGTAGAAATAGATTATTTTTTACATTTTTATTCTATCATAAAAAAAATCCATTTTATGGAGGATGTAAAAATAATATAAAATTTTGTAAAAATTAAACATATAATTACATTGTAAATGTCGAATTATAGAGAAGTACCTCGACAGGAAAAGCATTATCTGTGTTTATAATATTCATTATACTGTTGTGCTTCTCAGCTGCTATGTTTACACTCTCCAGTCCCAAACCACGATTTTCGGCATCTCTCTGTATGTTGTTTTTATTTTTTTGTTACACCTACCGTATTGTAAAAAGGGCAGCTCCACGTAAATTCAGTGAGGCTGCTAAACAATGGTGCTCTAATTTTTATTATTAATTTACATTGATTTTATGCATTTTGATTTAAATTGCAGACGGTATTGATTCGGCGTCATTCCCGTGCTTTCTTTTAGAATTTTTCCGAAATAGCTCAATGAAGAAAATCCAACATGCCGGCTGATTTCCACATTCGAATAATCTGAAAATCGTAACAATTTTTCAGCTTGCTTCAATCTCTCATTACATATGTATTGTTGAATCGTTATTACCTCTTTCTGATGATACAGTCTTGATAAGTAACTGGAGTTCGTTCCTATCTCTTCCGCCATAGCTGCAATATTAATTTTCGTATTTAACTTTTTATGAATATGCTCCTTCACTAACCAAATGATTGGTGTCAATGGATTTTCGGAATACAAAAAAACGGTCATACAAAAATTCCAGCACAAAATTTGCTAACATATTTAGAAGCGTAACCAAATACTCATTCCACAGCAATGTATCCGCAAGATAATTACCAAGAATAGTTGATGCAGGAATATATTCCTTTATGGTTTCCAGGTCAGGAATGATTCCAAGTCCTACTCCAGTCACTGCCGCTGCACCTACAGAGCCTACATTCTAAGGGATGGCAACCACATCAATCCTATGACCGGTTATGTCCGCTAAATATTCTGCACACCAAAACTGCAAGTTATCCTTAATGGATGAGCATTTGTCATATTCACTTTTTCTACCATTTTAGCGGAACAATCTCTAATGCTGCTATTTATTTATTGCTCTAAATAAAAAGATTAAGCTATTTGCAGCTTTCCATTTATAAATTGATATCTACAGTCAACGCTTGGAATTTGGCTTCCTGTCTGCCTTTCATAGCTTTTTACTTCCAGTATTTTTTCTCTTATATCCTTATACTTATAATTATTTACCGGATTATTCACTATTTCTTCTATACTCTCCGGCAACCCTTGTATCCTCCCCGAATTAGCATCTACACTGATATCATCAATAGAAACCTTCCCATCAGATATCTTATATAAGTAGTCATTTAATTGCTGTTTTTTTACAGTGCGATTATATTCTTTTGAAGAGTACTGGTTCAGTTCTTCAGAACCTGACAAAAATAATTGGTACAGTTTCTCTTTATATTTGGCATTAATTTCGCTTTCCACCTTTGCTTTTATAGAAGTATCTTCTATTCCGGATACATAGAACCCGCCATCATTCCCCCGGTATATTGCAATGGAATCCAAATCTGTAACACCGGCTTCTTGAAATATTTCTTTTATTTCATATCCTATTTTTACTACATTTCCCTGTGCCATTGCCTGTTCATAGGAAAACATATTAGCAAATATTTTTAAATAACCTTCTTCCTTTTCCGTAATGTCTTTACCATCTGAAACCTTATCTAATATTTCGCTGCAATCATATTTTTCAGTTACAGATCCGTTGATCTTTTCATACTGCTCCTCTTGTTTTTCCCTGATGTTTTTTTCATATTCCAGCTTTTGATTTTCCTGGATATTTTTTAATTCACTTATTTCTGCATCATAACTTTCGCCCCTTGACGCTTTGTCATGCATGCTGCTTAACACGCTTTTCATTTTATTCCACATATTACCGCCGGAACTGCTATTATCTGCATCTTCCAAATCTATTTTCAAATGATACTCATTATTCAGCATTGCACCGGCATCTTTACTTTCTATTTTTATGTAGTATTTATCTGTATCAGGCGTTATGTCGGTTATATTTATATTCAGGTTGCCATCGGCATCTTTTTCTCCTAAACCTACCTGATTTCCATACTGGTCATATACTGTCATATCGAATTGTGTGTTTCCGACGCCCTCAAGCGTAATATTTATGCTTTTTTCATACTTGCCTAATATTCCATTTAAAGAAAAAGAATAAAAATCCACATCATCTGCCCCTGCAATACTTCCCTTTAAATAGCTGTCTTTATTCATGAATAGCCTGGTTAAATCTACAATTTTTTCTTCCTTATCAGAATCAGAAACTGCATATACCTGATTCCTGTAATTATCATTTGATAGATACTGGTTATTACTTTCCATATACATTACCTGTGAATTTATATTCTTAAATGAGCGAGCTACATTTTGATTTTGTATTATTAATTGATTTCGAGTCACATAATCACTCATGCCAACCTGCATTCCCATACAATTCCTTTCTGTTAAAGGGAGTTTATAATTTATGCATTCCCTTACATATATAATTCTTTAATACACTATAGGTTCCAGTCCATGTTAGAGCGTGTTTGAAAAATGCTCTAGGATGATTAACAGCGCCCAGCAGTTCTAAAGTAATTCCTGATAAAACCATCATGCCGTATACCACCTGCATATGTCTTTTTGCACTTCCTGTTCAAAGCATAAGAAATTTTTACAATACCCATTGCAGAAATAGTACGATTTTGACAGAAATAGTCAAAAGAAACATATACTTCAAACAAAAGTATTTGATAATATGTCGAAATTATTTGCAGGGGGATCAATATGGTAAAACAAAATTTATTTTCGTCTTTTCCAAGGTCAAGTAAGGAAATAGCTTTTCAATGGTAACTAAGGTCCCATAATCTATCAGCAATTTCCTAATCCTTTTTGCTGTTTCAATTCCATCCAGTCCTGCCATATTTATATCCCAAAAATCATTTGATACTGTGATATCTTCTTATCGTACTTAGTAAGCACCTATTTCATATATCGTCCAATAATACGTTTTCTTGAACAATAATTTATATATTTTACAGAAACAGAGAAAAATATCGCAAGCAATTAATATACCTACCTTATTAAGGATAAACATATTTAATTTTATTAGCTTTTTATCTATAGTTAATTTATAACAAAGTTAAAATTTAACTAGTTGTTTATAAACATAATCAACCATCAATTCTCTGATAGTTTTGCCGAACTTCTGTTCAATGGTGCTTTCCTCGTAGTACGGAGCAAACGCCGCTCTTATATCCTCGGCTGAGTTCACAAAATCAAGCACAAAGGTATCTTCTTCCCCGAAAGGGGTTCGATTAAGGCGGGAAAGGGGTTCAGTATTACAGATTCCACATGCCTTGAGGATATAAATATTTCTTTATACATACACGCAACTCGTAGAGGTGTATCTTTAACCCTTCACGTGCCGGATTATCACCTAATGCCTTAAGAATATCTCTGATATGTTCTTCAATTGCTTCTGTATCTATTACCATTTTTACTCACCGCATTTTTCCCCAGTCAACTAAACGCCTCGTTTATTAGGATTCCAAATAACTTTATGCATCTGTAATTGCAGAGTTACCCCATTCATACAATTTTCTTTCATATATTCCACCACTTCTTCTAAGCTCATTTTTTCAAATACTGTGCTGATATAAACATGGCATTTTGTAATTAATTGATGCATTGTGATGATTTTCTTTGCACAATTTAAATCCTCTATATTTCCTACCACAAATTTAACCACATCTTTTTTTGTAAGCAGCTTGAAGTTTGAAACTAACATTTTTGATTCCATTAAACTTCCCGGAAGCTTATAATCCATAGTAAATGCAGGCCGATTGCTTATCTGTGTAAAAGTTGACAGGTCTATGCTTCCATTTGTTTCAATTTCCACATGTAAATTGCTATCTGCAGCAAGCAATTGTAGTAGTTGCATTATATCAGGGACCAGCAAGGGTTCGCCACCTGTTAATGTTACATTTTTCACACCCGTTTCTTTAATATAACGATATATTTGCTGCTCTGTCATGAAAGTATAGGCTGTACTATCCTGATTGGCCCAGGCGGTATCGCAGTAAGAACAAGCCAGGTTACATCCTTGGAATCGAATGAAAACCGCTAACTGTCCCGCCAAAACGCCCTCTCCATTTATACTGTTAAATTTTTCTACCACCTTATACAGTGACATCAGAATCCTCCTCATAAGAAGCACAGTTATTAGGTGTTTCATAAATCGTGGCTGATTTTACCTGATAGCCTTTGCTTACCAATCTATCGTAAAAGTATTTTGAAAGCCTCTCAGCAGTCGGACGAAAATCCAACTCAATAATACGAAACCCTTCTTCTTTTAATGCTTTATATGTAGAAATCTTCAATGTATTTCTCTCTATAATAAGCGCATGATCCAAAAAATCCACTTCTTCTTTTATGTCTTCTTTTAACTGAGCAAAGTCAACGATCATTCCTTTTAGCTGCTTTTCCGTCTGTAAGGTCAAGCTCTTCACCTCAATAATAACACGCCATCTATGGCCGTGAATATTCCTGCATTTTCCCTCATAACCAGCCAAAATATGTGCCGCCTCAAAGCTCTGTTCTGATTTTAAATAATACATAATTAAAATATCTCCTTTCTAGAATTAATGAAGCTTCACCTCAAGTTTTAGCTAAATAAGATGTTGCGATAATAAAATTTTTTTGCTGGATAATTGAAATTACCATGTCAAAAAAAATAGGCATAAATAACTATGCCTATTTTATATATTAGTTTACAGGATTAATATAGCGACTCGTCACATTTAATCATATCCTATAATATTAAAAAATAGCCCTAGTTTTGTTTAGAGACAGGATGGTACCAATGAACTGTCTTTTATTGCTTTAGCAAGTATAGCATTTTGGGATTGTTGTGTCAAGTTTGTGTTTATGAGTGATAGCGTTTACTTAGTATAGGATTTTAACGGGCAGAAAATCCCCTTGATGATAAATATATGTATAGTCCATACCCACTGTCGCGCACTGCAGCGGATTGGCCGTCTCTTTGTACTTTTTCCTGACATAGTACCATCTTCTGTATAGTAAGAAATATATATATAACGGTTGACCACCAAAATATTGTGAGGTATAATATTTGTAAGTTCGTTAATTTTATAACAAACGTTTTATTAAAATGGTAAAGGAGTTGTTAATATGAAAGGTTATGCTATGTTAGGTATCGGTAAAACAGGTTGGATTGAAAAGGAGAAGCCGGTTTGCGGTCCCTTAGATGCAATTTGCCGTCCAATTGTTCTTGCACCATGTACCTCTGATATTCATACGGTCTGGGAAGGTGCCATCGGTGACCGTCATGATATGATTTTAGGCCACGAAGCGGTTGCCGAAGTTGTTGAGGTCGGAATCTTTGTTAAAGATTTTAAACCCGGTGACAAGGTTATCGTCCCTGCTATTACTCCGGACTGGAATTCCATAGAAGCTCAGAATGGCTATCCGATGCATTCCGGCGGAATGCTTGCAGGATGGAAGTTTTCAAATTTCAAAGACGGTGTGTTCGGTGAGTTATTCCATGTAAACGATGCAGACGGAAATCTTGCTTTATTGCCTGAAGGTATGGACCCGGTTGCTGCCTGTATGCTTTCTGACATGATACCCACAGGCTTTCATGGAGTTGAACTTGCAGATATTCAATTTGGCGACAGTGTAGCCGTTATTGGAATCGGTCCTGTTGGCCTTATGGCTGTTGCAGCTTCTGCAATTCGTGGAGCATCGCATATTTATGCGGTAGGCTCCCGTCCGAACTGTGTTCAGCTTGCCAAAGAATATGGTGCTACTGAAATTATCAATTACCATGAAGGCGATATTGCAGAACAAATCTTAAAGAAAACAAATGGAACAGGTGTTGACCGTGTTATTATTGCCGGAGGAAATGTTGATACCTTTGCCCAGGCAATTACAATATTAAAACCCGGCGGCAAAATAGGTAATGTTAATTACTTAGGCGATGGAGATTACATAAAAATCCCGCGTATCGAATGGGGATGCGGTATGGGCCACAAGGTTATTGCAGGCGGTCTGATGCCCGGCGGCAGATTACGAATGGAAAAGCTCGCTTCTCTCATTTCAACCGGAAGGCTTGATGCAGGAAAATTAGTTACTCACCGTTTTGAAGGTTTTGAAGGTATTGAAGAAGCTCTCATGTTAATGAAAGACAAGCCGAAGGATTTAATAAAGCCTGTTATAATAATTAAATGGTAATACAATTTATCTGAAGCTCTAAAAGGCTACGGCAAACGCATTACATCCTTGCGTTTACCGTAGCTTCTGATGATTTATTCGATATCCCAAGTACCATTAAAAATGCCGTAGCGCAAATGCCGCAGCGCAGCAGACCTCCTATATTATATAAATTAACCGCTTCCAGTATTATACTGCTTATATTCGCCAAAATAAGAATATATCGTGATTTCTTTCTGTAGTACAGGGCTTCTTCCTTATCCAATCTTCTATTTTCATTATCTACGGGGCTCATGAGATAAATTATTACATCAGATAAGACCAGTGCTCCCCACCATATAAATTGATTTATTACAGTTTTAGACACGAAAAGGATAATTAAGACATAGAAGCAGGAAAATATATAACACTCTGTCTTTGTCTTTGCATGATAGCCCCCTGCATTTCTTCTTAGCGGTATTAATACACACCCGATAACTGCTAATTCCGGCAACATCTTTAGACAGACAGCAATACCTATATATGAAATACAGTGAAATAGTTTTAAAACCAAACACTCCATTCCAAACTTATATATCTCTGATTCTTCTTCCTGGATAATTTTATTTATTACCAGCTTCTCTATAATATATTCTTTCCATCTTACCATACTGCTTATCGCCTTAGAATTTTGGTATGCACCTACACTTCAATAAACTTTAAATCCGGCGAGATCATAAGATGGGCCTCCGTTGCCCTCTGAACCTCTTCTACCGACAGGCCGGGAGCAATTTCCTTAAGCACCAGTCCCTTGTCCGGAACTACGTCGATAACTGCCATATCGGTTACAATGGTCTTTGCCACATTTACGGCTGTCAGCGGCAACCTGCATTTTTTCAGTATTTTAGGTGACCCGTTTTTGCTTACATGCTCCATGGCTAAAATCACCTTCTTAGCTCCAACGACCAAATCCATGGCTCCACCCATGCCCGGTACCTTTTTGCCCGGAATCATCCAGTTCGCCACGTTGCCCTCCTCATCAACCTCCAAGGCACCTAAAACAGTAATATCTACGTGTCCTCCGCGGATAATGCAGAAGGAAAATGAACTATCAAAAAAACAGGCTCCTTTCACTGCTGTAACATAATTTCCTCCTGCATCAATACAATCGGGTCTTTCTTCTTCCAAAGCCGGTTTCGGACCAACGCCAAGAATTCCATTTTCAGCCTGCAGCATTATTTGGATATCTTTCGGTATGTAGTTTGCAACCATTGTAGGCATTCCAATTCCAAGATTTACAACATCACCGTCTTTAAGTTCCTTCGCAATCCTTTTTGCAATAAATTCTCTATTATTCATATTCTTTATCCCACCTTTACTATAGCGTCTACAAATATTCCGGGAACGTTAACATGATTCGGGTCAATTTCCCCTGCCTTTACGTATTCCTCCACCTCTGCTACTACATAGTCTGCGGCTGTGGCCATAACAATATTAAAGTTGCGTGAAGAACCGTTCATGATGAGATTGCCTGTTTCATCAGCCTTATGTGCCTTAATAAATGCTACATTTGCTTTAAGCGGCAGTTCGAGTAAATACTCCCTATCGTTAATTTTTATTTTTTTCTTTCCCTCTTCTACAACGGTACCAATACCTACGGGTGTTAAAATGCCACCGAGACCGGCTCCTCCTGCACGTATTTTTTCAGCAAGCGTGCCTTGCGGAAAAAGTTGAACCTTTGCTTCTCCGGTCATAAGGAGCCTTCCCGTTTCCGGATTGGAACCGATATAAGATGCAAAAATATGTTTTACTCTTCCGCTTTTCACCAGTTGATAGACCGATAACTCCTGTGTACCTGTGTCATTGGAAATAATAGTCAGGTTGCCGGCGGTATTTGTGTTGACAAGCGCAGATACCAGATTTTCGGGATGCCCCCCTGTAAGAAAGCCTCCAATCATAATAGAGTCTCCGTCTTTAACTTTGCCGACTGCTTCCCTGGCTGTTGTTAATTTATTTTTCACATCTTAAGCCTCCTTTGCATTATTTAGATAATCATGTATTACTCTTGCATACGGTAAAGTTAAATCTGCAATAAAATGTTTTCCGTCAATACAGGCTTTAACGGGTAAATCCGCTACAGGAGCATTGACATGGGGTGTCAGACTTAATCTGGCAGGTCCTGACCAGGCACCTTTTACAACTATGTCCTCCAGATTATAAGCTGCTAACTGGACAATTTTAGGGCTGCCGTCAACATCAGGAATTAGTTTTAAATTAACTTGTGTTTTAACTATGGCTTCAGCGATAGCCTTATCATCAAGAACGTTGTATTTAAAGGGCATCGTACCCATGGCCACCAGGATGTCATTATAGTATAAGGTACCGGTTAATGTCTCGGTCTCTTTAACCTTAAGACAAGGATGGCCCCATTTTTTAGGGAATCCCCAGATTTCACGCCCGGCAAGAATGGCGGGGCCATTATTCAAATACATTTGGGCAGTAAAATTGCAGGGTTCCCCATTATAAGTACACGGGATTACTATGCCGCTTTCTTCATAGCTTCCTAAACCTGACGAATCCGGCATTTTGATCCACTCATAAAAAACAGTATTACTTCCATCCGGTTGCAGCGGTTCCGGAACAGCCTGCCTGATAGAAGCCGGATCGGATTCATAACTGACGGTAAAATATTCTCTATTTATGAAACGGCACGGCGGACATCCATAACCGGGACTGGCAGCAGGCATGGATTGCAGTGAAAGAATTTCTTTTTGATTCATAATAAACCTCTTCCTTTCTATGTAAATTATTACACTTTAAACTAATGCGTTCTCAACCAGCATCGCTATACCCATGCCTCCTCCGACGCACAGGGATGCTATGCCATAATGTGCAGAACTACGTATCATTTCATGCGCCAAAGTAACCAATATCCTGGCACCGCTCGCTCCTACAGGATGTCCAATGGCAATTGCACCTCCATTGACATTAACCCTTTCCGGGTTAAGCCCAAGTTCCTTTGATACTGCCAATGCCTGTGCAGCAAATGCTTCGTTTAATTCGAAAAGATCTATCTCATCTATGGATAATCCCTGTTTCTTAAGAAGTGATGAAACTGCTTTGACCGGGCCAATACCCATATAGGCAGGATCAACACCAACAAAAGAATAGCCCTTGATATAAGCTAGCGGTTTTAAGCCATGCTCTCTGCATTTGTCCTCCGATATTACCAGCATAGCCGCCGCACCGTCACTTATTGGTGAAGCATTTCCGGCAGTAACGGTTCCCTCCCGTTTAAATGCCGTCCTTAAAACGAATAGTTTTTCCTTGGTGGTATCTGCTCTTACATGTTCGTCCTCCAAGAAACAAATTTCTTCCTTTTTCTTTTTGATTGTTACAGGAACAATCTGCCCTTCAAAAACCTTCTTTTTTTTTGCTTCTGCTGCCTTCATATGGCTTATATACGCAAATTCATCCTGCTCATATCTTGATATTTTATATTTTTCAGCAACATTTTCTGCAGTAATTCCCATATGGCAGTTATTTACAGAACATGTAAGGCCATCACTGACCAAACTATCAATTAATTCACCGTTGCCAAGTCGATAGCCGTTTCTCGCATTTCTTAAAAGATAAGGTGCATTTGACATGCTTTCCATGCCTCCGGCTAAAATAATACTGCCCTGTTCTGCAAGGATCGAATTGTAGGCCAGAGCGACAGCATGAAGTCCTGAACCGCAAACAGTGTTTATCGTTGATACAGGTATATCAACGGGTATGCCTGCATTTAATGCGGCCTGTCTGGCAGGATTCTGACCAATACCCGCCTGGAGGACATTTCCTAAATAAACCTCATCGATTAATGAACTCTCTAAATTACTTTGATTAATACACTCTTTAATGACTGTTGATCCCAGTTCAGGCGCACTCACAGGTGAAAGAGTTCCGTTAAAGGAACCGACAGCTGTTCTTAATGGGCTTACCAAAGCTACTTTTTTCATAACATTCATTCCTTTCATTTGAATAGTAGGTCAGTTGTCAAGACGATAAATCAAGTCAAAGCGGATATTCGCATTCCGCTTTGCTACATGCTCATAACCTATTAAGCAGCTATGCCATATTATTGTCGTTTCATATAGTGCCCACCACGGATGCGTACGATTTAGTATATGAGTTGACAGCTGATAAGTTAAAAGTTATATCTATGTAATTCTGAATAAGAAAATCAGGCGGCATAGGTATGGCCGCTCCTTTTTTCCTGTTCGTAATCCCCAAACACACATAATAATTTTCTTAGTATTACAATTCACCTTCCCTGAAATTGTAATACAACATTAAAATTTTCTCAGTTTCTTTACATCTTTAGGTAGTTTAGGCTGGTAGCCAATAAAGAAACAGGAGGAATTAGCTTCCTTTACCGCTGATTTCATGATTGCTATAGATGCCAGTTCTAATGATAATTTTTTAACATCTTTCTTCATAATAGTTACTCCTTTCCTTGCATTTTTTTACCATTTACACTTGTATTTTCTCACTCCTCTGTTTTTTTTCAATATAAATCTCACAATTTACAGTTTTTATGTATAATTTACAGAAAAAAAGGCCAACATCATGTTGGCCCCTATGAAATAATGAGTTATATTTTTAACAAACAGATAGCTTTAAACCAGTCTTTTTTATCGTATTATGTAATATTATGCCTTGCTCCTTGTAATTAAGATATACCGTTTTTTATTGATTAAAGATTATTTTACAGCTAAATTTCTTATTCACTTCCTCCAAGATCATACTTCCATTGTACTTCTTAATTATATTTTCGACGTTCAGCAAACCGATACCGTGGTTTTTACCTTTCCGGGATACCGGTTTTCCGAAATGCCATTTCTCAATTGGCATTGTACTATTACTGATTTTTATGACTATAAAATCATTTAATTTATCCAGCCTCATTTCAATGTATTTGTCTTTTGAAACCATATCACATGCTTCTATCGCATTATCCAGCAAATTGCCAAATATTGAAGTGACTTCAATCGGTTCCATAAAACTAAGATCTACACTGCCTATTTCTAAGTTAAATCTAATGTTATGAATATTGGCAATTTTCTTTTTATCATTTAATAAAACGTTTAGAATCGGATTATTTGTATATTCTTCCAAAGCCAGCGGCATCAGCATTTGACTTATTTCCTGTGTATAAGCTATTGCCGTCTTATCTTCCTTTGCCTGATACATATACTCTATCATCTTAAGATGCTTATTTACATCATGTAAAATTTTAACGGATTCATTATATTTTTCTTCCTGTTCCTCATAGTATTCATATTGCAGCAATGACTGCTGTTCTAAAAGCCTTAACTTTACCTTAAGCTGATTATACTCTTCTGCAAACCTAGAAAAGTACAGGAAATATAAATCTGCAAATAATATAAATCCCATATTAATTAATAAGAGTATATGTTCTGTTTGACTGGTTATTTTGGAAACAACCGAAATAATCACAGCCAAATTGGCAATACTGAACAAAACTATTACAACCTCAACCCAAAATTGTGTCTTTGTAAATGTTCCAATAGAATCTTCCCGCCAAAGCTTTGAAATTACCAAATAATAAAAAATCAATACAACTAATTTTGAAAAAGTTACTTCCATGCTTTTTACCAAAATCGGATGTATATTATGTAACTGAAATCTCCATAAAATAAATTCCAGCATATATACACCGGCAGTTTCGCATATAGTTAATATTAAAATCAGTGCCGGAACTTCTAATATCCGGTAAATTTTTTTGTTTTTAGTTTTACTATACATCACAATATTTACAATACTAAACAATATAATCCAACTTACGATATTAATTATCGGCTGCTGCATCACGTTAATGCATCCAATGAATAGGCATAATCCTATCTTTATAAAGAAATATAATAAACGCTTATCATATATCCTTTCATTTCTTTCTTCTATAAATTGAAAAAGTATAATACTATTAATCAGACTTGAAATAAAGGCACCAAATATAAAAATAATATAATCTTCCATTTCTTCTCCTATATACAACTTTGTAAAAATTTATTTAATTTTTTTCTGAAATCTGCTGATCTTTTTTGGGAAACAGGAAGCCTTTCATTATTATTAAGGTAGACTTCATAACCTTTTATTTTTTTAATATGTCTTAAATTCACCAAAAAACATTGATGACAGGCTTCAAAATTGTACTCCCGGATTCTTTCTGCTAAATCTTTCATTCTATCTATAAAAAAATATTCTTCATTTTCCAGTTTTATTTTTATTTTCCGATTGAAATACTCAAAATAAAAAATATCTTTTACTTCAAAATTTTTAATCTTATATTCTAATTTTCCCTCCTTTGTAATTTCTATAATTTCAAATTTTACTATTTCCGTTTTTTCTTTTTCTTCTTGAATATATCGTATAATTTCATCAAGCTGCCGTTCTGCCTTTTCTTTTGAAACAGGTTTTTCTAAATATGCAAAAGCATGGACATTATTCATTGCTTGTATACAATATTGCTGATAATTGGTGGTATAAACAATTTTGACATTCCTATTTTTTTGACGAATTTTTTTGCCGGCCTGAATACCATTTATGCCATCCATGGCAATATCAAGAAATATTAAATCAAATTTAGCATGATATCCCAGTAATTCCTCTCCCGACCAAAAAATATTTATTCGATAGGGAATGGATTTGATATACAAATAGTCTTTAACAATAGTCTCAATTTTTAAAGAATCTTTTCTGTCATTATCACAAATAGCAATTTTTAACATTTATACCCTCCTCTAAATAGATATTTAATACCCTTATTATAAAATTGTGATTTTTATAATTCAACTAAATTTTTCTAAAAATTGTCATTTATATCTAAATTGCAATATAAAAACTCCTTTCTTTAAGGAGACTGCTGAAATAGTCCCCTCAAAAATCTTGCATGAATAAGGTATATATTTAGAAATACACTTCGTTTTTTGCCTGCATATAAAATAAAGGCAACAGGATTTGCAATCCTATGCCTTTAAAATTACTTTGCGGAATGTATATCTACAGAAACTGCCGACCGATAAGTACGAAAGTACTTAGTTCTGAAACAATATTAGAACGTGTTTGAAAAATGCTTGTGCCGGGCTGGACGCTCCACTTTGTGGGAGGCAAGGAGCGATTTGGATCTGCCGCTCCGGCAGTCCATACAGCGCTGTCGCTTCCAAGAAGTCCGATAAAGTTTTTTCGGTATTCTGCGATGTAGCAAGCACCGGTATGATCGTGAAATTTGATTTCCGTCTTCGGATGTAAGCTCCTTACCTGGATGTAGCAAGCACCGGTATAATCGTGAAACCCGAACTGCTACAGTCCGTTGATTACCATGCGAGATCCGTAATCGATCAGATCAGTCACACGCCAAGCAGGTGTAACCTGCGCAGTTTGAGAATCTGCCTTCTGTTTGGCCTGCCTCGGACCTTTATTGCTTTTGTTCATGAATAACCTTCTCTCCTTGTTGCAGGATTTCCATCATTTCTCTGATATCATCTGAAATCATACTTCGCTTAGACTTCTCAATCAAAATATTCCCTCCGGTCATGATATAAGAGGGAAAAACCCGGATTTCGCCATAGTAGTACGCATATTCTCTGATTTTATAGGTTGATCCGGATGGTATTACGCTTTTTTTCGTTTTTTTCTTGGCAATCCTATTAAACGACTTTTTGGCTACGTCCCCCATCAGCATAATGACCTTTAAATTGGGAAATAGATCAATTTCTTTCTCCAGCAGCGGCATATGCTCAACGATTATTTCCATGGGAACCTCGTATTGAAGTTTTGGCATTTTTACAGCCGTTGTAATGTATATACCCATGCCAAGAATGTCACGGATATCTGTGACATCCACACCTGCATTATGGAAAAGATCCAGCGTCGTTCTCATATACTCCGGATTATCTCCATCACTGTAAAAATCATCATAGGGATTCATAGGGGGAACCTCGTTAATCATAATACACTTAATTTGATCGGTATCTATCTGCACATTTGGAAGCTGCAAATCGCTTGCTGCCAGATGTGTTTCCGGCAAAAACTTAAGCATATGCTCTTTTATATTCACCAACATTATAATTTCCTCCTTTCGAAAGAGCATAACACAGATAATATGACGACAGGATGTCATATTTATCTTTGCAAAATATAAATTCTTACTGATAGGAATATGATATGTGCTTCAATTACTTTTTAGACAAAAGTACATAATTTTCATTTACTATTTTATTACCGCTCTATTCTTAATCTCTTTTAATCTTTTATAGTTCACTATCCCCGATCCCCAGTATGAAAAGAAACAAACGAATATATTCCATGTTCGAATCTTTGATATAGGCCTAAAATGCACTTTACCAAACCGGTTGTCGATATTTCCGGGACAGACATCTCTTTCCGTTCCCTCACAACGAACTTTACACCAAACATGACCTGAAATATGTTCCTTCACTATAATTCCATCATATAATTTCTCAGGAATAATATTTTGAGTCGAATATACTAATTTGCTCTTAAATCCCAAATTTTTCAAGATACGATTTAAAATACTTGCCTGATGCCAACAGTAACCCTGTCCTTTTTGAAATGCTTTACATGGAAAATCAAAGGAATTTGTATACGAGTATTTCATATTTGAACTTACCAGTCTTTGGGCATATTCAATTAATTCAATTCCGGCTAATCCGGACTGCTTACATTGATCGATGGCTCCCTTAATTTCCATTTCTTAATTCTCCTATTTTGATATTTATTGTTTTAACAAAAAACCACAAATTTCGCAATGCCTTGAGGAGATAGAAAAGATGACGCTAAAACCGGATAAGTCCTTAGCGTCTTAGCGTGCCCCTTTTGTCAAAACAACAACTAATATTAATCAGCTAAATGGATATCACCGCTCACTGAACTTAAAATCAGTTCACTTCCCTGATTGCCATAAGTATAAGTTCCAGTTTTTAGATTTCTCTGGCACATATTGTCATAATTTATATATAATGCACCAGAGGTGGTCCTGGATTTAACACAATATCCGCTGTTATAGTTTTTCAAAGTAATGTCAACGTTTCCACTCGTACTACTGGACTCTAATATAATATTTCCATTACATTTCACTTCTACATTTCCACTTTTAGAACTTGCGTGGCATCTTTTAACATTAACTTCAGCTGTTATGTTGCCGCTTGCATTGCTGACTCTTAAATCATCGCCAATTATTTGTATAATTTTTACATTTCCGCTTATACTGCTAACATCTGCGTTGTTCATAGTAAACTCATTGATTTTAATACCACCACTTGTACTTCTGATTTTACATTCACCTGCTTTCATATTAGCGATTTCCAGGTTACCGCTTAACGAACTATTATCAATTATGTCAGCTCCTATATTTCTGACCACAACGTCACCACTTGAGCTTTTCAGTGAAAGGAACTTTGCTTCAATGTTGTTTGCCGTAATATCACCACTTGCTGTTGTTGCTATAATATCTGAATTTACATTAGAGATTATAATGTTGCCACTTGCTGTTCTAATGTTGACATTACTCATATGATCTGGTATTTCTATATTTATATTAATGGAATAGAGTTTAAGGTTAAACAAAAACACTGCTTTACCAACCCTGCGTATCCCTGCATAAACAGTATTTCCTTCCTTGAAACTATAGAACTCATACATCTGTCTCTGTCTTTCATTACCATTGTTTTCATAACTAATATTTATCTTACCATTGGAAGATTTCTGTACAGTAATGTCAGCACATATGCCATCTACAATAAGATTTAATCCTTTGCTGACATTTTTTGAATTTACATCCTCACTCTCATCAGCTTTATTCTCCGTATCAGCTTGAACATAATTAGAAGGTTCATCATCAGATTTCGGGTCATCACTTACATTATTTTTACTTGCTTCTTCTGACTCCTCGGAATCATCATAGCTCTTTGATACATTTTCCTTATAACCTTCTGCATTTCTCTTATTGAATTCAAATGGGCCTGTACCTTGATTCTTAAGATAGTTATCTGCTAAGTTATTAATGGAAGAAGTCGCCTGGTCCAGGGTACTTTTTAATGTACGGCTAATCTCATTTACATCAATTTTACTTATAGCATCGCCTGCTGAATCCAAAGCATTATTGATTGCATCACCAATCTTCTCACCATCTATATTATGGATATTAGAATACCATTCTTTAAATTTATTATTTTTGTTATTCGTCTGATCATCATATGATTTTTTTTCTTCTTTTTCATCTTCTTTGTTATCTGTATTGTATACTTCTTTAATTTCCTTAACCAGGTCATCAATTGCTCCTAACTCTTCGCAGATTTGTTCTTCACTTTTACCTTTTTCCATACCAACTTGAAAATGTTCTTCATAATCTAATACTATTTCTTCCATTACACTTTCATCTATATCTTTTAATGCCTTTTTTAATGCACTTAAATAATCTGTCTTGTTCATATCCATCCTCCTATTCTATAATATCTTGCACGGCTTTTACAAAATCCAGCCATTCTTTTTTTTGGGCTGCTTGATATACTTTTCCTTTTTCCGTCAGATGATAATATTTTCTGGCAGGACCCTCTCCAGACTCTACCAAATAGGTTTCTACAAAAGCATCATCTTTTAAGCGTTTTAAAATAAGATATAAGGTTCCTGTTGAAATCACCATTTGTTTTGATATTGCTTCTGTCAATTCATATCCATATCGGTCTGCCTCAACTAATTTTGAAAGCACACATAATTCTAATACACCTTTTTTATATTGCGCATTCATATGTCAACTCCTTTCCGCCTGATTCATATGCGCATTTCTTTTTACGATATAAACCTACATTTTTTATAAGAAAAATTCTATCATTAATACTTTTCTATGTTTCATCTTTTAATATATATTATCACATGCTATTATATATTGCAATATAGTATTTATAAATTAATACTCTCATTTTCTGCTAATACAATCTCATTTTTTAACAAAATTACAAACAAAAAAGCCATCAAATTCTAACTTTGTTTTGAAGGTCTTGTTCATTACAATTATTTCCTCTTACATGTCAATTAACTCAATACATCCTCAATGCTTTTCATAATTCTGCAACACGGTATTGGCCACCAGATTGTTCTTTTTAGCCATGTTACTTATCCAGTCTTTTAACTGTTTCGGGCTATTTATCGTCATGCCAGCACCTCCATGTATTGTTTTACCTGTTCTCTGATATTGAAAATTTCAGCATATTTCAATAGCTTAGCAAAATCCGACCCAGGCTCCTTCATATACTTTTTCACTGACATGACCACCATATCAGCATCCAGCTTGTTTTTTTTCCTGATACAATCGCAGATGGTTCTTTCCTTATCATACATCTTGATTTGATTTCCATGAGCAGTTTTTCCTTGTGTAATTGCGATTTCATAATAGTCCTGCTTACAATAAAAAAACTTATACTTATCAGTTTCCTTAAGAAGTCTTGTATTATATCCGGCCGGAATTGTCATCATAAGCTGAAATGGGGTTCTGTCACTTAGATCATGAAAAAACAATGCTGTTTCATGTGAGAATATACCTTTTCGGCATCTATACTGCGCAACAACATACTCATCTTCCATATAATTCGCATCAAGATATAACCCTCTGCCGATTCGTTCAATATATCCTTTTTCCACCATTCGTTGCAAAACTTTATTATCAATGCCTAATTCTACAGCTTGCTTCGCTTCCAAAATTCCATTATTCTTTTTAAATAATTCATGAATATGCTCGTAATTCATTTCAAATACCCCTATTGTCTTTTATGTTCGTATTTATTATAACTTTATACTAACGATAAAGACAATAGGATTTTTTCGCTATATATAGGCAAAATAATAGGCCTCCTATGATTTTATATTTTATCATAGAAAACCTATAAGTACTACATAATTTACAGAGTTTATTTCGCGGTCTCTATCTTATGCATTAATATACCGCTTAGCGTACGGTTCGGTTTTGTGATTTAATAATTTTGGCACAGGACTATGAATTCCTCATGAACGGTGAAAAAATGTCGCTTAAGCAGCATTTCAAATAATACACTTTACTCCAATTTTTATTCTCCTATTACGGTATCCTAAATTTTTGCATAATATTTTGCCAAAGCACTTTAGTCGCCGCCGCAGTTGTCGGCATACAGAGTCTGCAGCATCTCCATTACCTGGTACGGCTACAACATTCTTTTTTGATCTGATCTTAGAAAAAAACAGGCAGGAGTTACCCCATAATATTTTTTCATAACCTTGCTGAAATAAAAAGCATCACTATATCCTGTCATCTCTGCAACATCCTTAATCTTGTAGTTACCGGAAGACAGCAGTTTTGCAGCTTTTTCCATACGGATTTTGGTAACATAGTCAGAAAAAGTAAGCCCCGTCACCTTTTTAAACAATTCCGAACAATAACTCATGTTCAGATAAAATTGTTCTGCCAATGTATTTAAATTTAATTTTTCACCATAATTCTCTTCCACATATTTGAGTAAACGCATAAAATTTTCATTATAGTCCTTATGGGTTTCTATCTGTTTCTTCTGACAGATTAAGATTTCTGCTATTTCTATTTTAATATACCGGCAGAGTGACTCCAGATTCACAAATCTCCTGGTTATCTGGAAAAAATCAAAGTATTCTATCTTTACCCGTTTTCCTCCGGTAAGGTTCTCATGAAGCAAAATAGCAATTTGGTTCCATAACCTTACAATATAAATAATACCTAAATCCTCATGTTTTACCAATTCGGTAATTTCATCCAATATCCTGCAGGCTTCTTCATACTTATTTTCCAATATGGCTGAGCAAATCTTTTTTCCATAGGTTTCATAATACGGATTAACTGTTTCCATATACAATGTCACTCCGGTTCTTTTTCCGATAAAATTTCCCGACGATGCAAGGATAGCCTCTTTCAGCAATATCCGGACATTTTCCAATGTATCAACAGAACTTATTCCAATATAACCGTTTCCTGAAGCCAATTGATCCAGATGCCCAATCCACCTATCCTCCGCTTCTTTATCAAATGCCTCATATAAAAGAATTCTCTTACTTTCGGATAATCTGAATTCGGCATAAAGACGCCCTGTGGATAATACCGGTTCCCAAAGTGCTGAAAATGGAATTTGGGATACCGCCATATTAGCAGAGGCTGCCTGAATTCTTTCACAAGCCGCAAGGGGACGAAGCCCCGCATCATATTTATCCTCATACAAAATATGCTGCAGCAACAGTTCATCTTCCTCATACCGCTTGCGGTCCATGGTTTCTCTTAGCCTATCCAAAATTAAATCCGTCTCATCCATATCAACCGGTTTCAAAAGAAAATCATATACCCCTTGCCGTACTGCCTCTCTTGCATATTCAAATTCCGCATAGCCGCTTACAATAATAAACTCCACATTAAGACCGGCTTTTCTGATTTCCCGCATCATTTCAAGGCCTGTCATATCCGGCATTCTGATATCCGTAAAGACCACATCCGGCTTTTGCTCTTTTATATACCAAATTGCTTTCAGGCTATCGGTATATTTACCGATAACCTGAAAGCCTTTCTTTTCCCAATCAAAGGAGGCATCCAGGCCTTCCAGTGACCATATCTCATCGTCCACTAATATTACTTTGTACATAGTTCCATTCCTGCCTGCAGCATGCCATCTTTCACGGCATCTAAGAGCTCAATGGTTGAGCCGTCATAATGTCCAAGTGATAATCCATCAATACCTAATGTACTAAGTACCTTAAAACTTTCCTTAATCAGTTCCGGGGTTGCATTCGGTCTGCAGGCAAATGCCGCTATAATTGGCTTTTCGCATCCGATTCCCCTGCGTATCTTCAGTATCGTATTCTGTTTATACCGGAAATTATCCTTCGCTCCTGTCTGCTCTGAATAATCGGAATCCCTGATCGAATCCACGTAATCCTTAACCGCTTTAAAATCAAGTCCCGCATATTCCGGAAACCTCAGATAATTATTATATCTGAATTCTACGCCGGGTTTAACCGCTTTTATAGATTGATAGATATCCGCAAACAATTCCGTAATACATTTCATTCTGAATTCCATCCACTGGTAAAGAGACGGATTTTCTAACAAAAACCCTGCATCTGTAAGATTGCTTCCAAGCAGCAGATGATTATCCATGATATGTTCTATATTACCATGACAAACCGAATTGGCCGTATCTGCAAGTTCTTTTAAGACCTTTTTTATCTTATCCCAGTCATACCCCATTGCTTTTGCTTTTGCTCCGCAGTGCTCACAAAAGCACCCGCCGCGCAGTATTCCCAGAAGATGGCCAAGGCGGTTTTCCGGATCCTTTTCTTTTAAGAACCAAGGCTGCTCCACCGCTTTTCCTTCATTGAACAGCATCATACATGTTTGAATAAAATCAACGTCATGATGTTTAACTGAACTAAGAAACAGTGCTTTCATATATTCGTGTACGTCCGGATTATTACTGCAGAAGAATTTATCAATTGCCTTTCCATAAATATCTTTCTGTAAAAGTTCCGGATTATTTTCCGCTGCTTTTTTAGTGTCATAAAAGGTATGAGAGATTTCCACTCCTACTTTCAGCCCTTTATCTCTGGCGCAGCGGATTAAATCGTCCAGCCAGTCTTTCTCCTTAAGGAATTCCCGCTCCGTAAAATCAGGCTTCATTTTTGTATTAGAAAAATCCTCCGGGTCTACGTAATAGTACACCCTGCTATTTTCCGGAAGATAATATTTTCTTACCGGATCTAAGGTATAAAATAAACTCGTTAACGGACGTTTTTCTTTATGCATAACCCCGACAAGATAGACACTGTTTACATTACTGTGCTTAACCAGATTATCCACACAGACCTCCGCTGTCTGATTCGCCAGATCCCATGGATATAAGCTTGCGGCAACCTCTTTCATATACATAATTAATCCTCTCCTTTACTGTTCATCTACTGTTCATCTCCGAAAAATTCTTCATAACTCTGTGAAAATTCCTGGAACGCCTTCTTAAAATCTTCATTTTCCCTTAATTTTTTCTGATAGTCCCTAAACTCTTGCTTTGTAATAGCTCCAGAGATAGCTTTCGTTTCCATGGAAGCAAATTCATCCGTACATTGTGCCCAAATATTCGTCCACGTGTTGGATTGAAGTACATTAAATTTATCAATCTTACCGCCGGTTCCTCCCATTGTATAAAGCTTTTTCATGGTTTCTCTGGTACTTTCATTGAACGCTTTATCTGCAAGGGGACTGTCTACTTTCGCGAACTCGTTGGCAGCGAATATAAAAGGTGCGTTAAAAGAATTCGTAACCTCCTGTTCACCTCTTTCCGTAAGAGTCGGGGTCCCATCTACCATCGTCCATTGAACACCCTCAATTCCATAGTTTACAAAATTGTAATTTTCCTCCGCACAGGTAGCATCAAAAAATTTAAGAATCTGTTTTACTTTCTCTTCACTGCATTTTGCCGAAATAGCCATGCCGCCGAAATAACCCAGATCATAGATATGTGCATAACCGTCAGGCCCTTTTAAATACGGGATAAGTACAACTTCCGCATTGGGATCCGTTTTTTTGCATTCTTCATTAAGCCGGTATAAATGCCAGGCGTTTTTTACATAAGTAGCGCTCTTTCCTGATAAAAACAGTTCTTCGGCCTGTTGCCCTTTGATTAATGCAAATTCTTTGGCAACTGCACCATTACTGTAAAGTTCTCTCATGTAATCGACATAATTTGCATATTTATCAGTCAGGCGTTCATAGATAATGCCCCCATCCGCATCTCTTTCTATATCCCTGGTTCCAAATGCCGCCGGCCAGAAACCATCCATATTTTCCACGCCCAGCAATAAGCCAATTGTGTCGTTAGCGCCATTTCCATCCGGATCACTTTGAACAATTTTTGTAATGGTGTCTTTAAACTCTTCCATTGTCTCCGGTACTTTAAGCCCCAGCTCATCCAGCCAGTCTTTGCGGATCATAAGACCGGAATCCAGATTTCCTCTGGTTCTTGGCACAATATAGTTTTTCTCTTTAATTTTACTTAATACCCATGCATTCTGATTCGTATTATTTTTCAAATTAGGATATTCGCTGAAATCTCCCAATAATTCAGTAATATCATAAAATGCTCCTGCTTCAACTGCCTTTTGGAAGCTTGGAGCAGAGGTATTCTGTATCTGCATCAAGTCAGGAAGCTCTCCGGAAGATAACACAAGCTCTATTTTCTGCTCATAGGTATCAGTAGGAACCCAATCCACCGTATAATCCACATTAAACTTTTCCTCCATGGCTTTCCAGAATTCATTGTCTTTTTCCGGTGCAAGATTATACAAATTAGCCATTCCTGTGATTTTCAACGGTTCCTGCTGCGGCTCTGTCTGTTTTCCGGTTTCTTCTGTTGCCCCGGATTCCTGTTTTCCGCCGCTACATCCTGCTGCCAAAAGAGTTAACAACATTACCAGACATAAACCACATTTTTTCCATACATTTTTCTTCATCTTAACTTCTCCTCTCTTAATTCCTTTATTTTTATCCCTTAACAGCCCCAACCATAGTTCCCTTGACAAAATACTTCTGCAGGAACGGATACACCACTAAGATCGGCAGCATTGCTAAAATAACCGTTGCCATCCTCACTGTTTCCGACGGCATATTCATCACATCAACTCCTACCCCGGTTGTAGATGCATCAATCAATAATGATTTCACATAAACCTGCAATGTCCTTTTATTAGTATCTGTTAAGTAAATAAGTGCATTAAAATAGGTATTCCAATGGCTGACTGCAAAAAATAACGTAAGTGTGGCAATGGAAGCTTTTGACAGTGGGATAATCATACGCAGAAAAACCTGGATATCATTGCATCCGTCAATCCTGGCCGATTCTTCGATTTCTCCCGGTATTGATTCAATAAAGTTCTTTGCAACAATCAGACTCCACGCATTGGTCAATACCGGAAGAATCAGTGCCCAGCGGCTATTTATCAGATGAAGTGATTTCACCATCATAAAATTCGGTATAATTCCCGCATTAAACATCAGGGTAAAGACAACCATCCCCATAAAGAGTTTATGAAACGGCATATTTTTCTTAGTCAGAACGTATGCAAAAGTATAAGTTACACACAAATCCAGCAGTGTACCGACAAATGTAATAAATACTGTGTTCTTAAATGAATTCATGAAGCTTGCATTTGACAGAATATATTTATAAGTTGCCAGCGATATCTTATCCGGAAACAAATACAGTTTAAATGGCACATATACATCAGGGTCTGTCAGTGATATACTGACAGCATATATAAAAGGCGCAATAAAAAGGATACAGATAAAGCTGATGATTATATATACCACATAGTCGCCAATTGTGAAATGTTTCAGTTTTCTCCGCTTCTTAAACATATTATCTCTCATTCCTTTCCCCTAATAAATGCCGTCATAACCCAGTTTCTTTATAACCTCATTTGTTGTGATTACAAATGCCATACTGACAATGCCTTTAAAAATACCAACTGTAACACCCAGACTTAAATTTCCCTGCATAATACCTTGTGTATATGCATAGGTATCAAATACCTCGGATACATCAGCCACGAATGAATTTTTCATCATGAGAATCTGATCAAGGCTGACATCAAAAACCGTTCCCAGCCTGATTATAAACATTGTAACCACTGTAGGCATGATTCCTGAAAGCGTAATATAACGTAGTTTCTGCATACGTGACGCTCCGTCCACTTCTGCTGCTTTGTATAAAGACACATCAATCTGTGTAATCGCCGCAAGAAAGATAATGGACTGCCATCCGATTTCTTTCCATGTTGTCTGCCCAAGTAAAAACCACCAGAACAGTTTCGGATTTGATAAAAATCCAATCGCATCTCCGCCACTTGTTAATATTGCTTTATTAACAAGTCCGATGTCACTTGAGAAAATAAAAAAGGTAATACCGGCAATGACTACCCATGACAAAAAATGCGGCATGTATACGATTGTCTGTGTCAATTTTTTGAAATGTTCCCCTTTAATTTCATTGAGTAGAAGGGCCAGTAAAATGGGTGCCGGAAAAAAGAAAATCAAATTCATCATACTGATTACGATGGTATTGCGCAGCATCAGATAAAAATTATTACTGTTGAAAAAATCGATAAAATTGCCAAAACCAACAAATTCACTTCCGAACAAACCCTTAAACGAATTAAAGTCAACGAATGCAAGGGAGAGTCCCCACAAAGGGGCAATTTTGAAAACTAAAAAATACAGCATACCAGGTATTGCTAAAACGAACATATATCGATACCTGTAAAATTCTTTTTTCCTTGCCATTATCCTTCCTCATTTCTTTTATAATTTATATACGTATTATACAAAGAACGAAAGCCGAACTGAATGGACTCATTTTGGAGTTTACCGATTATTTTCGGTTCTGGCACCCGGAACCGTTACCGTTACTTTTGTTCCGCCTTTCTTCCTCCCGTTTATTGAAATTCCGAAGTTTTCACCATATAAAAGCTTAATTCTTTTATCAATATTCATTAAGCCAATACTGGATTTCTCGGAAAACAAGGCTCCTCTGTCTGCGTTTTTATTATCTTCAAATGATCTCGTTAATTCCTCAACTTTCTCATTGCTGATGGATTCTCCCGTATTTTCCACAATAAACCGGAGCGCCTTCCCGTCTTTTCTGCCCTCTATCCACAGAATTCCCGTACCGGAAGAGCGTTCCAACCCATAGAATATAGCATTTTCCACAACTGGCTGCAGGATCATCTTGGGTATCTGAAAATCATTTATACTGTCTTCCACATTAACATTTATCTCGAACCGGTTCTGATGACGAATCTGTATGATTTTCAAATAGTCCTTAATACTGCTGATTTCCTGTTTAACCAAAACCACATCTTCACTTTTGATACTATACTTTAATATTTTAGACATGGAATTTGCTATTTCCGCTATCTCCGAAACCTTTCTAACAAGTGCGATACCTTTGATGCAGTCCAGTGTATTATATAAAAAATGCGGATTCATCTGAATCTGCAGTGCGGTAAGCTCGGCCTGCCTTTTTAATAATTCTGCGATATAAAGCCGTTCCTGGGTATTTACAATTTTTCGCGTCATTTTTTGAAGGTTATCTAACATCTCATTTACACTTATGGATATCTGTGCAATTTCATTGGTACCGATGATCGGCAGACGCTGCTTATTATAATATTTACCATAATTGTTCATAAAACGGATAATTGATTCAATGGGTGAGGCAATTCCCTTATAAATCAAACATCCTGTCAGGCACAAGACTCCCGAGATAATAAATACAATCATAATCATAACATTAATAGATGTTTGTACTTCTCTGCTGTTGGCCGACGGATATGCGTTCCCCACAACACTCCAGTATCCTGATTTGGAAGTCCGGTTTATACTGTGCCCGCCTTTGGGAAAAGAATCAATACTTTTTTCTTCCCGGGAGTCCTGATTGGAAAATAAGATATTCTGTTTCTGATCCAGCACAATGATTGCATTTTTTCCCATGGCCTGCATTTTCTCAACCAGACTTTCGATATTGTCCATATTGTAAATAGAAATGATATAATGCTGCACACCGGTTTTATAATTATAGAAAGATTTGCTCAGGCAAACTATTTTTCCGCTGTCGGTCCTGTAATAGTTCATATCATCCGTTAGCCCGTCTTTATCGATTTCGTTCCTCAAGTCATAAATCAACCTGAAGAATTCAATATTCTGTATTCCTATGATTACCTGATTCAAATCTGTGAAAGCCAGCCCGTCTATTCTGGGATTTGAAATTTGTATGGATTCTACAATCAGATTAATGTTCTGGCTTAATATATACCGAAGGCCCATATCCTCAGACATGGAAAATTCCTCTACGGTGCGGTTATAAGCAAGTGTTTTTATAATTTTTTTCAGATCCGTATCAAAACTATCAAGTTCGGCAATCAGCTGATTTACCGAACTTTTCACATAGTTAATCTGAGCCCCTCTGTTATTAATATTTAAAACCACAATATAGGTAGCGAGAAATATCAAAAGTGTCCCAATAGCACTTCCGACCAATAAAATAATTTGCTGCTTTAATTTTAATTTTGAAAAGATAATCTTATTTTTCATAATGCCTCCCATGCCACAGACTTATTAATACGGCAAAACCAGCATATAAAATGGAGATGCCGCCCACTTATTTTTCTTCAGCTGAGCAGCATCTCCCTCTCGTAAAATATAATATTAACCATCCGCTTTTATTCAGTTTTCTTTTCAATTTAAACAGCTTGACAGTAATCCATCTACTGCTGCGGGACAAGCATCAACTGTTCACTACATTCTGCGGATGTCCCTCCATAAATGCCCTCAGATTTTCAACCGCCACATCCATAAGCCTTTGCCGTGATTCTTTCGGCGCCCATGCAATATGCGGTGTTATAATCATATTTTTCGCTCTAAGCAGCGGATTATCCGCCCTAATCGGCTCCTCTGAAACCACATCTACCGCTGCTCCCGCCACTTTTCCGCTATTTAAGGCATCTGCCAAATCCTGTTCTTTCATAAGGGGACCTCTGGAGGTGTTAATGATCATTACACCTGTCTTCATCTTCGATATAGTATCCTTATTGATGATTCCCGCCGTGCTTGGAAAAAGAGGGCAATGCAGAGAAATAACATCTGAGCTTTGCAAAACTTCATCCAGGCCCGCATAGCGTATGCCTTCACGCTCCAAACCCTGCACCGGGCGGCTGTCATAAGCCAGGACATCCATACCAAAGGCCCGGGCTAACTTAGCTGCCGCCTGTCCGATCTTTCCGAACCCGATAATTCCCATGGTTTTTCCGGAAAGCTCAATCAACGGATATTTCCAGAAACACCAATCCTCGCCGTCAGTCCATTCCCCTGCCTTAACACATTCTGAATGTTCGCCTGCATGATGGCAAAGCTCCAAAAGAAGAGCCATCGTATACTGGGCAACGGATTGTGTCCCATAAGTCGGAACATTACTGACAATAATATTCTTTTCCCTGGCCGCTTCAATATCAATTATATTGTATCCGGTTGCCAGTACACCAATAAAGCGGAGTAAAGGGCATTTATCCAACGTTTCCCGGCTGAGTGGTACCTTATTTACATAGACTGCATCGGCATCCCCAATCCTTTCTGCACTCTGAGAGGGATCGGTCCTGTCGTAAACGGTGAGCTGCCCTAATTTTCCCAATTCATCCCATGATAAATCTCCGGGATTTTCCGTATATCCGTCTAATATTACAATTTTCATTCCAGCACCCCCTAATCTTCCACAAGCGCCCATGCACGGTTAATCACTCTCTTGGTGTTCGTAAGTATGATTTTTGCATCCTCATCTTTCCATGGCTTTACTTCCAGCGACAGCACATATGGTTCTAATGCATTAAAAAATCCCTCTTTCTTTAAAATACTGAAAAAGTCCGCCAACTGCTCCACATCATTTGCACTATCAGGAAAGCCAAATCTCGGATGCTGATCGCCATAAGCCTCACAGCCCTTTTTAACAACAGCGTTTCCAATATGAAAATGGGTTATGTACGGACGTAAGGTTTGTACAACGAATTTGCTTGTCTCATAAGTAGTGGGAAAATGTGACAGGTCAACCATCAATCCAAAATTATTGTTTGTCATACGCATATCCGCGGCAAATCTGGCTGCATAGGGTGCCGGTCCGATTAAGGATGCTTTTTCCATATCAAAATCGAAAACTTCCAGTTCAACCATCATACTTTTAGTTCCTGCATAAGCGCATATATTCCTGGTCGTCTTCAGTAATTGCAAATATGCGGCATCTTTTGTATCTTTTTCCCATTTTCCGGCCAGAAATGCAATTCCGCCCGCCCCAAGATATTCCGCTTCGTCTATTGCCTCCATCAGAGTCTTTTCTGCTTTCAATCGTTCCGATTCATCCAATGCGTTCGGATTCAATTTCGATCCTAAAAGCCTGGGCTGTGCGCCATAGCAGACTTTCAAGTGAGACTGTTTAAGCATTTCCTTTACCTTATCGCGGGTGCCGTCCTCTTCTATCTGCGTTACTTCAATGGCATCAAAAAAATCATCGCAGCATATCTTTCTGACCGAATCCACAAGATCACAGGAAACCGGTGGATAGCTCATCCACAAAATCGTTCCGACCTTAAAGTATTTGTGTATAGAATCTCTCATGCTTCATCCTCCATTCTCTTCTTGCTATAAACGGTTATACACAGTTTAGCAGGAATCTCCAAAAAAAGAAATGGAAAATATTCGTTTTCATCCGATTATTTCAGGTTTTTAAGTTTGTTACTTTTCGCTGCCGTAGCCGTTGTAATCACGTTCCAATGTGGTATTCCAGGCCCAGAACGGTACTGCATACAAGGTCAGGGCTAATTTCCACATGGGAGTCGATAGTTTCTTCTTTATTATTCGGATTTGACCACCCACTGTTCGGCCTTTCTTTGTTCTTCAATCATTTGCGCATACCATCCACCCAGCTCCATCAATTCAACATGAGTGCCGGCTTCTCGAATGTGTCCCTTATCCAGCACCAAGATATTGTCCGCATTCACGATGGTGTTTAGACGATGGGCAATAACCAGTACAGTCTTTCCCTTCATCAAGTGTTTAAAGGCGTGCTGAATTTCCCTTTCGTTGTCCGCATCTAAACTGGAGGTTGTCTCATCCAACAGAACAATGGGCGCATCACGAAGAAGAGCGCGGGCAATAGCGATACGCTGCTTTTCACCACCGGATAAGGTAGAGCCCCCCTCGCCGATTATGGTATCATACCCATTTTCCATTGCTATTATAAATTCATGACAGTGTGCGGCTTTGGCCGCAGTAATGACATCTTCCTTTGTGGCATCCGCTTTGCCAATTCGGATATTATTAAATACCGTATCCGCCAGCAGATATACTTCCTGAAACACAATGGACATCTGCTGCGCCAACGTATCCGGCTTAATCTCTTTTATATCCAGTCCGCCGATTTTAATTAGTCCGCCACTCACGTCCCAAAAACGGGCAACCAGGCTTACGATGGTGGTTTTACCGGAACCTGACGGCCCAATTAGCGCCGTAGTAGTACCGGGCTGTGCGGCAAAGGATACATCATGTAAAACGGAGCTGTTTTCTGTATAACCAAAAGTAACATTTCTGAATTCGACCGTATAATCCCGGAAAGCTGCCTGTTCTTTTTCATATGGCAGTGGCTTTTCGTCCAAAACTGAAAGGATACTATCTGCTGCCTTAGAAATAGAACGAATCTGGGGATATAAAGAACTGACTACCGTCATCGTGCTGGAAATGGAGATTGCCAATAGCACGATCAGCAGAAAGCCGGTCGCATTTGTTTGCTCTGTCGTCTGAAGCCATATTCCTAAAATCAACGCCACCGGTACAATCATCGCAGTGATTGCTGAAAAACTCATCGAAAGCGGAAGTATGGAAATTTCGGCCTTTGTAGATTCTTTACGCAACCTTTTTAGTGCATCGTCAAGCCGGCTAAATCTTGTACCAATCAGACCATAGAGGCGAAATGTACGTATACCGCCTATATACTCCACAATACGGGAAACCACATTCCGATTTGCTGCTCTCAGTGCGTCCGAGTTGCGGGCAGAAATTTTGCCGGATAATACCAGTAAAGGGAGCGCAATTCCAACCAGAATCATAATAGCCAGTCCAAAATGCCAGTCCAGCAGGAAAGACACAACCAAAGCCAGGATTGTAAAAGAGACCACTTTCACAACATCACAGAGGCAATGGGTAATAATCGTTTCAAAGTCATTGACATCCGTAAGCAGCGTTCCAGTGAGCTTTCCGATACTGTTTTGATTGAAGAAACCAAGGTTCAAACTCCGAATGTGATTTCCTAAGGTCATACGCAGCCTTTGTGAAATATCAGGCCCTGTGCATTGTGCCTGTGTAAAGCCGATTGCTTGTGCCGCACACCGCAAAACGAAAACGGCAAGGAGTAAAGCCGTGTACTTTTTCAAGTGGTCTGCCGTAAATTGTCCGGCAGCCAAATCAAGTAAAGTAAACAGCATCACTCCATACATGCAGGAATTCAGTACAGAATCAATGACACTGAACAGAATGGGAGAAATCAAACGGTGTCCATCCTTGCCAATCAATCTCCCAAGAACTTTCAAAAAAGAATTCATTATTCAGACACCCCCATCTCCTGTTGCGTATAAGTACGCCACATCTGAGCATAAATGCCGTTTTGGTTCAGTAAATCGGTATGGGTTCCGGTTTCTGCGATCTTGCCCTCCTGAAACACGCAGATGTTATCAGCATGGACAATGGTATGCAGACGGTGCGCAATCATAATAGTGGTCCTGCTTTTTAACAGGTTCCCCAGTGCCAGCTGAATTTTACGCTCATTTTCAAGATCCGTAAAGCTGGTTGCTTCATCAAAGATAATAATGGGAGCCTTTTTCAAAATTGCTCTGGCAATACAAACACGCTGTTTTTCGCCGCCGGACATTTTAACGCCTGCCGCACCCAAATACGTTTCATAGCTGTTGGGAAGCGATTGGATAAATTCATGGATTTGTGCGGCCTTTGCTGCATTCTCCACCTCTTCCCGTGTACAGCCGCTTCTTCCAATAGCAATATTTTGATAGATGGTATCCTCCAGCATAAAAGCATCCTGGAATACAAACGACACGGTATCCATCAGATTTTCTGTCATTAAATCTTTTACATCCTGCTCCCCTATGTATATACTTCCTTTCGTCACATCCCAGAAACGGGGGATCAACTGTGCGGCTGTGCTTTTGCCCGCACCGGAAGCACCCACAAAAGCGGTCAGGCTGTCTTTTTGTATCGTTAAGCAGACATCGTGTAAAACCTCTGTCTCCTGATAGGCAAAACTTACATGAGAAAAAGTAATATCAGAGCAGCTCTGATCTGGCGAAAGAGTCCTGGTTCCTTCCGGTATTACAGGTATGTCCATAACAGCCTTGATGCGGCCAAGCCCTGCCGAAATCTGACTGAATATTTGTGCAAAGTTCATCAGGTTGCTATAGGATGATAAAAAAACAATGCTCATGATGACGAAAAAAACATAGGAACCCAGCTCAATATGGCCGGACAAATAAAGTAGTCCGCCCAATGGCAGCGTGAAAAAGATACCGGACTCGATCAACACCTTGCATACTGCACTAACAGGAGCCGCCACGCGTGATACTCTTTTCCAAAGGGCATTAAATTCTTTTCCCGCATGGGCATAAGCCTGATAGGTATCCGCAGTCAGGTTATATGTTTTCATAATCGGCATTCCATTGACAAATTGCAGCAGTGCAGAATTAAGCTGCCCTTGAATCAATGAAAAGTCTTTCATTTGGGGAGTAAAAAATACCATCATAAGGGATTGTAAAGTCAATGTAAGAATGATGGGAATCATTAATACCAATGCCATTGGAATATTGACCGTCAACAGGTATCCCAGGACAGACAGAGGTACAACAACCGCTACGGTAATGTCGGGAATCTGGTGTGCTAAGAACTGTTCCAGCCGCTCGACATCCTCCATCAGCACTTTTTTAACCTCACCAGTACTGTTGTCTGTAAAAAAGCCGAGATTTACCTCACCAATGTGCTTACAGATTTTCTTACGAACGGCATACAGCGCAGTATATGCTCCATAATGTGTCAGACTGACCGAGATGGTTTGAAATATAAACCGTAATAAAATAAAAGCTGCGGCAATCAGCCCATACCTAAATGCCACCTGACTGTCACCGTTTTTCTCAAATAGAAACAGTACTGTGCGAAATACCATAAGATACGGGGCAAAGGTACACAGTCCTGACAGCACACTGAATAAAACGGCAACATACAGTCCTGTTTTTTTGCTGCCAGCCAATTCAAAAAGATATGACATTCTCACTTCTTTGGGCTGAACAGCGGATGTTGCTTTACTCATTTTCTACCTCCAATCCGATTAGAATGTTAGACGCAGCTAACCAATCCTCTTAATAATTGCCGCAGCCTGAAGGACTACGGCAGGCAGATACACGTAAGCTCTTCAAAAGAGACACTTGTATCTGCCGGAAAATATGTTATTATTATAGCAAAAGGCACCATCAAATCAATAGTTTTAGGAAAATGATACAAAAACATAAAAATGTCGCAGGAGTAATAATAATGCAAAAAGAAAAAAAGCAAAAAACACAAAACCAGATTGAGCAATGGATGATGGATGCGCTACTCTCTTTGATGAAAGAGAAGCCGTTTCGAGAAATTAAAATCACAGAGATTGCAGAGCGGGCCCAATTGGCCCGTTGCACATTTTACCGTTATTATACCGGCAAAGAGGAACTGCTTATGCGATGCTGCCAAACAATTTTCAACGGTTTGAGCCTGAGAATGCAAAAGGAAAACTGCCGTACCTTTTATGGTACGGCAGTCGGATATTTTTCATATTGGTTAGAACATCGGGCATTTCTTGAGTTGTTAAGAAACAGTGAAATGTTATATTTTCTTCTTCAAAGCTATGATAGTTTGATGTTTGATGTTGCAAAAGAAGTCAAACCAGAAAACGCACAAATGGAAGGCTACGATTTTTCCCCAAAAGTACGTTATCACTTTTTCTTTGGAATGGGTGGCTTCTGGGGAATGACAAACCGATGGCTGCTGAATGGCTGCAAAGAATCACCGGAAGAATTGGCTCAATATGTAATTGCTTATCTGGTGGAATCGTATGAACTCGAACCGTCTTGCCAGTATTACGATCTGAACAAAGAATACCCATTTTCCCCTTGTTATATAAATCCCGGAAATGAGTTTTAGATATGTGATATTCTAAAGGCAAAAGATTGCCCGGGCCTTGAAACGCTAGACAAACAAATACATTCCATTTTTTATTTTCGATACAGGTTTGAAATAAATTTTGCCGAGCTGGTTTTGAATATTGCCGGGGCAAACATACTTTTCCATTCCAATAATATAGCTTCTATATCATTAGAGCAATCGGGTCCCCCCTGTTCACAGAATAAATTTGCAATATTGATTTAAATATATTAATAAAGGATTATTTCCTTGGTTAAAAACAGCAAACTTCGCAGTGCGTTAAGGATACAAAAATAGTGCAGTTACAAAGGAACGCAATTTTCTGCCCATAACCTAGCATCCTTATTCGAAATCTTTGCGGCCATGATCATAGTTCTCTGCATTTCTGGTGTGGCATCATCAATGGAATATTTACTCTTCATATAATTTATTGCTTGTGACATATCATCATTCAATGCATCATCTATTTGTGTATCGTATGGTAATACCGTACCATCGGAATATACTGTTGCAAAATCATCTTTGGGATGACTAACTGAAACTACAAAAAATCCGTTGCTGGCAAGTTCCTCCATCTGTATAACGTTCTGCCCGTTAAACATACCGCCTCCGCCCGAAAACAGTATAACCGGATATTTTTCTGATTCTGTGGACAGAGGTGCATTCAGGTAACTATTTGTTTTTACCAGACAAAGTTGGCCAAATATATCAGGCAATCTTTCTCTCTTTGCAAAC
>JAATFT010000024.1 GCA_015655075.1 Clostridiales bacterium | reverse complement strand
TTCACCTTGGTTTGTCTTAAGTATAAAATCTTAAATTATTTTTCTCACACCAATCGGTGACATTCAAACCGCTACTTTTCTGTCGGCGATTCTCTGCTTCCAGAGCTCAAGTGATTTTTGATTCATAAGGTTCCTCCTGAATTTTTTTATTCAGGTCAGTATAGCTATAATCAAGTCATTTTCACTACGTCATCTTGTGAAGCACTTACGATTTGAATAGTATTTTTTCATTTCATCCGTCAATTTTTCTAAATGAGCATTATTAATAATATAAACCTCGCTACACAATTCCTCTATGTCTTGGAAATTATGGCTGGTAATAAGGATAGTTCTTTGTTCCTTCTGCAAATTCTTTATAATCGCCTTAATGTCATTGTTTGTTTGATAATCTAATGCATTAAATGGTTCATCCAGAATTATGACATCCTGATTTTCCATGATTGCCTGTGCTATGCCGAGCTTTTGCTTCATTCCCATGGAATAATTTTTGACCTTTGTCTTGTCAGCCGGATTTAGGCCAACCATCTTCACGGTAGCGATGATAGCTTATGTTGCTATACTATGATTAATTGCTGCTAAAAACTGTAGGTTTTCTAATCCGGTATATAACTCAATATATCCCGGCAAGTTAATTAAAATCCCCACATTTTCAGGGAAGCCGGAGTTCTTTCCCAGCTTCATCCCTCTAACAGAAACCTCTCCCTGATCGGGTCTTAAAAGACCAACTATTATCTTAAACAGCAATGATTTTCCGCTTCCATTTTGTTTGTATCTATATCATTAGAAAACTGTACCCGCATGCTATCTCCTGCTGCATGGCTCGCATTGCTATAGAGAACATGGGTTGATGAACTAACAACATCTCTTGCCCAAGGACCATGCACGCCGCTTGTAGCATCCTGCATTCTGGCGCATAAAAGCCATTCTTAGATTTCATACTCCTGCCTTTTTTGTAGAAAAATACTCAGATTATTCTTTTAGTTGTATCAGATGCATAATGCATTTATTTCTCATTACCTATAAAGTTTATTTTCCATTCATTGTCTATTTTCACAAGATCCATAGTTACATACGAATTAGAGTCCCCATCTATCAGATATAGATAATTTGCAGATATTTCAGTATCTGTCCTTATATAGTCATCACTGAATAAAAATTCGATTTTATCAATATCCTTATATAGATCTAATTTTGCTGTTACAGTATATGTATCGGAAAGATAATTTGATAGCTCGTCTAAGTCGCCACTAAGATATGCCTTCACAGCACTATCAGTAACTTCCTTAAATGCCACTCCCTCCTGACTGTTTATAAAACTAGTATATTTCTCTGCAGTATTTTGTTCACCCCCGGTTTGGGCAGTACTAGCTTCAGGTGTTTCAGCAATGCTGTCTGTTGATGTCTGTTCACCCTCGGTTGGGGCAGTACTAGCTTCAGGTGTTTCAGCAGTGATGTCTGTTGATGTCGTAGGTGTCTGCGTTTCTTCATTCGAATTAGTTCCATTACAAGCTACTAATGAACCACTAATTAGCACTACAATAGTAATGGCGCATAAAACAATACTGCCCTTTCTTTTGTTAGTTGTATCCATAATAGAAAACATACGTTTTTTCATACCTCTTTTACCTCCATAATAATTTGTTGATAATGACATTTTTATTCTTGATTGAAAGCGCCTTTATCGATGCATCTTTGATATTGGTATAAGTGGTAGTTTTACTCCATCCTATCTGCTCTTTTGCAATTTCAGCAATCCGCTTTACGCTAATATCGCCCTCCCTCCAAAGTATTTCCATAATTTTTAATTCGCTGTCAAAAAGTTTCACGATTAATCATACCTTTCTCTCCAGTTATAAAGATATATTCTAACGTATTAGAATATTATAATTTCATTCTAATACATTAGAACGTATTTTACAAGAGTAAATTTAAATTTTTTACAATTTTTAATTTTCCAATCTCAAAGTAAAAAAACTTCGTAACTCTACCGGAATTCTCTCGCTCTACATAAAACATTATCGCAGACACTTTGAAGTCAATATATTTGGATTGATGGATGTGTTCAAAGCGGTGCTACCATTTTTTAGAGAAACCAAAGTGGCTTGTCCATCAACCTTTCTTTTATGAGTGGCAGTATAACACCCCTACTCTCTCGCTTTATCACTCAACAAAATCTGCTGTAGGGGATTTTACAGAG
>JAATFT010000074.1 GCA_015655075.1 Clostridiales bacterium | reverse complement strand
AGTCCACCGCCTGCACTTTAAAGGCTGCCTTCACATATTCAAAATCATCATATCCTGTCAGAAATACTATTTTCGTCTTATAGCCGTCCTCCCGCACCCTCCTAGCCAATTCAATTCCGCTCATAATAGGCATCTGGATATCCGTAATCACTATGTCCGGCTCGTTTTGCACAATACATTCCATGGCACTGCGGCCATTTCGTGCCGTGTATACCGTATCAACAGAAAGATCCTTCCAGTTAATATAATCCCGTAAAGTTTCCAGCTCAATTTTTTCATCTTCCACCAGCAAAACACTATGCATAGCATCTCTCCTTCAGCAGGTATTTATATTGTCATTATAGCAAAGACTATGAACAAAGAACAATAAATAACTCTAATATTTTCCATCTTTTCTCCCTATACTGTTTCGATAAATAGTCAGTTATGGATAAATATCCCGCCAATACCGGAATGATAACTTCATTATCCTAATATTACTTCCACCTCGTGTTCCTTCCCGTCTCCAAATACCGGAATGATATTGCCGGTTATTTCTTTGCCGTCCACTGTCATCCTGGCAACGCCTTTTGATACATGTTGTGGATTCTTAACGGCAATCTTTAAGATATCGCCCCTGAATTGTCTGGTAACCTGATAGCCGTCCCAGGAAGCCGGGATTGCAGGATCAACCTTAAGTCCGTCATATTCCGGTTTTATACCTAAAATAAACTGGCTGATTGCGACAAAATTCCAGGAGGCGGTACCTGTCAGCCAGGAATTCTTCGCTTCACCGAATCTTTTCGCATCCCTGCCCGCTATCATCTGGGAATATACATAGGGCTCCATTCTATGGATTTCACTGTACTCCTCCGTATAGGCAGGGGCAATTTTTGTATAATAATCAAAAGCTTTATCTCCCCTGCCGACTGCGGCTTCCGCACACATAATCCAAGCGTTGTTGTGACAGAAAATACCTCCATTCTCCTTATACCCTTCCGGATAAGTGGAAATTTCGCCATATTCCACATAATATTTTGTAAATGCCGGGTTATTAAGAACCAGGCCGTATTTTGTCCCCAATCTTTCTTCCACCGCATCCAAAGCTCTGATTGCCCTGCCGTCTTCTATACCGCAGCCGCCCATTATACAAAAGCCCTGGGATTCAATAAATATCTTTCCTTCTTCACATTCCTTACTGCCGACTTTTTTACTAAAGTCATCATAAGCTCTAAGAAACCATTCCCCGTCAAAGCCGTGTTCCATTATAATATCCTTCATTCTGCTTACCTGTGCAACTGCCCTGTCCGCTTCCGCCTGATCTCCCACCTTTTCCATAAGCACGGCGTATTCCCTGCCGATATACACAAACATGCCCGCAATCAAAACGGATTCAGCCACCCTGCCGTCTTTGCCTGTCGTTGTCTGAAAGGATTCACCCGGCTCCATGGAAAAGCAGTTTAAATTTAAGCAGTCATTCCAGTCCGCCCTTCCGATTAACGGCAGCCCATGGGGGCCCACGTTATGAATTACATGGTCAAAGGCTCTCCTAAGATGCTCGGAAAGAGGGGTTGCTTTGGTCTCATCATTGTCAAAAGGAGTCATAACATCCAGAATACTATAATCGCCGGTTTCCTTAATATAAGCCGTCACCGCAAGAATAAGCCACAGGGGATCATCATTGAAATTGCCTCCGATTTCATCATTGCCTCTCTTGGAAAGGGGCTGGTACTCGTGATAAGCGCCGCCGTCCTCCAACTGGGTGGAGGCCAGATCTATAACCCTCTCCCTTGCGCGGCCGGGAATCTGATGCAGGAAGCCTAATAAGTCCTGGTTGGAATCACGGAAGCCCATACCTCTTCCGATACCGGATTCAAAGTAGGACGCGCTTCTGGATAAGTTAAAGGTAACCATACACTGATATTGATTCCAGATATTAACCATTCTGTTTAATTTATCATCTCTGGAAACTAGGGTATATTTAGATAATAAATTGTCCCAGTAAGCCGCCAGATCTATTAATGCCTGATTAACAGCTTTACTGACGGCAAATTTCGCAATCATTTCTTCCGCTTTTTTCTTATTAATCACATTCTTTGATTCCCACTTTTCTTCTAAGGAATTTTCCACATATCCCAGGATAAATACATATTCTTTCGCATCTCCCGGCTCCAGGGAAATTGCCAGGCTGTGGGAAGCTATGGGCGACCAGCCGTCTCCAACCGAGTTATTGGATTTCCCCGCCGCCACCGCCTGCGGGTTTTCAAACCCGTTATAGGTCCCGAGAAAGCTCTCTCTGTCGGAATCAAACCCGTCTATGGGTGCATTTACGGAAAAGAAAGCATAGTGATTCCTGCGTTCCCTGTATTCTGTTTTATGATAGATTACGGAACCTTTTATCTCTACTTCACCCGTATTATAATTTCTCTGGAAATTGGTCTGGTCATCCTGGGCATTCCATAAACACCATTCAATAAAGGAGAATAATTTAACCTCTTTTTTCATTTTACCGGTGTTTCTGACAACCACTTTATGAACTTCCCCGTTAAAATTAAGGGGAACAAAAAAAGTAACTTCGGTTTCTATATCATTTCTTTTGCCGGCAATCCTGGTATAACCCATACCGTGGCGGCATTCATAGCTGTCCAGCTCCGCTTTGGCGGGAGCCCAGCCCGGTGACCAGAAGTCACCCTCATCATATAAATAATAATAGCGTCCCCCTCCCAAATCCAAAGGCACATTATTATACCGGTAACGGGTAATTCTTCTTAGCTTTGCATCTTTATAAAAACTGTATCCTCCGGCCGTATTGGAAATTAAAGAGAAAAACTCCTGGGAACCCAAGTAATTAATCCAGGGGTAAGGAGTTGCAGGAGTTGTAATTACATATTCTTTTTTTGCGTCGTCGAAAAAACCGTATCTCATTTTGATCTCCTTTTCTACAGATACTCTGTTTTATTTGCCGCATCTGTGTCTTACTAAATTTTTCGTTGAAAATTTTTATAAAAATATCTTGGTTTTATGTAATCCAGACTGCTCTGAATTCACATCTGCTCCATCGCAAACTGCAATTACATATTGTATATTGCATACCGCGGGCTGGCCTACATTCTACCATAAATAGCGGCGTTGGATGAAAATCTATCTCTAGAATATTTACTTGAATTCAATACAGCACGGCATTATTATATAATAAATCTTATGCTAATTCAACTGGTTTGATAAATAAAAATCTACACTTTTTCATATTAAAAACTCAATTTTTCCGAAATATTTCGCCGTTTTAAATAGGCACTTACTTTAACGAAAATATTCCTATAGCGTTAAAGGTTAAATAAAGCTACCGGGTAGCTGTAAATTTTACATATTTCTTAATTTTTATTCTGTTTTTCATTTTTTTCTTTCAAAATTGGGCTTTATCAATAAATTTTAATCATATTCTAATTGACTTTATTACCTTCATCTGATACCATTTTTATGTAGACCATAAACTAATATGACTCATTTCTTCAATAAACGACACTTAAGTCAAAGCGGATATTCAGGGTCCGAGGGTCCGCTGTGCTACTTGCTCATAACCTTATACCTCAAAACCCACCGCTTACGCTTGGCTAAGAAGGAGGGGGCTTACTTATAAGGCTAAATAGACATTTATTCATGGATTGAAGAAAATTGCAGCATACCGGATTATAAAAGAAGAGAGGTTCAAGATGGGAGATCTAAACAATGATTTAAATAAGGGCAATGAACCTGATAACAGCCAGTTCATGCCAAGGGACCAGGAATACGGCGATGCTAATTCTGCTGATTCCGGCAATCAAAGTTTTGAAAATGAAACCGAACAATCTACTTTTGAGGAGCCGTTTTATGAACATAGTTTTGTAATAACACCGGACGGTTCTTCGGACAGGAAACCGAAACTGAAATTAATAGCAGCCATAGCTATCATCGCAGTACTTTTAGCCGGCTCTGTATTGGCATTGGCCAATCGTACCTTATCAAATACCTTTGCCTTACTGACTAAAAGTCCCGTGGAATACTATTCTGCTATCGAGAAACAAAACATTAATAAAGGAATTGATTCCTTAACCGCATCCTATGATAAATACCTTGATTTGTATCAGAAAAACAAGACCTCCGGTATTGCGCAGGATACCAATTTAAAATTAACCGTAAATCCCCAATTTACCAGTTTAATAGGATTGGAAGATTTTCAGTCAGTTGAAGCGAAGATACATTCACTGTCAAAAGAGAATAATGGGAAATCGGCCATAAGCATTTTCTATAATGAGCAATCCCTTGTTACCGTAAATACTCTTTTGAATTCGGAAAGCGGCGAATTATTTGCTAATATACCTGAACTTAGCGGCGCTTACCTTTTATTTCCCTTAGACCAGCTTATGTCATATTCCGGCGAAACTGCCTCCGAATTTAACTACAGTGAGTATATTAAGGAAATAGAAGCTTTTATGAATAAGGAAACGTTCTCTCCGGAAACCCTCAATTCATTATTAAAGAAATATTCCGCTTTGTTTATCGATAATATCGATAATATGAAGTTAGATAAAAATGTGAGTATTACCGCTTCCAATTTAAAAAGTACTTATAATATGCTGACTTCCGAGCTTAACGGGGAAGATGTTTATAACATATTAACGGCTGTCCTTAAGGAAGCTAAAAATGATAAAACGTTAAAAGAACTGTTTGTGTCCCTAAAGGTATGCAAGGAAGAAGAATATTCACAATTGATAGAGGATGCAAGTACGGATTTAACCAATGAGAAAAAGTCTATGACGGCTGCGGATTCCATATTAATGCGTGTCTATGTGGATAAAACCGGAAAGATTATGGGCCGGGAATTTACTACTCAGGAGGAAAAGAATCCCTCCGGCGGCGGTTACTACCTTGCCGCTAAGGGCCGTAAAATCGGCTATACCGCCTGGGTGAAGGAAAAGGGGGTAAATATAATCGAGTTTAACACTGACGGCACGTCTACAGCAGACGGCTTCAGCGGAACTTCCGTTTTTAACTTTTCGGAATACAACCCCGAAAATGATGATTATACTACTAACTCATTCAATATTGCATCTGAAAATGTGAATCTTGTAAAAAACAAAGGCTATCTCAATGGCAAATTCACCGTTACCTCCGGCCTTTTAACGGGCGGGTCGCTGGTTCTTAACTGTACCGCTGACGAACAGCAGCAGGATATAGTACTCCAGGTAATATACGGTGGCTTAGAAGCCGCCACATTGAATATTACCAGTAAGGAAGGCACCTATGAGGATATTGAGTTTCCTGCTTCCTCCGACCAGATCTTTGACGGCTTAACCGATGTAAATTCCTATCTGGGAACGGTGGATATTGAAGGTTTTCTTACCCATGCAAATGAAGTTACCGGGCTTGATTTTAGCGGCTTACTTAATGGATTTTTAAGTAATTCCATTTACTAAGTTTAACTTAAGTTGTATACAACTTAAAAATAAAAAAGGGTAGTCGCCCAAGTTCTTTATTGGGCGGCTGCCTCTTTTTTTACACTGTACCGGGAATTCTTTTGACCATGTAAAAATTAATCGATCCATTCTGGATGCCGTATTAGATTTATAACACCATGTGTTCTTCTTCTCTGCTTCCTCAAGTGCTTTTAAGGAGTTGGAAAATTTTCTTTTTATATGAGCGAGGCTGCCCATCACTATAATTCCCGAATGCAGGTTATGATATAATGGATATCCGCCCTTATGGATATATCCGATATAATGTTTCAGGAACTCTTCCGCAACATCGTATGCCCGTTATGGAATTTCAACTTTCATGGAGTTCTTTCCCGCATACCGGACACATTCCTTCTCTTCTTTCGGCAGTTCATGTTCAATCACCGTAACTTTCAGTCCAAAGAGGTCACGGTATACTTTTTAATATCTTGATTGTAAAGATAACAAAGCAACAAAATGTATCTTAATCTGATTTTAATTTTTCTAAACCCTATTCTGCCTGTTCTTTCCAGAAATCTGTATACGATGTTACTCCTTCCACTGTTTGTATTATATCTTCTTTGTCTGATGTTTCCTCATATTGAAACGTCTCATTGTTAAAGGAATATAATTTTTTTATATCTATTATTTGATATAGATATTCTCCTGTTATATCATTATCCTTTACGCCATACATATATTCTCTTCCCTTAAAAACAATGTTACTATATTCACTTCCGTTTTTGTTTTCCGAAATATCTACGGACAATCTACCATTTTCAAAAATAGCACCATTAGTCGTATCTTTTTCCCTGTCCACAGTATGGCTGGCGTTAAGCAACATATCCATTGTCCCATCTTGTGTAAATGCATAGAATATAGTATTTCCGTTACCCATATGGGAGGATGTTGTTACTGCTAATAATATTGGAATATATTTATTCGGCAGCTCAAGGTTATCTCTTTGTGTGTAAAACGTAACATCATCCACAATAGCATACCCTTCATCACCTAACATAACTTCAATCGACTTTTTATTACCATTAACTGTTACCCGATATAACATCTCACTCCAGTCAACTTCTGTAACTACTTTTACAAAATATTGATTTTCAAGATTTGGATTAGAGTACAATTCTACAGATGTGCCGTCTGTTATACCCAATTTCTCTTTTTCCTCAGCTGAAAAAAAATCGGTATCTGTTTCTTGCTTACTCTTAACTTTTTCTTGAGCATAATCTGTTTCATTCATGCTGCAAGAAGGTAAATATATCACCATTAATACTAAAAAAATTAATAATTGTATAGTTTTGTTCATAAATATCACTCCTCCCCTATCGTGAATAGATGAAAGTACAACTTTTAAATAATATGTTCAAAATCAATAATATTATAGACACTCTGTAATGTTACCCTATTACTACAAACCTCTATTATAAACATATTCTATTTTTCAAAACATTTCAAGTTAATAAAGTAATTTCATGGAAGAAAATTTATTTATATAATATCTAGAAATACCCTGCAGGATCATTATAACACTCCGCAACCTCGTCCCAATAATCTTACATCCTTTCAAAGTAATATAATTTTATGAATCTTAAATAATGCCATCCTTTTTTTATGAATATTTAAGAATTATTTTCTTTTTTTTACCTCTTAATTATGGTAAACTTATTCTAATATATTGGGAAGAGATCCTATCGATAAGTTATATTACAGGAACAAAAACCACGTTCCTGTAATCGGATGCACGGCGGTTAGTACTCCGCCTTTTATCGGAAGATAAAAAGCATCTTCCGATAAGTTATATTATTCCAGTTAAATCCATTACATTTTGTTGAAAAGAGGGAATTTTTATGGTTGATAAAGGTCAATTAAAAGATACTGTTCTTGATGAATCTGCCGAAATATACAGACAAAGGAAACAGCAGACAGAAAAACAAAAACTGAGCGAAATGACTTTTAAAGAAAAAATTACCTACTTTAATAATTATTACCGGCTTACAACCATAGTTGTCGTCGCAATAGTCATAGGGGCGGCTTATTTTATATATACCATATTAACGCCCAAGCCGGAAACCGTATTATACGCCGCGGTTGTAAACTCCGTAATAGATGACGATACGTCGGCCGCCCTTCAAAATGATTTCGGCCAAAAGCTTGGTATCGATCCCAAAACCCAGGAAATTAACATCGATGCTTCCTTCTTTTTAGGAGACGATAGCAATGAATATGCCCTGGCCTCTCAGCAAAAGCTGGTCACGTACCTTTATGCGGGAGAACTTGACGTCATAATAGCACCGGAATCCGTTTTTTCCAATTATGCAAACCTGGGCAACTTCTGTAAATTATCAGATCAGCTGCCGACGGATTTATGTACCGCCTTGGCTGATTCCTTCTATTATTCCAATACGGAGGAGGATTCCGCCTCCAGCGCCTACGGAATTTATTTGGACGGGGCTAAAATATATGACAACGAGGAAACGCTCACTGACAGACCGGTATTGGGTATTGTGGCAAATTCTGAAAATAAACAGAATGCAGCCGAATTTATAAGATTTCTTTTTGGTTCGGATTAAGTTTAAAAATATGATTACTTGGCTTCGATATATCCTTGTGCCTTCAGTAATTCCGCAATTAAAACTGCGCCGCCGGCCGCACCCCGCACCGTATTATGGGATAAGCCTACAAATTTATAATTAAAAACGGTGTCCTCACGTAATCTGCCCAAAGAAACACCCATTCCATTTTCATAATCTCTGTCAAGTCTGGTCTGAGGGCGGTTATCTTCTTCCATGTATCGAATAAACTGCTTGGGCGCACTTGGCAAATTCAGTTCCTGGGGCAGGCCTTTAAATTCCCTCCAGGCTTTTATTATTTCCTCCCTGTCCGGTTTCTTTTCAAAGCTTGCAAATACAGCCGCAGTGTGTCCGTCCGTAACAGGTACGCGGATACATTGTGTTGTAATAAATGGCGAAGAGGCCTTTACTATACGGCCGCTTTCCACTTTACCCCAGATTCTTAACGGTTCCTGTTCACTCTTTTCTTCTTCCCCGCCTATATACGGAATGACATTGTCTATCATTTCCGGCCAGTCCTTAAAATTCTTGCCCGCCCCTGAAATGGCCTGGTAGGTAGTGGCCACCACAACCTTGGGGCCATATTTCCTTAAGGCATGCAGCGCCGGTGTATAGCTTTGTATGGAACAGTTTGGCTTAACCACAATAAATCCTCTTTGGGTTCCCAAACGTTTCTTTTGAGCGGGAATAACTTCTAAGTGCTCCGGATTTAATTCCGGCACAACCATAGGAACATCCGGAGTCCATCTATGAGCACTGTTATTGGATACAACAGGTGTTTCCGTTTTAGCATAAGCTTCTTCAATTGCCCTGATTTCCTCTTTCGTCATATCGACGGCACTGAATACGAAGTCTACTTTGCTGCTTACTGCCTCAACTTCATTCACGTTTTTAACAATTATTTTTTTCACAGCCTCCGGCATAGGGGTAGTCATCTTCCATCTGTCTCCTACTGCAGCTTCATAGGTTTTTCCCGCACTTCTCGGGCTGGCAGCTATCACTGCAACCTCAAACCAGGGGTGATTTTCTAATAATGCAATAAAACGCTGTCCTACCATTCCGGTACCGCCTAAGATACCAACTCTTAATTTGCTCATGTTAACCTCCCGATATTCATTCCTTCATAATAATAGCATTACTTTCTATGATTAGTGCGCGACTATATATACGACATTTTTCCATTTTTGTTCTTGTATGGCGTACATTTGTCTTTGCAGTGAATATATTACTATCTTTATTTTTAAAAATCAACTGTTTTCTACTAAATATTCATTTTTTGTGAATAATGTTGAATGGAGAAACCACATGCTAATATTCCTTGGCTAATTTTCTTTTACTAAATAACCCTTTTGAAACTTTTTCTTTTATTCTCAACGATATGTTCTCAAAGATACGGTTCTTTCCCTTCGTAAAATCCTCATGGAAAGCTTTTTGCACATAAGACAATTATACATTTGCCCGGTCGGAAATGGAATAAAGATATTGTAATAACAATTCCTCCAATTCCCCGTAGCTTTCTATCTCATTCACATGCTTCCTTAACCTGGCGGCCAAAGGATAGCCGGCAGCATACCAGGCTACGTGTTTGCGCATCTGTCTTATACCAATATATTCACCTTTATATTCAACGGATAATCTGGCATGGCGAAGCATCATATCCACTGCCTCATGCACGGACGGTTTATTTGGTTTCATACCTGTTTTAAGATATTCCTTAATCTGTGCAAACAGCCAAGGATTACCCATGGCTCCCCGCGCGAGCATAATGCCGTCACAGCCTGTTTCCTGTATAAGGCGCCCGGCATCTTCCGCCGTAAAGACATCCCCATTACCGATAACAGGCACCGATACTGCTTCTTTTACCTCCCGGACTACATTCCAGTCTGCCTTCCCGCTATAGTACTGCTCCCTGGTCCGGCCATGAACAGCAATGGCTGCCGCGCCGTTTTCTTCAGCTATCCTGGCTATTTCCACCGCATTGGCGGTGGAAGGCTCAAAGCCTTTGCGTATTTTTACGGTGACAGGCTTCCTAATTGCCGTCGCAACTGCATATACAATTTCACCTACTAATCGGGGTTCCTTCATTAAAGCAGAGCCTTCTTTGTTGTTAACAACCTTAGGGACAGGACAGCCCATATTAATATCCAGTATATCGAAATTGCGGTGTTCAATCCGCTTTGCCGTCTCACTCATGATGTAAGGGTCCGCCCCGAATAACTGTAGGGAAACCGGACGCTCATTTTCAGATACCATAAGAAGGCTTTCCGTATTTTTATTGTTATAATGAATCCCCTTGGCGCTTATCATCTCCGTATAAATTAAATCGGCTCCCTGTTCCTTACACAAGATACGAAATGGCAGGTCTGTTACACCTGCCATGGGACCCAATATTAAATTGCCGTCTATTTTAACATTACCGATGTTTAAACTCATTTAAGTACTCCCTTTATATCTGTTATCTTTATTTACCTTTACATTTATTATATATTAACCGTAAGCCTTTTAAGGTCAGATTCGGGTCAAAAATCTGGATCACATCCGTAGCTTCCGTTATAATTCTCCCTAATCCTCCCGTTGCAATTACTTTCATACCCTGGAACCCGGATTCTTCTATTATTTTTTTCACGATATATTCGGTCTGTCCGATATATCCGTACACCAGGCCTGCCTGCATACTGGAAATAGTTTCCTTGGCTAAAATGGAATCGGGTTTCTTAATTTCTATTTCCGGCAGCCTTGCCGTTTCTCTCCATAAAGCATCCGCCGATATACGGATTCCCGGGCTCGTAATTCCCGCCAGAAAGGAGCCGTCTTCCGAAATTAAATCGTAGGTAGTGGCTGTTCCAAAATCAATAACAATTAACGGTCCTCCATAGATATCGTAGGCAGCAGCCGCATCCACTACACGGTCTGCTCCGATTTCCCTGGGATTTGCCGTCACTATTTTTATTCCCGTCTTGGTACCCGCTCCGACTTCAAGGGGCATACGGTTTAAATATTTTTTTATGCTGTTATTTAAGGAATGCATAATTCCAGGCACAACACTTGCAATGATCACTGCCTCGATATCCTCGGTATCAATCTTTCTGTTATTTAGCAGATTACATATTGTAATGCCATATTCGTCAGAGGTTCTGGGTGTTTTTGTCGTCATCCGGAAGCTGGCCGCCAGCTCCTCATTATTAAATACTCCCAGGGTTATATTGGTATTCCCCACATCAATTACTAATAACATGTCTTTCTCCTTTCAGAATTGGAGTACTCTCGGAAACTCTTTGTATGCAGATTTGTGAGCAAAGATGCGTACAATGGAGTTTCCGAGAGTTCTCAATGCCATATATGCAGGCAGCCTTTAAAAATCAATTCAACTCTTCACCCCAAAAAAATACCCTGTAAAAAAGTTCAAGAGATTCCAATAATTCGGCTTTCTTCTGCCGTATTTCCTTTATTTTTAATACACTTCCAATTTCATCAAATAAAACATCTCCCTCTTCACTGGTTACATTGAGCATTAAATTACCTTCCTCGTCAAATTCCAACGTTAATATACCGCCCACATCCTCCGTGAAAAGCACGCACATTATTTTAAGCTCTTCCTTAATACTATCAGGAAGAGCATTAAAGTCTCTATTAAAATAATATTTTTGTTTGTACGCACTGCTGGCGCACAGAACCACTTTATCTAAATACATGGTATCCCTCCTGCTAATACTTTTTTTATTCAGGACTCCCGGCTTTACTTTAACACCCCGCATCCTTGTGGTGTCGGCAAGGGCGGACATGGATGTTTCATAGGAAAAGCTGCTAAATATTATCTTACTTCTATTCCGCCTAAGATACAGATTCCCCGGATAAATATGGTATAAATATTCCCTTCCGTATTATAGAGCGATATTACTTTATTTTCTGCGCCGCCTAAAATAGGGGTGCAGTTTAAAACTACTTTTGCGTTATTCGGAACATAGATGTCAACCCCGCCCAGGATACAGGTGGTTTCTATTACAACATCATCGTTTAATATCGCATTTCTTAAATCCAATTGTATATTGCCTAAAATGGACATTACATCGGCGCCTGTAAATTCTTCGTCCACAAACTGTATATTGCGGCCGCTTAAGCAGGCGGTAAAATGATGGTAGCCATTGTGACGGGTACGGTAATTATTATTGTTATAGTCTGAACGATAGCCGCTATTATCTTTATGATAACTGCCGGTGGGATTTTCTCTGTCGCTGTTTTGACCATTATAACCATTTTTGTCCCCGCCGCCGTCTTGATTATTGTAGCTGTTCCAGGTACCGTCGCTGCCTTGGGCGTCTTTGTCCCGATTGGACTCCCGGTTGCCGGAATAATAATCCTCCTCACCTTCTCTTCTTTCCCTCCGAAACAGAAAGGAAAAGCCAATAGAGATAAATATAAGAGCAATGATAAGTCTGGGAAATGTATACCAACCGACAATACCTTGTGCCGTAAGGAGTAACAGAATTCCTATCCCAAGCCCAAATATGCATGCCTTGCGGTTTTCACTGTTAACCAGGCCAATTGCGCTTGGTACTATAATGAATAGGGTCCACCACCCAGGGAAAAAAATATTAAAATCAAATACTCCAACTGCCCTTCCTGCTAATGATATACCAAGGAGAATAAAAAAAACACCCCATACGGCTTTTGACATTGTATTCTTCATTGATTTATCGCTCCCTTAAAAGATACGTGAAAAAATATGCTTTTTATTGAAATTATTTTTTATTTCACACTAATATAATATATGGAAAACCTGAATAATTCAAGTAAAAGATTAAACTGTAACTAATGATGCACAGAAATTATGCATTCTGCATAATTTCGCACATATGTCTCGGGTTTTCTGTGACTTCCGCTTCGCTCCACTCACAAAAAACACCTCGCGGTACCATAGGCTGAACTGTAACCTTAATTACAAGGCGGAGGAAGGGGTTATCCTCTCCTCCAATTTGCCGGCGTCACACCGGTGCATGCCTTAAACGCTTTAATAAAGTATGAAATATTGCTGTATCCTACCTTCTGACACACCTCCGCCACTGTCATCTTCTCTTTCACCAGTAAATCTTTTGCATAATCAATTCTTAAGAAGATCAAATAGTCCTTATAATTTTTACCTGTATGTTCCCTGACTGCCGTTCTCACAAATGCAGTGTTGGTTTTCAGTACTTCGGCTACCTTCTCAATGGATAGCTCATAATCCGAAAAATGTTCATTTACATACTGAAACACCCGATATGACTCATCCTCCATAATCCGGTTTTTTTGCTGCAGAAATTTGCTGCAGAAATCATAAATAATTGACTCCGCCGCTTCTTTAAAATTTTTTATATTCTTAGCAGCAATAATCAGACTCAGGCTCTGGTGAGATAACTCAATATGATATTCTCTTGCTACTCTGGTGATCTCACTGAGAAAATTTGTAAATATATATTGCTGCATTAATATAGACAGATTGGAATTCTCGATATTTTGAATATATCCGTTTAACGCTTCCCCCGCTGCTTCTTTATTTCCATAAGAAAGTGCACCGGAAATACGATATAACTCGTTTTGTTCATAAATAGTTTTCTGTGCCTCCAACCCGCTGTCTTTATGAGGTAAAACTGATTTGTGGACATTGTCTAACGCCTCCAGATAGGATGCGGACAATTTAGAAAGGTCGGTGTAGACATTTCCCCGTCCTATCACGGGTTCATATTCAAAGCTTTCCGCTAAATCCTGAACGTTTTCCGTCAGTTCGTAAGCCTTATCCGGAGCCATAATGCTGCACATGACATAAATATGTTTCTGTTCCGGGTTTAACAGCCCATAGACGTATTTCCCTTCTCTTGGCTCGGAAAGCTGTTCAATTAATCCCTTCAGTTCGACAAAAAAATCTCGCCCCGGCCCCTCCTCCTGCTTATTAAAGGAAATGTTGATGACGAAGAAATATGGACCCGGAAAAAATAGTTTCACTTGGTTTAGGTATGGCTGGACATCAAAAGAATAACGTCCGTTAATCAGTAACTGTAAAATCTGGATGCGCAGAATTTCCTGCTTTTGTTCCAACTGCGTATTGGCTGTAATATTATTTTGTAAAATGGAATCCATCATGTAATTAATTTCATCCATCTCATTTTTAAAATGTGCTTCTTCAGACAGATTTAGTGTCTGGCGGTATTTCCTTATAATTGTCTGAATCGGCTTATAAGAATGATAGGCAAAAATAATTCCGGTACTCAGGCAGAAAATGATTACGGCCAGAATGAGCAGAACATGCAGCGGAAAAATATTGAAAACAGAAGTATTGCTGTAATCTGGAAGAAAATAAACGGAGAAAAACTCATTTTCCGTGCTGCCTGACAAGATTTTCTTCTGATTTAAGGAAAAGGCATCAGCCTGATTGGTATATAAAAATTTTGTTCCAGAATAAAGTGCAAGGCTTCCGTTAAGGCCCCCACTGACAGTTTGGAAACGGGAATTTAATGTATCATTATTAATCACAAACACAAGCATAGCTGTGGGAGCCGCTTCAATATTGCTGATCCAAATCGGTGTAAAAATATAGAAACAGTCATGGACAGGAAGTATTCTTGTAATATTTTCCCGCTGGTTTAACATCTGTTTAAGTGTCTGGCGTTCCTCTTTCTTTAAATTCTCCAGATAAATATCCAGCCGTATCGTAAATCCATCGGAATGAAAAATGGATTCCTCACCAAAATAATATAGGAAATATTCATCACTAAGGGGGGAATAGGACCGATACTGAGGAAAATCCTTCAAAAGTGTCTGTTCATAGTATTTATTCATTTTGAAATAAAAAGGCTGGTAGGCCTTCGTAATAGAAATTTGTAGGTTGATATTATTAAATGTATCCATTTGCTGCTCCAGATCTTTTGTGATAAGCAGCAGCTTATCACGGTTTTGAAGTGCTTGGTCACGCTTTACATTCTGCACATTGATATAGAGAAAAATAATCGTCAGGGCCACGCAACACAGCAACGCGAAGCTTAGATAAGAAATCAAATAAGGATTGGATAATTTTTTTTGTTTTTTTCCAAAATTCATTTACCCGCTTTCCTTTCACTTATAATATAAGTAATTATAGCATATTTTACTAAAACTACAACTATAACCGCTCAAAATATATAAAAATCGCTGCAAAATAACGAAAAAAGGATTGATATTACAAAAAGACTAATAGTAAAAGTTAACCTCCGCCGTCTTTTTACGAAAAGCGTATTTGCAGAAAGGTTAACGGTATTGAAAGCCGAAAACGAATCAGTTATAAAGGAATCAACTAAAAACGTCGCAAAGGAGTGAAAGAGCAAATGAAAAAAGGAAAGCTGCAAAAACTTTTAAGACAAATGTATCGCTGCAGAATGCTCTATCTGATGATTCTGCTGCCCGTCATTACCGTATTCATTTTTCATTACATTCCGATTTACGGAGTGCAGATAGCCTTTAAGGATTATCGCTCCAGTCTGGGAGTCAGAGGAAGTCCATGGGTGGGAATTAAGCATTTCAAAGCATTTATTGAATATCCGTATTTTGGAAAGGTCCTCTGGAATACCGTCCGTATTAGCCTGTATTGCCTCTGTACCTTTCCGATACCTGTTATTTTTTCTATTATGTTAAATGAACTTAGAAATGAGAAATTTAAAAAGGTATCCCAGATGATTACCTATGCTCCGCACTTTGTATCTACTGTTGTTGTATGTTCCATGGTTATCCTGTTTTTGGACCGGGAGGGGCTTATCAATAATATCATCGTATTTTTCGGTGGTGAACGGACAGACTTCATGTCAACACCTTCCGCCTTTGCACCGGTTTACGCCGTCAGCGATTTGTGGCAGGGCCTTGGCTGGGGAACCATTATTTATCTGGCAACGTTAGCCGGTGTTTCACAGGAGTTGGTAGAGGCAGCAGAAATTGACGGTGCCGGCCGGATGCAGATTATATGGAATGTACATATTCCGCACCTGAAGCCTACTATTATTATCCTGTTTATTTTGAAAATAGGGACGTTAATTTCTGTCGGATTTGAAAAAACCTTTCTGCTGCAGAATCCATTAAATATGGACGCCTCCAGCGTAATTTCCACCTATGTATATGAGGTCGGAATTATAAATCATCAGTACAGTTACTCTTCCGCAATCGGATTATTTAATAATATGATTAATATTATTTTAATTGTGATTGCAAACAGAATTTCCAAAAAAGTAGCCCAAGTTGGTTTATGGTAGGAAGGATGATAAAAATATGGCTTCAGGTAAAACAAAACAACATAAGTTAAAGAATGCGGGCACTTTTGACATTATCAATACAATTTCAGTGCTGTGTATCACACTGGTGACCATTTATCCGCTATATTTCTGTGTCATTGCATCCTTTTCCGAACCGCAGGAGGTGGCATTGGGGAGGACCATGCTCTGGATCAGAAAATTTACTTTAGAACCTTATCAGTACGTATTCAAAGAGAAGCAGCTCTGGATCGGCTATCGGAACAGTATTATTTATACGGTGTTTGGAACCTTATATAATCTGGTTTTGACCATTCCGGCAGCCTATGTGCTAACAAAAAAAAATTTACCGTTTCGTAATGTGATTTCCTGGTTTTTTTTCATTACCATGTATTTCAGCGGTGGTATGATTCCCACATATTTATTAATGAAGGATTTAAATCTAATTGATAATCCCCTCGCATTGATAGTGGGAGCCGGTGTAAGCTGCTATAACCTGATTGTAACCAGAGAGTATTTCTCCAGCAGTATCCCCCAGGATATTTATGAAGCGGCCTCTATTGACGGGGCTTCGGAACTGCGGTGCTTTTTAAAAATAGCGCTGCCTTTGGCTAAGCCCATAACAGCGGTTATGGCCTTATATTATGGAGTAAGCCACTGGAACAGTTATTATAACGCACTGCTTTATATCAGAAACAAAAGTTATTATCCATTACAGCTGGTTCTGCGTGGAATTTTGATTTCCAACGAGCTTTCCATGAGCAATATGGAAAATGCGGATGCTGATATGGTGGCCTATTTGGTGCACAGGGCACAGATGGCACAGGGAATAAAATATGCGATTGTATTTATAGCAAGTGCCCCGTTATTGGTTGCTTATCCATTCCTGCAAAAATATTTTACAAAAGGGATTATGGTTGGTTCTGTAAAGGGATAAGGGGAACCGCTTAGTACTAACAACAAAATAAACTGTAGGAGGTAAATTGTTATGAAAAAATATTTAAAACGGGTAACAGCAGCGATATTGGCCGCGATGATGGCTGTTTCATGTACAGCCTGCGGCAGCCGGGGGGAGAAAAGTGACGGGGAAAACGCTTCAGCTGTAAACTCAGGTGAAACACAGGAAAGCGGACTAGAATGGCTGGACGTGTCTGGCAATCTTCCCATCGTAAAAATAGGGACGGATAAGACCCTGAAAATTGCGGCAAGAATGAATGTGGATTCCGGCAACCCAGAGGACATGTGGTTCTTTCAATTCGCAGAGAATGCAATGAATATTAAATTGGAAGTGGATAAGTTTACCGATGAAAATGTAAATGAATATCTGTCCCTGACCTTTGCGGGCGGCGACCTGCCGGATATGATCATCGGCGGCTCTCTGACTGCAACTGATTTGGTGACATATGGCGCAGTAGAAAGCCAGATCCTAGATCTTGCGCCCTATATCAATGAAACCTATATGCCGAACCTGACAAAAATTTATGCAAAGTATCCGGAATATAAGGATGTGGTAACGGATTCTGAAGGCCATGTGTGGTCCTTAGGCTACATCAATGACCCTACCGACAGAGGCCAGATTCCGAGATATTTCATTAATTATGACTGGCTGGAGGAAGTGGGACTTAAGGTTCCGGAAACACTGGAGGAGTTTATAGATATGCTCCGGGCATTTAAGGGACGTGGTGATAACATCGTTCCTATGGGCGGTGCTTATGAGTACAATAACCCATGTTTGGTTGTCCTGAACGCTTATGGTTACAACACAACAGACCCTAAGGGCTTATCCATTTCATTAAGAAACGATAAAGTTGTTCTTCCTGTAGCAGATAGGGAAGCATATGGTGAATATTTAAAGACTATGAATACCATTTATTCGGAAGGACTAATGGATCCGGATTTCTATACTACAGATAATGCAACCTCCGATGCGATTGCATCGGAAGACCGGGTAGGTGTACTGGCGCAGGCACCTTTCGCATTTAAATCTGATTTTTCTCCGTGGTGGGGTGGAAAGCCGCTGACCAGTTCCTATGAAAAGGAGCCTATGTGGCCGGCAAGTACCACTTCTATTAATGCAGGCAACTTTGTAGTAAGTGCGAAATGTGAAAATCCGGAACTGGCGCTCGCATTTGCAGATTGGTTCTTCGGAAAAGACGGACAGAACTATGAATTTTCAACCAGTGGTCCTGCAAGCACTCAGACAGATTATCTATATGATATGGTAAAGGGCTTTGAAATTGATCCGGATACCAAGGCGGTAACCTGGATTGATGTGACAGAAAATCCTGATTTATACTCCAACAAGGGCGATTTTATTAATAAGAAAGTTGCTCTATGGAGCTTTAAGCTGTTGGGACTGGGCAGCGCCAACAGTACTCTGGTAAAGGAACAGCTGGCAGGATGGACGCAGGAACAGCTGGATGACGGTTATCCGGATACTTCTACAATGGACGATCCCTCCCAACTGCGTAAGACCCTGACGGACGGTGAGATGCATTTTAGAATTGCTTTGGGAGAAACTCTGAAGCCTTATGTACAGAATGGTTATCCCAGTGTTGTATATCTTGATCAGGAAACTGCTTTAAAGGCTGCAAATCTCCTCACAATAGTGAAGGAATATGCAGAGCAGGAATCCGCTAAATTTATAACCGGAGCCAGATCTCTGAATGAACTGGATGCATATTTTACTGAAATCGAACGTCTTGGTGCGGCAGAATATGTAAAAATATATCAGGATTACTATGACAGTATCAAATAATTGCTTATAAAGTAACCGGTGAAAAAGGTCTCTGCGTTACCGCCCTATGAAAGGCGGGACGGTGGCAGAGGCCCTTTTACGGAATAAAATAGGAAAGAAGGATGCAATATGTTTTATGGAGTATCATATTACCCGGAACATAAAAATGAGCAGGAGCTGGCTCATGATCTGGATTTACTGAAGAAATCCGGAATTAATACCGTAAGAATGGGAGAATTTGCTTGGTGCAGGATGGAACCCCAGGAGGATGTCTTTGACTTTGCTTGGCTGGAGGGCGTGGTCAATAAACTGGGAAAGGCCGGGGTCAGCTCCGTCCTATGTACACCTACAGCCTGCCCGCCTGTTTGGATGGTAAAAAAGCATCCGGATATTTTGTATGTAGATAACCGGGGTGTGACCCGCCCCTTCGGCGGCAGACGTCATTATTGCTATAATAATGAAACTTATCGGGAATACAGCCGCCGCATTGCAGAAAAAATCGGCGAGCGGTTCGGAAAAAATCCTTATGTTATCGGGTTCCAGATCGACAATGAACCGGCCCAGGAATATACAGGACGCTGCCATTGTCCGGTTTGTACAAAGAAATTCCAGGTCTGGATGAAGTCAAAATACCATACCATCAAAGAATTTAACAGAAGGAGCGGCTCTATCTTCTGGTCCCAGGAGTATCATGATTTCGATGAAGTATTTCCCCCTGTTAATGCCCTAGAAAACGGCGCAGAGCAAAAGGTACCCCGATTTAACGAAGGCCCATCGATCCGTTTGGATTTTGAGCGTTTTTCCAGCGAAACCCAGATTGAATATCAGAATATCCAGGCTGAAAAGCTGCGGAAATATACCGATAGGGTGGTAACCACCAATACCACAGGGCTGGCTACCAACAGCATAAATTATTATGAAAGCAGCAAGGAACTGGACTGCTTTGCATTTGACTATTATCCTTCCTTAAGAACGGGGAAGATAGGGACGTTTCCGTATGCCTTTGCCAGAGGAATGAAAGAAGGAATGCGCTTTTGGGTTCTGGAATTTACTTCCGGCGGCGGGCACAAATTAGGCGGGGAGGGACGGCCACAGTCTGCGCCGGGGGCAATCAAACAGGCAGCGGTTCATTCCATGGTTTGTGGTGCGGATATGCTACTGCATTTCCAATTCCGTACCTTCCCAGGGGGAGCAGAACAGCTTAATTATGCAATTGTAGATATGGATGGCGTGCCGAGAAGAAGGTATTATGAGATGCAGGAAACGGCTGAAATTTTAAAAAAACTAAATTTTCTGGAAAAGTCGGAAATCAGGAATGAGGTAGCGCTGTGCTTTGATTATGACTGCCATTGGGCCCTTAAAATTAAGCCCGTCAATTCTCCGGATTTTGAATATATCCGTTATATAAACGAACTTTACGACATACTGGCCGGAATGGGAGTAGGAGCGGATGTGGTCTCTTTTCAGGCAGATTTTAAGAAATATAAGACAGTAATTTTGCCTGCGGCAATTATTATGTCGAAAGAAACGCAGGAGAAGTTGAAAAAATTTGTAGCAGAAGGCGGCGTACTGGTTTCAACCTTCTTAACCTCTGTTAAAAACCCTGACAATATGGGATATACAGTCTCTCTTCCGGCAGGGCTTAATGATTTGTTTGGCGTAACGGTGCAGGAAGCGGAACCTGTATTTAAGGAATTTTCGGCAAAGGTGCGATTGAACGTAAAGGCGGGAACAGACACCATCCTGGAGTGTAATGACAGTTTATGGAGCGAGCTTTTAAACGGAACAGGGCAGAAAGTCGGCGAATACCTTGATAGTTACAAAAAAGGTGAAATGGTAGTAAGCCGGAATGAATATAGAATAGGTACGGCTTTTTATATAGGAACCGGATTGAGCCGTACTGTTATGGAAAAAATTCTGGGAGATGCCTGTGACAGGGCTGGAGTAAAAAGAAATCTGATTCTGCCGACGTTTGGGCTGGAGATAATCCGCAGACAGTTGGAAGGGAATGATCTTTACTGCGTGTTTAATTTTAATGAGGAGGAAGCAGTAATAGAATTTCCGGGGGATATGAAGAACCTGGAAAGTGGCCGGCTATACAGGGGAAAGGCTGCAATAGCCGGACGGGGAATGTTGTTTTTGGAAAGCCGGACGTAATAAAAGGAAAATTTCTTTACTGTTACTGCCGGTGGATATCTTTCAGATCGTTTCGTTTCCTACAGTTGCCACCATTACCGCCTTAATGGTATGCATACGGTTTTCAGCCTGATCAAATACCACATCGGCATTTTTTTCGAATACCTCTTCCGTCACTTCATTTCCTTTAACAGCCGGCAGACAATGTAAAAAGACGGTATTTTTCTTACCTGTCATGTCCATCAATTTCCGGTTCACCTGATAGGGCTTTAAAAGGGCAAGCCTCTCAGCCGCCAGTGCTTCTTCTCCCATGGAACACCATACGTCCGTGTAAATGGCGTCCGCGCCTTTTACCGCCTCTAACTGATCCGTAATCGTAATTGCACCCTGCGACGCCTTTGCATAAGTCCTGCAGATTGTAACCAGTTCTTCTCCGGGCCATAGAGGTTTAGGCGATAGGATAGTAAAATGAAGTCCTAATTTAGACGAACCGATCATCAAGCTGTTGGCCACATTATTTCTTCCGTCACCGGAATATAAAAGATGCAGGCCTTTTAAGCGGCCAAACTGCTCTTTTAAGGTTAAAAAGTCGGCTAATATCTGGGTTGGATGGTAGCTGTCCGTCAATCCGTTCCATACCGGAACACCGCTGTATTTTGCCAATTTTTCAACTGTCTCCTGTTTAAAACCCCGGAATTCTATTCCGTCAAACATTCTCCCCAGTACTCTTGCCGTATCTTCCACACTTTCTTTGTGGCCTAACTGGATATCATCCTTGCCTAAATATTCCGGATGTCCGCCTTCATCAACACAGCCCACGGTAAAGGCGCATCTGGTTCTTGTAGAAGGTTTTTCAAATATTAATGCAATATTCTTGCCCTTCAAGCTGTTTCCCGTAATACCCTGTTTTTTCTTAGCCTTTAAATCCGCCGCTAAATCGATTAAATATTCAATTTCTTCCGGTGAAAAGTCTGTTAATGTTAAAAAACTGCGTCCTTTTAAATTCATGCTTTTTTCCTCCCCGACAAGATATTTTTTTCTGTTTATTTATACATTATACTTAATTTTTATTCATTTGTCAAGGTGGGCAGGAATATTTTTTATGATAAGGTTACGATTCAGCCTTGCGGTACCATAGGCTGAACTGTAACATGATAAGGGACTATTGCAAAATCTTTTATAAGATCATCATTTTAACGACGAGCGTATGAAAGATGGGAAGCTGGTATCCTTTACGCGTCATCAGCTGGTATCTTTCTATTATTAAAGTTACCAGCTCCTGTTCCGTATATATCCTGTATTTGGGAATCCTTAAGCTTTTGGCGCAAAGCTCCAATAAGGTTATATATAGATCTCGGTATGTCCAGTCTTTATTCAAAGTGTTCAGCTTTAACGAACCGGCTAAGCTGGGGCATACGGATTCCAGGAACCTTCTTGTATTAACGCAGCTGACGGCATAATCCATTTTATAATATTCTAACAGGGCCATCTTGACGGCCTCGTTTACATGAATTAACTTATCGATACATTCTTCTTCCGTAAGCTTTGCATCAATATAGTATATTTTGCCCTTGAGGGAACGAAGGCAGCGCATTCCGTCATAATAACCCACCTCAATATTTCTTTTTATTTTGTCCGGGTTAAATTCCAGAATACCGCCTAAATTAATGCGGGGAGCTATTTCTATTATATTTACGTCCTTAGGAATTTTAACCGGTTTTTCCAGTCCGATTCCGTAAATCCGGATAATAATAATATCCTTATATCCCCGGTCTATTAACATATCAACCGGTACATTATTAAACATGCCGCCGTCTAAATATTTCATTCCATGAAGTTTCTCATTCCGAAAAGCCGGCAGGGAAGCACTGGCCAATAAATAGTTTTTTAAACTGCTGTTCTCGGCTTCCTTAGCCGTTATCTCAATTTCTTTTAATTTCGATACCAGGAACGTTCCAAATACAAATTCAATATGGGAATTGCGTATTTTATCTTCATCCACCCAATTTTCGATCAATTCCTTTAACGGAGTTACGTCTATTCCCCTGTCGGCAAGAATCCGGGTTGTATCCTTCTTTAATTCTTTTAAATCCAGCTCCTTTAAATTCCGCTTCATCAGTTTGTCCATCTGTACGTCATTGACTTTCATAATGGAGGAATACGTCAGACTCTTCCACAGGTTTTCAGACTCTTCGTAATTATTCATACAGATCAGGGCACCGTTTAACGCTCCTACGGATACGCCGGATACCCCTTTTATCTTAAGCCCGCATTCTAAGAAAGCCTTCCAGACACCAATCTGGTAGGCTCCTTTCGCTCCGCCGCCTTCTAAGACAACTCCATATTCCTTATTAAAGTCAAACGTATTGTCCATTCACTGCTCTCCTATATCCTCACGGTTACTTTTTCTCTTCAGACTGTTCCTCTTTAACAGGCGTATCCCGATGAATATAATCAGCAATTAAATTTTGATCTAATATCTCTTTCGAGGTCTTCTTTAAAGTAACGGCCCGGTTATAATCTTTTTCATAAAGGGAAGCATCCAACTGCTGTCCTGTATTAATATCCCAGGCACGGCTCCCTTCAAATACCTCTTCCCTTGATATTTCAAACATAGCATTGTTATGGACAAAGGATCCCTCGAATAAATAAGCCGTAAATGCCACAAACCCGTCCGTTGCATTTACTAAATCCTGTCCCAGAACATAGGGCTGTTCAATATCGATTCCCATAATATTGGCTATAGTCGGAAGAAAATCAATCTGTCCGCCTGTGGTGGATATGGTTTTTGTAACCCCGCCTCCCGGAATATGAATCATCATGGGAACCCTTAGCATTTCATCATAATCATAAGGTTCTTCCAAATATTCGGACATTATCTCGGCATTATTATCCATGCTTACATTTAAACCATGATGGTCGCCGTATAACGCAATTACGGTATTATCATACAGGCCGGCGTCTTTTAAGTCCTGAATAAACTGCCCAAAAGCTTCATCCATATAATGGATGGCCTGTAAATAAGCTCCGAATTTCGTATCCGCATCCTCGTCCTTCAGCTTTAAGGTTACGTCCTCCGGTTCCATTAGAAACGGATGGTGGCTGGAAAGTGTTATAATAAAACTAAAGAACGGCCCCTTCTCTCCTTTAAATATATCAACCGCCTGTTTAAACATGGATTTATCCGATATACCAAGGCCTATGATATCACTTGCATCCAAATCTTCCATACTGTAGAAATCTTCAAAACCCTGCGCAGGATAAGCGGCTTCCCGATTCCAGAACTCCCCTTTATAGCCATGTACTGCAAATGTATGGTAGCCTTTATCCCTAAGGAGCCATGGCAGTCCGTCATAGGTGTTATCAGCATACAGGTCATAACATTCCCTGTCAATTACAGGGTATAAACTGTTAAGGGTGGAAAACTCAGCATCCGCAGTATTTCCTTTTCCGATATTGCTGTAATAACGGTCAAAATAAACAGTATCCTTCTTAATAAACGAATTCAGGTTGGGCGTTAATACCTGGCCGTTATATTCTGCGCCTATAACAAAATTCTGCAGCGCTTCTACCTGTATCACAACTAAATTCATGCCTTTTCCAATACCCTGCAGCTGGTTTCCCTGACTTTGGACTGCAACGTCTTCCACGGCATCCAGAACTTCTTTGGCAGGCACTTTTTCCGTTACGATTTTTTCCGTCAGGGCATTATAAACGTCATTTACATGATTGGTAAAGAATTCCACGCTATTTACCTTATCAATAGCAACACTGTCCAAAGGGTTCACAACCAATAACGCAAAAACAGCGCATAAGCCCGTCACAATATATTTAATCTCTTTCTTGAAACTCCAGCCGTTTCTGGTTCGCTCATTCTGGATATTTTTTTTAAAGTAATAATAAACAAAAGGAATGTCTAAATAAAGCAAAAAACTGGCGGGTATTAAGGTTGCCACAAAGCTGTCGGGAACCGCGGCCACATTGGCGGCCTGCCACAGCTGTTTTATGGAAACCGTCTGATTATAATAATTATAATACATGGAGTCCGCAAACATTAATAAACTTAGCAGACTGTAAACAAGTAAAAAAAGTCCCTTTTTCCTTTTTAACCTGCTCCTGCTGAATGCGACAAATATAATCCCCATGGCTGCGACACTTAATATAATAAAGGCAATATCCTTAAGATCTACATCAATTAAATTATAATATATCATAAGTTTTGCCGCAAAAAGCAGAAGAATCATATAAGGTGATTTTATAATTTTTTTCAAATGGCCCATTTCTATATTCTCTCCTTTATAACATAAACAATAAGCGTTTTTCCTCCACGATTCAATACAGCGTTTTTTAGGCTTTCTAAACAGCCGGCTGGAAAACACATAATAAATTAAATGTTCCCCGTCCTTTAAAAACACTGTGCTTACTCTTTTCTATCATAGCTCATAGTTATTTTATTATCAAGGCAAGAATTCTTAAGTTTATCTTAATATGAGACAATATAAACTTATGGTCAGATGTTTTTTTATCTTCCGATAAAAGGCGGTGTTCTTTCCGCCGTGCATATAAATATTTTTCACATTTACCAATCACTGTGTTTTATTTCTTTCAGGTTAGAATTGAATTCCGTTTTACGATTCAGCAATATTATTATCACTGCCAACCTCCGTCAGGGATTTAACCAAACCTGCAATACCCTGAATTTCAGAAGGTATAATGATTTTAGTGGCCTTGCCGTCCGCTGCTTTTGCAAAGGCTTCCAGGCTCTTTAACTGAAGGACCGCATTGCCCGGATTGGATTCGTTTAAGAAGCGGATACCGTCCGCATTGGCCTTTTGTATCGTAAGTATTGCTTCTGCCTGGCCTTCCGCTTCCCGGATGGTGGCTTCCTTCTTGGCTTCCGCACGAAGAATGGCAGATTCCTTATCTGCTTCCGCAGCTAAAATTACGGATTGTTTTTTACCTTCCGATACAAGAATGGCTGAAGTCTTTTCACCTTCTGCACGAAGGATGGCTTCCCTTCTCTCCCGTTCTGCCTTCATCTGTTTTTCCATAGCATCCTGTATTGCTGCCGGCGGTATAATATTCTTTAATTCAACACGGTTAACTTTAATGCCCCATGGGTCAGTTGCCACATCCAGGGATACACGCATCTTTGTATTAATTAACTCTCTTGAGGTTAAGGTCTGATCAAGTTCCAGGTCACCGATTATATTTCTTAAGGTAGTAGCTGATAAATTTTCAATTGCCAGGATCGGACGCTCCACGCCGTATGCATATAATTTCGGGTCCGTAATCTGGAAAAATAATACCGTATCTATTTTCATAGTTACATTATCCTTCGTTATAACAGGCTGAGGCGCAAAGTCTACAACCTGTTCCTTAAGCAAAACCTTTTTTGCTATTTTATCAATAAGAGGTATCTTTATATGAATACCTACATTCCAGGTGGCCTGATAGCCTCCCAGCCTTTCTACAACATAAGCATGCGCCTGGGGCACGATTCTAACACACGATGCCAATATAAGCAATACAAGTACCAAAAATACAATTAAAACTATTTCCATAATTACATTTCCTCCATTTCTGTTTTCACAATTAATTTAACCCCTGAGATATCCCTGATAATTACCCGCTGGCCGGCTTCTATAATTTCCTCGCTGTCAAATGCCCTGGCCGTCCATTCCTGTCCGTTTACAGTTACCTGTCCGGTATTGTTGAAATTATCGATTTTCTCCACAACTCTGCCTTCTTTTCCTATCAGACTTTCGTAATTCGTTTTTATCCGCTGTTTATTAAAATATTTTTGGGCAAGCGGCCTGGTAAAAAATAAAAGTACAAGTGATACCCCTAAGAATACGATAAATTCCAATATGAAGCTATCCGCAACTAAGGATAATAAGAAAGCAATTAATGCACCACCTGCAAACCAGATGGTCGTCAATCCCAGTGTTATTATTTCTATTACTAAAAATACGGCAAGCGCAATTAACCAATAACTTGAATTCACACTAAAGCCCCCTTCCGTTTCATTTGCTGTCACTTTAATTTTACTTCATAACCCGTTAATTTACAAGGAAAGTTTGCTTGATTTTATTAACTTTAACCATATTTTAATACAGCTCTAATAAAAGAATTCAATATATTCCTTTTCTGATGCTTGGTGTACCTATTTAATGACGTTCGTAAAATGTTAATTAAGGCGTGTCTGAAAACTCATTGTACCATTCTGAACGCTCCACTTTGCGGTATACTGCGTCGAGGTATTGGAAACGTAGAACCTACTACGCTCCCAAAATTGCTCCTTGTCTCCCACAAAGTGGAACGTCCGGCACAAGCAGTTTTCAGACACGCCCTAGTTTTAATCATTTCCAAACATTATTTTTTTATTCCTGTTTGTATCTATTATCATTTTCCAATAGGTTTTGTTCAAAACAGAAGATAAAAACAGTTTACTGCCGACAATAAATATTGTTTCTCACTTCTGATATTTATTTTCACAAAAAATAAGGAAGGACTGTTGCAAAAATCATAAACTTTAATAAACTCTATTACCTGCAGAATAATACAGGCTGCATTTTCCATAATTTCCGAGAAATGCAATCCGAATTCCATAGGCAAGTCAGATAAGCTTAAGATTTTGCAGCGGTCCCATTTCTTATAAAGACGCTATTGGAATGGTAAAATACAATTGTTTCTACAATAATTTCAATTCATGTCAATCATATCTTTTAACTCTTTCTTCTTTTGCAATATTTTTTCTTCTCTGGCGGTATACCTCATACATCAGGATGGCTGCCGATATGGCTGCATTTAAGGATTCCACTTTGCCGGCCATTGGGATTTTAATATACCTGTCCGACATACCGGCTATTTCATTACTTAATCCGTTGGCTTCATTGCCAATTAGGATTGCACATTTTCCCATATAATTAACTTCATCATATGCAAACGCCGCATTTAAATGAGCCGCATAGATCGATATGTTATTCTTCTTAATTTGAACCAAAATATCCTCAAAATCCTCTGCGTAAACAAAGGGCATCCGGTATATGGCTCCCATGGTCGAGCGGATTACCTTGGGGTTATACATATCCACGGAGGCTTTGCTTAATATAATTCCGGTAATACCGGCTCCTTCCGCAGTCCTAAGAATTGTCCCCAGATTGCCGGGATCCCGGATGTCTTCCAGCAATAGCAGATTGGCGTCGGGAGCTGTTATGATTTTTTTAAGGTCATAGACCGGCTTTCTCACCACGGCCATAATCCCCTGGGGAGTTAAGGTATCCGAAGCTTCTTTTAGTACCCGGTCGGCAACAATCTCATATGGAAATCCGTTAAAATAATCGGTCGCTTCCCGCCACTTTTCTTCATAAAAGCGTTCCGAAGCATAGACTTTCACCAGATGTCCGCCTGCCTTTGATTCCTCAAACATTTTGACGCCTTCTGTTACAAAAGCCCCCTGCTCCATTCTTGCCCTAGGTTTCTTCTGCAATTGTATTAGATTTTTTATCTGTGGATTCGATAAACTGGTAATCATGCCGCTTTCCTTATCCTTCTTCCCGGATTTATTCCCTGTTGTCCGTCTGCCATCATATACTTAGAATTATTAAGAATTAACGGAAAATATATTTTCTATTTAATGCGCTAATATTTCATATCCATCGTCCTTAACTAAAACCATTACCTCCCACTGTGCCGAATCGGACCCGTCTTTCGTATATACCGTCCAACCGTTTTTATCGTCCACAAAGACATCCGCTTTTCCCTGATTTATCATTGGTTCAATTGTAAATACCATACCGGGAACCAGAAGCATCTCCGTATTCTTTTTAGACACGTAACTGACATAAGGTTCTTCGTGAAATTCCAATCCCACGCCATGCCCGCCAACTTCATAGACAACGGAATATCCCTTTGATTTTGCAAAATCATTAATTGCCTGCCCCATATCGCCCAAGGTCTTCCAGGGTCCAACTTCGGTAAGTCCCACGTCAATTGCTGCTTTTGTGGTTTCCACCAGATTGAAACGCTCTTCTGAAACTTCTCCGACACAGAACATTCTCGAAGAATCTCCGTAATATTCGTTGTAAATAGTGGATACATCAATATTTACAATATCACCGTTCTTTAAATAAGTATCCTGGGAAGGTATTCCATGGCAGACTTCATTATTTACGGAGACACATACGCTTTTTGGAAACCCCTCATATCCAAGAGGTGCAGGAATACCGCCTAACTCCAGCGTCTTTTCGTACACCAAACGGTTAACGTCTTCCGTAGTGATTCCAGGCTTTACTTTATCGCTGATGCTATCTAATATTGAAGTGTTAATTTTTCCGCTTTCCCTGATTCCGTTAATCTGTTCCGCGTTTTTAATAATTTTTCTTCTTGGTACGGTATATCCCCTGCTTTTATACTCCGCTATCTTTTCGTCCACAGCGAGATGGCAATATTTATACTTTATATTACTCCCGCACCAGCAAACTTCATTTCGATTCATTTCCATAAGAAAAGCTCCTTTCCCTTTCGGGAGCCCATTAACATATCGCGTACTATGAAAAATTATAATTGAATTGCCTGCGGTACGCATTCGGGGGGCAGCCATAGATTTTGGAAAACGCCCTTGTAAATGCCTCATTAGAAGAAAAGCCATATTGAACTGCAATATCTATGATACGTTTGTCCGTATTTAACAATTCACCGACTGCTAATGCCAGTTTACGATGTTGTACATATTCCTTAAAGGATATTCCCACAGCCTCATGGAATTTTGCAGAACAATAGTAAGAAGAATAGCCCACATATCTTGCCATTGCTTCTAATGTGGGAGCCTCTTCTATGTTATCTTCTACCCAGGCAATCATATTTTCAATTGTATTTACCGACAATATTAATCACTCCTTATATAGAAAATAACACAATACACGATCGAAAGCTTGATATTTATTGCAACTTTATAATAATAAATCTGCTGACATTCATTTATTTGATTTGTCACTGACATAACAAAAACCTTCCCTGTACTTTGACCGGTTCGGGAAGGCTTTTGCTCTTTTAATCTGGTCAACCACTCTGTGGCGATTGCCTTTATTAATTATATTATAACAAATACCTATAAAATCGCAAGTACTAATTTTTAAATTATAATAAATACAAATCAATAGTAATTACGGCATAATACAACTCTTTAATTTTTCATCTCAATAAATATTTTTCAAACATGTTCTAGGCGCTTTCATTCATATTAGCCAGCTTTGCCGCCTGGTCGGCCGCAATAAGGCTGTCTATTATTTCATCTAAATCGCCGTCCAATATGGCCTCCAGTCTGTGGAGCGTCAGTTTAATCCTGTGATCCGTCATACGTCCCTGAGGAAAATTATAGGTACGGATTTTCTCCGAGCGGTCGCCGGTTCCCACCTGGCTCTTCCTGGCTTCCGCCTCCGCATTATGGGCTTTTTCCAGTTCCCGTTCATATAATTTGGAACGTAAAACCTTTAATGCCTTATCCCTGTTTTTTAGCTGGGATTTTTCATCCTGGCAGGAGATTACGATTCCCGTTGGAATATGGGTTAAGCGTACGGCAGAGTCGGTGGTATTCACGCATTGTCCGCCGTTGCCGGAGGAACGGAATACATCGAATTTACAGTCATTTAAATCCAATTGTACATCTACTTCCTCCGCTTCCGGCATAATTGCAACCGTAGAAGTGGAAGTGTGGATTCGTCCGCCGGATTCCGTAACCGGAATTCGCTGTACACGGTGAACCCCGCTTTCATATTTCAGTTTCGAATATACGCCTTTCCCGTTAATCATAAAGACAACTTCCTTGAAGCCGCCCAGACCGTTTTCATTTAAATTCATCATGTCAATTTTCCAGTGCTGTCTTTCCGCATATTTAGTATACATCCGGAATAACTCCGCCGCAAATAAAGCCGCTTCGTCACCGCCGGCACCGCCTCTGATTTCAACAATAACATTCTTCTCATCATTAGGGTCCCTGGGCAGCAGCAGAATCTTAAGCTGTTCTTCGATTACGGTAAGCTTCTGCCTGCTTTCGTTTAATTCTTCTTTCGCCATTTCCCGCATTTCTTCATCGCTTTCTTCTTCCAGCATAGTCAGACTGTCTTCAATGCGGGTTTTGGTTGTCTTATATTCCCTATATTTCTCAACGATATCCGTTAAATCATTCTGTTCCTTCATGAGTTTACGGAACCGGCTCTGGTCATTTGTGACACCTGGATCGTTTAATTCCTCCACTAATTCCTCATAACGTATTAAAAGATCCTCTAGTTTATCAAACATTATTAGTCCTCCATTCAAACTATCAAATACTTATATCTTCCTGTATAATGATACACAGCTAAGTGAAGGACTCCTCTTCCTTTTTATACCGGCCTCTTATTACACGGTTAAGACCGGCTAAATCATTTATTACTTTTATATCCACAATTCCTGCCTCCCGTAATAATTTACTGACAGCTTCCGCCTGGTTATAACTAATCTCTAAAAATATATAACCGTCCGGTTTTAAAAACTGACTGACGCCATTGATAATAATACGATAAAAATACAAGCCGTCGGCACTGCCGTCCAAAGCCAGAACAGGTTCGTGGTTCTTTACTTCCTCCATTAAATCAGATATGTCCCGAGTTGGTATATAGGGAGGATTTGATATTATTATATCATATTTTCCTCTGACCTGTGTATAAATATCACTCTCAAGAAATGTGACATCCGTCTGCAGTCTTCTGGCATTTTCTTTTGCTACGGATAAAGCTTTTTTTGAAATATCCACTCCCACCGCACTTTTGGTTCGACCTAATCTGGCAAGGCTGATTATAATGCAGCCGGAACCGGTACATAAATCCAGAACCTCTTTCCCCCTGGATACCTTTAACGCTTCTTCAACCAGAACTTCCGTATCCTGCCTGGGTATCAGCACATCTTCAGAAACATGGAAATTAAGGCCCATGAATTCCTGTTCTCCGGTAATATACGAAAGAGGAATATGCTCACTGCGCTTATAAATCAACGTAAGATACCGGCGGTACTGTTCCTCTGTTATGGCTATACGGGGATGCATAATATACTGGGCACGGTTAATATGAAAATAATGGGATAACAAATACCATGCATCCAGATCACCTTCCGTGATTCCATTTTCCTTAAGAAGAGCTTTTCCCTTGATTAAAGCATCCTCCAATGTTCTCATAACCTATCGTTCCTCACCCGCATTTTCCCCGGCATCTCCCAGATAACGGTCCAAAGCCCTGAGTATTTCGTCATCCTCTTCCTCCATTACCGGAGGAACCGGTCCGTTCACCACATTTTGCAAGGTAACGGCATTTTCTACCGCAGCAGTTTCCTCCACAGACGTTATATACTCATTATCTGATAAAATCTCCTGTTTTATCCCTGTATTACGATAGCGTTTTTTACTTCTGTTATTTTTTCCTGACTTTTTATCTTTTATATCGGTTTTAGCAGTAACGGCCTCCTGACCGGTGCTGCGGTTACCGGCCTGCTTCTTATTTGTATCAGTATTTTTGTTTTTACCCTGATTCTTATTTGAATCATTTATATCAGTATTTTCAGTTATGGTCTCCTGCTTATCTACGTCGGCATTTCCGGTTTTGGTCTGCTTATCCTTTAAAGCAGAGTTGTTCCGGCTGTTACTGTTCCTGGTTTTATTTTCCGGATTATAATTTTTACCGGAATTTTTTTTCTTTTTCTTATTGCTCCTGCTCTTATTATCTTGTTTTTCCTGATCCGGCTCCAAAAAATTTTTCCAGTCAAAAACGGCTTCCACGGACTGAATTGCAACTTCAATCATGGTTTCATCCGGTTCCCTGGTCGTCAGGCCTTGCAGCCATAATCCCGGCTGGCTTAAGATATTAACAACCTTGGAATCGCTTTTTCCGGCAAAACGGATAAATTCATAGGATACCCCTGCAATGATTGGAACTAATAATATTCTTGTCAGATAGCGGAGCCATCCCTGATCCACACGAATAAATATAAAAAACAGAATACTTACAAACATAACGATAAACATAAAGCTTGTTCCGCATCTCTTATGCTGCCTTGACTGCCATTTGACATTTTCCACAGTTAATTCAAAACCCTGCTCCAAGCAGTTAATGGTTTTGTGCTCTGCACCATGGTACATGAACATCCGTTTGATATCCTTCATCAGGGAAATAGCTGCAATATAGGAAATGAAGATAAGGATACGGATACATCCTTCCACAATTGCCGTTAAAGTCTCGGATTCAATGCGTCCGCCTAATGAATTGGCAATAAAGGTAGGCAGCACAATAAATATTCCCACCGCCAATAATATGGCTACAAAAATGGTAATAGACATAATTATACTTTCCGCCTTTTCTTTAAAAATCTTAGAAAAAGCCTTATCTATTTTACTTTGCTTCATTTCCTCCTCTTCCTCAAAAAAGCTTGCGGAAAAAGTCAAGATCCTGGTCCCGATTATCATGGATTCAACAAAAACAAGCATCCCGCGGAAAATCGGAAGTTTAAATATTTTATACTTCTCTGCCTTACTGACAAATGTATTGATTTCTACGACGATTTCATTATCCGGTTTCCTGACTGCAACGGCATACTGATCTTTATTTTTCATCATTACGCCTTCAATAACAGCCTGTCCGCCAATTCCCGATGGTTTCATACACCGCACATCCTCTCTTACATTCTGCAGCTTTTAAAACTGCAAAACCGTGTATCTTATGTCCCTGGTTTTCATTATTTTGTACTTTACTTATTTTATATTTCATTATTTTCTATCAATCCATAAATTTAAAAATAGGCTGAGATTACAAAACCTCAACCTGATTTTTAACATCTGATATATTACCGTTATTCTATTGTTCCTTGCTAAGGCCATATCTACGATTGAACTTATCAATAGCTCCGCGGGCTGCAGCAGCTTTCTGCTGTCCTGTATAAAACGGATGGCACTTAGAACAAATTTCTACGTGGATATCACTCTTAGTTGAACCTGTAACAAATTCATTACCGCAGTTACAAACAACCTTTGCCTGAAAATATTTAGGATGGATTCCTTCTTTCATGTTTTCACCTCTTCACAAACCAATGTAATCTTAAAAGCTGACCAACGTCAAACTATTATCATCTTTATAAACAGCTTTTTAATTATAGCATAGGATCCTATCTAATGCAATACCTAAAAGATAATTTTGGTCTTTTTGATGGTTTCGATAAATTCATTATTGGATTTTGTTTTAAGGAACATATCAATGATTCTTTCAACTGCATCATCTGATCTCATACTGTTAAATGCTTTCCGCATTAGATAGGTGGCTTCCATTTCAGGCTGACTTAACAATAAATCATCCCTACGGGTACTGGATCTTGTTAAATCAATGGCCGGGAATATTCTTTTCTCCGATAAATTCCGGTCAAGAACCAGTTCCATATTGCCGGTTCCTTTAAATTCTTCAAATACCACATCGTCCATTCTGCTTCCCGTGTCAACCAAAGCTGTGGCAAGGATGGTTAAGCTGCCGCCCTCACGCATATTTCTAGCTGCTCCGAAAAAACGCTTCGGCATATATAAGGCTGCCGGGTCAAGGCCGCCTGACAAAGTTCTGCCACTGGCTTGTACCGTTAAATTATAGGCCCTTGCCAGCCTTGTGATACTGTCCAATAATACGACTACGTCTTTTTTATGTTCCACCAGACGTTTGGCGCGTTCAATTACCATTTCTGAAACTCGTTTATGATTATCAGGTAGTTCGTCGAAAGTAGAATAGATTACTTCAACGTTCTTACCTTCTATGGATTCTTTAATATCCGTCACTTCTTCGGGACGTTCATCAATAAGAAGGATAATCAGACTGATTCCTGGATGATTTTTTGTGACAGCCTTCGCAATTTGCTTTAACAAAGTGGTTTTACCAGCCTTAGGCTGGGAGACAATCATTCCCCTCTGGCCTTTTCCTATGGGAGAAATCAAATCCACCATACGCATGGATACATTGGCACCGAGGGTTTCTAAATGAATCCTTTCATTAGGAAAGATGGGAGTTAAATCTTCGAATCTTTTGCGCCGTTGCGCTTCCGACGGATGAAAACCGTTCACATTCTTTACATACAACAGAGCGCTGAACTTTTCTCCCTGGTTACGGATTCTGGTGTTTCCAACTACAATGTCCCCAGTCTTTAAACAAAATCTCCGTATCTGGGCGGGTGATACATAGACGTCGTTTTCACCGGGAAGATAATTATCGCAACGGATAAATCCATAACCGTCCGGCATAACTTCCAGTATCCCTTCTTTTGTTTCTCCGCTGTCTAATTGTTCTGCTTCGGTGGAGGGCAATGTATTCCTTCTGTTATCTGTCTCCAATTGATTTCCTGCATTTCTTCTCATATCCGGTTCCGACTGGGTACCGCCGTTTTTTTTCAGATCCAGCTCCTGCTGGCCTCCTGCATTTCTTCTTACCTCATCCGGTAAAACGGCGCCGCCTCTTTTTGGCTCCGTCTCCTGTTTGGACAATTTATTTTTTCTTTTTCTGGTGTCTTCGAAAGTTTTTTCTTCTGAATTAATTTTAGACGGTGCCGGTCCTTTTGTTTCAACAGTTTCCGTTTGCGAACCGGTATTTTCCCCCATGATGCCCGATTGAAAAGCCATCATATTTTTTCCATCATCATGTTTCATCAAGGCATCTTTCATCAAGGCATCGATCAACTCCTGTTTCCGTAATGCAGTTATACTTTTAATACCCCTGGTTTTAGCCAATGTCCTAAGCCCTGCTAAGGACATTTCATTATACTGTGCTTCCATGTAATCTTGCTCCTTTACAAGTATAAAATTCTATAATCTCAATGGGAATGAATTTCGATATGATCTAGACAGTTTTTATATGACATACACCCAAAATATATTACTGATTAGTATTATACACCTAAAGTTCAGGAAAAAAAAGCTTTTTTTCATCTTTTTTAAAATGTTATAAAATTTATGTTCTAAAACCCTTTTACCGTAAGAAAAACAAGGGGCAATTTTAAACTTGATTTACCAAACTTTAAGTGATATGATAACTTTAACTTGTTTCGATAACAATACAAAATTAAGGTGGAATCCTCATATGACATATAGTAAGAAAACTTTGACGCCGTATGGAAACGAAACGTCAATATGCAAAACACATAAACTCATAATTGGCTTCTTTATAAAGCAGCAATAAAAAATGGGAAAGGAACTGCCACATGCAATCAGATGCCTTTACATTATATAAATTAATTATTTTGTTTATACTTAACAAGGTAGATTTTCCCTTAACCAACGCGCAGATCTCCAACTTTATCTTGGAAAAAGATTATACCAATTATTTTAATATCCAGCAGTCTATAGCGGAATTAATTGAAGCGGAATTTATTACGGTTGAAACCGTGGGGCACAGCTCCCACTACCGGATTACGGATTCCGGGAGGGAAACTCTATCCTTTTTCGGATATATGATTTCTTCCGCCATTCAGTCCGATATTTTAGATTATTTAAAAAAAAATAAATACTCCCTGCGGGATGAAGGATCTACTCTTTCTGAATATTATGAAACTAAAAAAGGTGAATTTACGGTACGTCTCCGGGTTGTTGAAAAAAAGGAATCTATCATAGATTTAAGTATTTCCGTTCCAACCAAAGAGGATGCGGCCAAAATCTGTGATAATTGGCGCAGCCGCAGTCAGCAGATCTATGCTTATGTTTTAAGTAATTTACTGAAAAAAGAAGAGTGAGGCTTTTATACACTCCCATATTTCCTCCCTTCCTTGTTTGGATAAAGAGGAATAGGGAATTATTTTTGTGGAAGGTTCTGTATTTAAACCCTTCTGTATTGCCTTTACCTGTTTATCAATCTGGCTCCGTTTAATCTTATCCAGCTTCGTAGCAATAATTATGGGGTGATACCCCTGATAAATAATCCATTCGTACATACTCCGGTCATTGGCGGAAGGATCATGGCGTATATCCACCAGAAGGAAAAAAACTTTTAACTGCCGTGAGGTTTTCAGATATTTTTCTATCATCTTGCCCCATTTTTCCTTTAAGGTTTCCGATGCTCTGGCATAGCCGTAACCGGGAAGATCCACAAAATATAATTCATCATTAATATTATAAAAATTTATTGTCTGTGTTTTACCAGGCTGCGCCGAAGTTCTGGCATATGCTTTGCGGTTCATCAGGACATTAATCAGAGATGACTTACCTACATTTGATTTCCCGGCAAAAGCTATTTCCGGTTTATCATTCTTAGGTAAAGTACTGGTAATTCCACAGACTGTTTCTAAATTAACACTTTTTACATGCATTTTTCACCTTACTCCCTTCTGGCGTGCCTGGGCACCCATCCAAATCAGAATAGATGAAAAATTTTTTCTATTTTTCACCTAACTTATCTTTATGTGCTTTGACAGCCATTGCATAATTTATTACTTCCTCCATAGTGTCAACATATTTCACTGTAATTCCGTTTAAAATCTCTTCCGGTAATTCTTCCATATCCTTTTTATTTTGCTTCGGTACTAATACCATTTTGATTTTCGCGGTTTTTGCGGCAAGGATTTTCTCCTTTAAACCGCCGATGGGAAGTACCCTGCCCCGTAAGGTAATTTCACCCGTCATGGCCACCTCCGCCCGGACCGGCTTTTTAATGATTGCCGACAGCATGGCTGTCGCCATGGTAATTCCTGCTGACGGTCCGTCCTTGGGAACCGCACCTTCCGGTATGTGAATATGGATATCATGAGCTTCAAAATAGTCCCCCGCAATATCATAATCCTTGCTTACCGAACGTATATAGCTGATTCCCGCTCTTGCAGATTCCTTCATAACATCGCCTAAATGACCCGTCAGCTCAAACTTACCCCTACCGGGCATAACATTCACTTCTATTTGCAGCGTATCTCCCCCGACGCTTGTCCAGGCAAGACCTCTCACAATACCAATCTCATCCTTCTCATTGGCAGTCTGAAAAGTATACTTCTCATTGCCCAGATATTGAATCAGATTTTTACTATTGACATGAACTTTAGGAGTCCCTTCCGTAATGATCTCTTTTGCCGCTTTTCTGCAGATTTCGCCGATTTTCCGTTCCAGGTTACGCACTCCGGCCTCTCTGGTATATCCGGCAATAATCCGGCTTAAAGCTTTATCCGATATACTTAACTGTTTACGGTTCAGCCCGTTCTTATTCAACTGCTTATCTATTAAGTGCTCTTTGGCAATATGCATCTTTTCATTTTCCGTATAACTTGTTACCTCAATGAGTTCCATTCTGTCCAGTAACGGTCTGGAAATTGACTGGACAGAATTTGCCGTGGCAATAAATAATACTTCCGATAAATCCACCGGCATTTCGATATAGTGATCTACAAATTTATTGTTCTGCTCCGAATCCAGAACTTCCAGCAAAGCTGCCGAAGTATCCCCTTTATAATCGCTGCTTACCTTATCAATTTCATCCAACAGCATCAATGGATTTTTTACACCTGCATTTTTCAGCCCGCTTACAATTCTGCCGGGCAACGCGCCCACATAAGTTCTTCTATGGCCGCGGATTTCAGCTTCATCCCTTACCCCGCCCAAACTGATCCTTATATATTCTTTGTTAAGCGCCCGGGCAACGGAGCGGGCAATGGAGGTTTTGCCGGTCCCCGGCGGTCCTACCAGGCATAAAATCGGGCTTTCACTTTTTTGGGTCAATACCCGTACCGCAAGGAATTCCAGTATTCTGGTCTTTACCTTCTCAAGACCGTAATGATCCTCATTCAGAATTTTTTCCGCATGATTTACATCCGTTTTATCCACGCTTACCTTATCCCAGGGAAGTGCCAGTAAAGTCTCAATATAACCTCTTGCTACGGAGCTTTCAGAGGAATTGCCGGATAAATTCTTAAACCGTTCTATTTCCTTGATAATTTTCTCTTTTACTTCTTCTTTCGCAATAAGGGCCTTCGTAGTCTCCATATAATTATCCGCATCGGACTGGGTATTGGACTCGCCAAGCTCCTCACGGATTACTCTAAGCTGTTCCCTTAATATATATTCCTTCTGGTTTTTATCTACTCTTTCTTTCACTTTATTTTGTAAGTCTTTCTTAATTCTTAAAATATCAATCTCTTCCGTAAGAATGACTGTTATTTTCTGATATCGTTCCAATAAATCCACTGCTTCAATCAAACCCTGCTTATCTTCAACTGAAAGGGGGATATTTACGGCTATCTGATCAATTAATTCCTGAACATCCTCCAGTTTCATCAGCTGCTTTATTACTTCTTTCCCAATCCTGGTATTTTCTATAAAGTATACCTCTAAAATATCCCTTAAGCCTCTAAGCATAGCTTTTTTTTCTGTATTTGAAATAAATTGTTCACTATAATCTTTTAACAGACCGATTTCTCCAAGAAGAAACGGCTGTTCTTCTACCAGATTTTCAAGGTGTGCCCTCTCCGTCCCCGAAACCAGGACGCGAATTACGTTACCGGGCAATTTTATTATCTGTTTTACTTCCGCTATTGTTCCTATTTGAAATAAATCATCCTGACCCGGTGTTTCTATTTCAGAATCCCGCTGGGTTAACAACAGTACTAACTGGTCATTTTCCATGGCATTTTCAATTGCATCAATGGATGTTTTGCGATTTATATCAAAATGAATCAACATGCCAGGGAGAACCGCCATTCCTCTTAGTGCTACAACAGGAACTTTCCTACTATATTCACTCATCTTAACCTCCACCTGCTTTTTAAGTTAATAAAGCAATACCCTTTCTCGGGCAATTTATTTTATACGAAAAGAACTGCCCTAAAATGCCTTTATAACCCCCCACAAACTCCACGGTATTAAGCCTTCGAAGCTATTTTGGAACAATAAAAGGTATTTTAAGACAGCCCCCTGTCTATAAATATTTAAGCAATCTCGTTACTGTTTTTTTTCGGTATCCGTTTTGATATCGGTTTTCTAGGCTGATTATCCTCTGAGCTGACTAACGTAGGCAAGGTTCCGCCTTCTGCCGCTTCTTTGGTGATAATGCACTTCAAAATTTGCGTATCCGATGGAACTTTGTACATAGAATCCATCATAACGGATTCCATAATAGCACGCAGCCCTCTTGCTCCTGTTTTTCTTTCGAGAGAACGCTTTGCTATGACACGAATCGCTTCCTCTTCAAATTCCAATTCAACTCCATCTAATTCAAACAGTTTTTTATACTGTTTAACAATGGCATTTCTTGGTTCCGTAAGGATACGAACTAACGCTTCTTCATCCAATAAATCCAAGGCGACCGTTACGGGAACGCGACCTACAAATTCTGGAATTAAACCATACTTCACGAAATCCTGGGGCATTGCCTGCCTGAAAAGTTTCCCGATATTTTCTTTGACGCCTTGAGATATTTCCGCATTAAATCCAATTGATTTCTGTCCTATTCTCGCTTCCACAATTTTCTCCAGTCCGTCAAATGCCCCGCCGCAGATAAATAATATATTTGTGGTGTCAATCTGGATAAATTCCTGATGGGGATGCTTGCGGCCTCCCTGGGGCGGAACGGAAGCTACGGTGCCCTCCAGTATTTTTAACAAGGCCTGCTGTACGCCTTCCCCTGAAACATCCCGGGTTATGGAAGTATTTTCAGACTTCCTGGTAATTTTATCAATTTCATCAATATAAATAATTCCATGTTCCGCCCGTTCCACATCAAACTCCGCCGCCTGGATTAATTTCAGTAGTATATTCTCAACATCTTCGCCTACATAACCTGCTTCTGTCAATGCAGTGGCGTCCGCGATTGCAAACGGCACGTTTAAAAGCTTAGCCAGAGTCTGAGCCAGGAATGTTTTTCCGGATCCGGTTGGCCCTACCATAAGTATATTGCTTTTTTGCAACTCCACATCCAGATCCCTTCCGGCCAATACACGTTTATAGTGATTATAAACGGATACGGACAGAACTTTTTTGGCTTCTTCCTGACCGATTACGTATTGCTCCAAAAAGTTTTTGATTTCGGTAGGTTTCAATAAATTAATATCCGCTTCCTGTACTGTTTCATCAAATTCTTCCTCTACTATCTCAGAACAGATTTCAATACATTCGTTGCATATATATACATTGCCAGGTCCTGCAATCAGTTTTCTGACCTGATCCTGGGTTTTATTACAGAAGGAACATCTTACCTGTTTTCTTTCATCAATTCTGTTTGCCACTCATTTACCATCTCCCTTCCTTTCCGTCTTTTACAATTACCTGCTTACCATTATACTGTCAATAATACCATAAGCCTTTGCTTCTTCTGCGCTCATGTAATAATCTCTTTCCGTATCGACTTCTATTACCTCTAAAGGCTTGCCTGTGTTTGACGCAAGGATTTCATTTAATTTCTTTTTCGTCTTTAATATATTTTCGGCAACTATCTTAATATCCGTAGCCTGGCCTTTGGCACCGCCTGAAGGCTGATGAATCATGACTTCCGCATTGGGCAGCGCAAATCTTTTGCCCTTGGTGCCGCCGGCTAAAAGGAATGCTCCCATGCTGGCAGCCATACCAATACAGATAGTGGACACATCACATTTAATATAGTTCATGGTATCGTAAATAGCCATGCCTGCTGTTACGGAACCCCCCGGGCTGTTAATGTAGAGATTGACGTCTTTTCCCGGGTCTTCTGATTCTAAAAACAATAGTTGGGCTACAATTAAACTTGCTGAAACATCAGAAACGTCTTCTCCTAAGAAAATAATTCTTTCTTTTAATAACCTGGAATAAATGTCGTAGGATCTTTCACCGCGGCTTGTTTGTTCAATGACATAAGGTACTAAACTCATAGTAAATCCTCCTTTTTTATATTACACCTTAAGACAGCAGTAACCGCCGTTTTAAAAAGGTGCATGCTAATCCAATTATACTTCCACTGCCGCTTCTGTTATGAAATCCACTGCTTTTTGCACGGCCATATCCATAATAATTTGTTCTTTTTCTTTTTCACTGATTAATTCTTTCATCTTATCCAATTCCATCTTATAGGTTTCCGCCATCTGGGTTAATTCTTTATCTACTTCCTCCTCCGGTACGGTTATATCTTCAGCTTTTACCACTGCTTCCAGTACTAACCTGCTTTTAATTCTCTTTACAGCCTGAGGCCTCATCTGGTCAAATAATTTCTTGCTGTCCAAACCGGTAAACTGGAAATATTGCTCAATCGTTAAGCCCTGAGCCTTTAATCTCTGTGCAAAGTCATCCGCCATTTGTCTGACCTGGGTTTCAATCATAGCTTCCGGTATATCCATGGCTGTATTTTCAATAATCTTTTCAACTACTTTATTTTCCTTTGCAATCTTAGCTTCCTTTTCTTTTTTCTCTAAAATTGTTGCTTTCATGTCTTCCTTATATTCATCCAAAGTATCAAATTCAGAAACATCCTGAGCAAAGTCATCATCTAATTCCGGCAGTTCTTTTGTTTTGATTTCTTTTATCTTTACCTGAAACACTGCCGGCTTGCCTGCTAAGTCGGCAGCATGATATTCCGCCGGGAAGGTTACCTTAACCTCTGCTTCCTCTCCAATGGACTTACCGATAAGCTGCTCTTCAAAAGTATCCACAAAGGAATGGGAGCCAATGGTTAAGGAATAATCCTCCCCTTTGCTGCCTTCAAAAGGTTCACCGTCAACAAATCCTTCAAAATCAATGACAACGATATCCTTATCCGTAACCGGTCTGTCTTCTATGGTTATTATTCTGGAGTTCTGCTCTCTTACTTTATCTATTTCAGCCATAACTTCCTCTTGCGTTACGTCAACGGGAGTCTTCTCTACTTCAATATCCTTGTAAGCTCCCAACGTCGCTTCCGGTTTTACGGCCACTTCAGCCGTAAAAACAAACGGCTTACCCTTTTCAACCTGGACCACGTCAATTTCCGGCCTTGAAACTATATCCAGTCCGCTTTCCTCCGCCGCTTTTTCATAGGCATCCTGTATTACAAAATTTGCTGCATCTTCATAAAATACACTTGCTCCATACATTCTTTCAATTATGGTGCGGGGAGCTTTCCCTTTCCGAAAACCCTGGACATTAATTTTATTTTTATTTTTCACATAGGCTTTTTCTATTGCAGCTTCAAACTCTTCTGCCGCAGCTTCTATGGTCAGCTTCACCATATTTTTTTCCAATCTTTCCACTTGTAAACTCATCAAAATTTCCTCCTTAATATGTGAACGTATATTCCTGATACGATCCCTGTTATTTTTCCGTCAATGTACTTTTCACTGGTATCCATGGTAATAACGAAAATATAAAAATCAAATCCTTTTGTAACTGTTTCCTTTGCCCGGCAAACCCTGCATGAATTCTGATCCTGCCTGCATATAACACCTCTAAATATAATTTTTACAGGCGGCCGTGCATAGGCGCGTAAAAATCAGATGGAACAGCCACATCTCTTTCATATTGGATAATCCATCTAAAATAGGGCAGATTCCCGCTCTGACGTTTTGACATTAGTATATTATAACATAGCTGATTTGTAAATGCCATAATTTTTTTCTTAAACGTTTATCACATGTCCCTGCCGCTTTAATACTTCTGTCACACTGTCCACATAACGTTTACACAGGTCGTAGCTTTTGGCTTCTACCATAACCCGGATTACCGGTTCCGTACCGCTCTCCCTGACCAGAATCCGGCCTTCTTCACCAAGTTCTTTTGCCACACGTTCCACAGCCTTTATGACTTTTTTATCTCCTCTGGCTGTTTTTTTATTTTTAACCTTAACATTAACTAAAAGCTGAGGGTAAATGTACACATCTTTAACCAGCTGTGAAAGCTTCATTTTCTTTTCCATAATAACTTCCATTATTTTTAAGGAAGTTAAGATTCCGTCGCCGGTGGTTGCATGCTTGCTGAAAATAATATGCCCCGATTGTTCCCCTCCGATAGAATGTCCGTTTTCCAGCATATTTTCATATACATATTTATCCCCTACGACGGTTTTTTCATAGAAAATGTCTTTCTCATCCAAAGCTTTATACAATCCGATATTAGACATGACGGTGGTTACGACAGTGTTATTATTGAGTTCTCCCCGCTCCTTCATATACACACTGCAGATATACAGAATTAAATCTCCGTTTATAATATTGCCCTTATCGTCCACGGCTAAACAGCGATCCGCATCTCCGTCAAAGGCAAAACCTACATCCAGCTTATTCTCTTTTACGTATTTCTGGAGGGTTTCTATATGGGTGGAACCGCAGCCGTCATTAATATTAACGCCATTGGGTTCATTATGGATGGCAAAAGTCTTTGCTCCTAAAGCATCAAATACCCCTTTCGCAATGGTGGAGGCAGAACCGTTGGCGCAGTCAAGGCCGACTTTCACGCCGTTAAAGGAGCGTGTAGCCAAAGAAATTAAATATCCGATATACCGGTTTCTTCCTATATAATAGTCCGTTGTCTTTCCGATCTTTTCCCTTTTGGCAAAGGGTACGCTTTCTCCTTCGCCGTCTATGTACTTTTCAATTAAATCTTCCACCTCTGCTTCCAGTTTATATCCGCTTCCGTTTAAAATTTTAATTCCATTGTCATAATAGGGATTATGGCTTGCCGAAATCATAATTCCACAGTCATAATTTTCACTTCTTATTAAATAAGATACACTGGGAGTGCTTGTTACATGAAGCAGGTATACATCCGCACCGCTTGCCGTCAACCCCGAAACCAGGGCATATTCAAACATATAACTGGATCTCCTCGTATCCTTACCGATTACTACATTTGCCTTATGATCTTTACCATAATAATATCCTAAAAATCTGCCTACCTTATAAGCATGCTCCACAGTTAAATCAACGTTTGCTTCCCCGCGGAAACCGTCCGTTCCAAAATATTTACCCATATGAATAACTCCTTTAATTTAAAATTTAATAATATGTTTTCATTCCTGTTTATTTTCAGAAAAAAATTTTCTTTTGCAAATCAATACTGCCCCTTTAGAGTGTGTTTGAAAAATCATTGCACCGTTCTGACCGCCCCGCTTTGAGGTATACTGCGTCGCACAAAATGGAGCATCCAGCCCGGTACAAGCATTTTTCAAACACACTCTAGCGGATGTATCCCATATATTTATCTTCGATTGTAACATACCCGGGCGATTAAGGCAACTGATTCTGCCTTCAGGTTCACGGCAAATCCAGGAAAAAAATTACTTGAAATTTACAGACAATTTACCGATGCTGATTTTAATAATAGTCCTCCTGTTGCATAAAAAAACATCACCTGCTATATACAACTTATTTTCAATGTTTCCACCAAATCTTTTATCGTATATATAGATGATGTTTTATATGGTTAACTCATAAAGCAATTATGCAGCATTTGTTGTATAATTTAAGTTAACTTATTGCTTCTAATCTTTTTCGCTTTAGAATGAACCCAAACCAGAAGAACTCTGACCGGACATAGATTCTTCCTGTCTCTTGATCATTCGTCTTACCATTTCACCGCCAACAGAACCATTCTGTGCGCTGGTTAAATCTCCGTTGTAACCTTGTTTTAAAGGTACACCAATTTCAGATGCAATTTCCATTTTGAATCTGTCAAGTGCTTCTCTAGCTTGTGGTACTTCCGTTCTGTTAGAACCGCTGTTATTGTTACTTGCCATAATTATTCACCTCCACGATAAGATTGTTTGTATCAACTAATTACTTGTATAAAACAAGATACCAATTGATTAAGATAAGTGATTTGTTTTATGAATCATTTATCTTGATAATATTGTTTACAGAAGAGGGAAATATTATAATGGTAAGTAATGGAACTCTTTTCAGATTTAATTGCTATTTATAAATTCCTAATTTTATAAATTTTATAATTGTCTTTAATTTATATTACAGGAACCAAAATCGTGTTTCTGTAATCGGATGCACGGCGGTTAAAAGCACCGCCTTTTATCGGAAGATAAAAAACATCTTCCGATAAGTTATATTACAGGAACCAAAATCAGGTTCCTGTAATCGGATGCACGGCAGTTAAAAACACCGCCTTTTATCGGAAGATAAAAAACATCTTCCGATAAGTTATATTATTTTCATATATTGTCCCTTTGGATTCATATATTGTATAAACTGTTATAATCAGGGATTGATATGAAGGATATTCTTTCTGTTATTAAGGATATAAATAAACTGCTTTGGAACGGCCCGATGATTATTGTTCTTTTAGCCACCCATCTTTTCCTTACCTTTCGTTTGAAATTCATTCAAAAGAAAATCGGCAAAGGAATCCTTCTGTCGGCAAAACCCTCCTCCAGTTCGGAAGGTGAAACCAGCAGCTTCGGCGCACTTGCCACAACCCTTGCCGCCACACTGGGAATCGGTAATATTATCGGCGTGTCAACTGCCGTGGCAATGGGCGGGCCGGGTGCCATCCTTTGGATCTGGTTAACCGGTGTTCTGGGAATGGCGACTACTTATGGGGAATGTTATCTTGGAATCAGTTACCGCCGTATAGCAAAAGACGGCACCTATTCCGGGGGACCCATGTATGTTCTGGAACACGGCCTGCATTCCAAGCCCCTGGCAGTTATATACAGTTTCCTTGTCCTTGCCGCATCCTACGGTGTGGGGTGTTCCACCCAATCCAATTCCATAACGGATGTCACTTCTGATTTATGGGGTTTATCACCCTATATAGTGGGCTTTATTACCGCCCTGATTACCGGATTGGTAATCATAGGCGGGATAAAATCCATCGGAAATATCTGTTCAAAGCTGGTACCCGCCATGGGCATCTTTTATATCCTGGCCTGTGTAGTCCTGCTGGTAATAAACAGCCGATTCCTGCTGCCCGCCTTCCAATTAATCCTGCGTTCCGCATTTCTTCCCAATGCCATGGCAGGCGGTTTTATCGGAAGCACCATTAAATCCGCAGCCAGATACGGCATTGCAAGAGGGCTTTTTTCCAATGAAGCCGGCATAGGAACCGCTGCAATCGCCGCCGCAAGTGCAAAAACCAATCATCCCCATAATCAGGCCCTTGTATCCATGAGCGCCACTTTTTGGGATACTGTTATTATGTGCGGAATTACCGGACTGGTTATCGTGTCCAATATCTTAAAAAATCCTCTTTCCGCTAAAGGAGCCTCTGCCTCCGAATTAACAACCATTGCTTTTGAACAGATTCCTTACGGAGGTTATATATTAGGCCTGTCCATCATAGCTTTTGCCGCCGCCACCCTAATCGGATGGTCCTATTTCGGAGAAAAAGCGGTGGTCTATCTCTTCGGGAAAGAAGGAATCGGAACCTACCGCGTCTGCTATATTGTTATGATTTTTATCGGCGCCGTATTGTCCCTGGAATTTGTATGGGAGCTTTCAGACCTGATCAATGCTTTTATGATTGTCCCCAATGTCTTATCCATTTGGTTTTTATACCGCGATATTAAATATACTGAATAGCGGCCGCAATTTTTCCGGCGGTTTCCTCATCCTTTAGCTCTTTTATAATACATAGCGAGAAATCAATGGCTGCGCCCATACCCTTTCCGGTTATAATGTTGGCATCCGTTTCCGTTTTATTTCCCGTAACGTTTGCTCCCGCCAGTTTATCTTCAAATCCCGGAAAACAGGTTGCCCTCTTTCCCTGTAATATTCCGTTCAACCCCAGTACACTTGGCGCGGCGCAGATTGCTGCAATATTTCTTTCCTCTTTATTCGCCTGCTTTAACAAGTCAACCAGCCTCCGGTGTTCGGCCAGGTGTCTGGTACCGGGCATTCCTCCCGGCAATACAAGCATGTCCGCTTTGCCGTAATCCGATTCACCGAAGATTTCGTCCGCTTCCACCTTTATTTTATGAGAACCCATAACCTGTTTTGTGCCGGTAATGGAAACCGTACGGATCTCTATACCTGCTCTTCTTAATAAATCCACCACCGTTAACCCTTCAATTTCTTCAAATCCGTCTGCTAAAAAAATATATACCATAAAATCACTCCTTTTTAATATAAAGCTTAGTTGATATTTATCACACTTTTTGATATTATTATATCATCTCTTTTTTGATTAGCAAAGGAAAATAAAATCTTCATTTTTATAGCTCTATACCGTAGCGGATTGACAATCATTTTAATATTCAAATTTCACTTTTTTTAATGACTTTAATATGAAAAATATTTTATATTTTGTTAAACAGATCTCTTTTCATACATTTTCTTTACATCTCCCCTATTTTTTCATAATCTTCTAATTTATTTACAACCTCCTCCAACGAAGGAATTGCACTCGCCGCACCTTTTCTGGATACAGCTATAGAAGATGCCATACTTGCAATTTTCAACGCATGCTTTGGATTCTTGCCTTTAAAAAAATCTGAAATAAAATATCCGGTAAATGTATCTCCCGCTCCCGTGGTGTCTTCTACCTTAGTCAGAAATATATCCTGCTGTATACTTTGCTCCCGACTACAATAAACAGAGCCTTTTTCACCTAATGTTAGTACAAGCTTTGACTCCGGATACATTTTTTTCATAACTCCTAGTATTTTTTCTGGTTCTATCTCATCTGTCATCTGTTTTCCTTCTACTTCATTTAATATGAACATCGAAATTTTCTTTAAATCACATTCCAGAATCTGCTCATCAAACGGCGACGGATTTAAAATAATCTGTATCTTCCGATCATATGCACAATCTATAATATACGGCAAATGATTGATTTCATTTTGCAGCAAAAGAATATCACCTTCTTTAAAATTTTCCAATACCTCTTTAATAAATTCTTTCTGAATCTGACGATTTGCTCCTGGATAAAGAATAATACAATTCTGTCCGTTATCATCCACTTGGATAATTGCATTTCCAGTTCTTGTCTCTGAATATCTGATAAATGGAACTCTAACACCGTTTTTCTCACAAATTTGTTTTAACATCGTTCCATCTTCGCCAATCATCCCTGCATGATAGACATCCGCACCTGCTTTTGCCAGAGCGACGGATTGATTCAATCCTTTACCTCCGGGATAAATATTCAGGCTAATTGAAGTTATCGTTTCTCCAGGTATTACTATATGTGGTACCTTATATGTATAATCCAAATTCAATGAGCCAAAATTCAATACTTTCATACCTCTTTCGCCCTCACTTTTCGCTTATCTTCTATCCATATTTCTGTACTTTCTACAAAGCCAGATTATAAATATTTCGGCAGTCCGCTCTGTTTAATCTTACGATTCCACCTATACAGAAGTCATCTCCACGGAATGCAATACGGTCCAGCATTTCTTCAATTCTGTCTGCCGGAACATTAAATTCTTTAAAAGAAATCGGCATGCCCATCTGCTTAAAATATTCTTCTGTCTTTACGATTCCTTCATAAGCTGCTTCTAAAGTATTTTTTCCGTCCCATGCCACGCCAAAAATTTCTCTGGCATACCGTGCAAATCTTTCAGGTTTCTTTTTATACACATATTTCATCCAGGTTCCCATGATAATAGAAAGTGTCACGCCATGGGGCGTATCATATAATGCACTCAGCTCATTTCCAATTTCATGTGTACTCCAGTCCTGCACCCGTCCAATTCCCACCGTATTGTTATGAGCAATCGTTCCTATCCACATAATTTCTGCACGATAAGAATAATTTGATGGAAATTCCAGTACTTTGGGCCCCAAATCTACAAGTGTCTTCAGAATTCCTTCCGACATTCTATCCATAACGCCAATTTCTTCATCCGGTGAAAAATATCTTTCACATACATGCGAAAACATATCAACAACTCCACATGCCGTCAGAAACTTTGGCAAAGAATAGGTTAATTCTGGATTCATAAATGCAATTGCCGGACGTACCAATGGATAACTGATTAATAATTTCATTCCCACGGCCGTATTATTTACAACCGCAACTACACTGGACTCACTCCCTGTTGCCGGGTATGTCAAAACAACACCTACCGGCAGTGTTTTCTTTGGCACGGCCTTTTCTGTAAAAAAATCCCATACGTCTTCTTCTGTTACAGCTCCTAACCCAATTGCTTTCGCAGAATCTATTACACTTCCTCCGCCAATTGCCAATACCATATCAATTTTTTCTTTTTTAGCTAATTCTATCCCTTCTTCCACAAGGGATAGTCTCGGATTCGGTAATACACCGCCAAGCTCTATACTTGATATATTTTGCTGCTCTAACTTTTTCTTTATATCATCCAAAATCCCTGTATTATATAGAAACTTACCATTGTCATGATGAATCAAAACCTTCTTTACTCCCATTAATTTTAATTCAGTTCCCACCCCTTTCTGAGCATCCTTTCCAAATATAAATTTTGTTCCTATGCAAATATTGAAATCCCGAATCATATTTAAGTGCCTCCTTTTATAATATACTGAATCTCGGATACATTCAGAGCACAATATTCAGGTTTTTCTTGTTGAAGCCGATTTGTACTCCCATCTCCGTAAGTAACTCCAATACAAGCGATTTTATTATCATGTGCGGCCCGGACATCACTCCACGTATCTCCAATATACACACTTTCCGCTTTTTTAAATCCATACTTTCGCATAATATATGAAATAAGCTCACCTTTTGTTTTTTCACATTCCGGGAAAGAATCCGGAGATATCCATCCGTCAAATAAGTTTTCCCAACTTTTCTTTTTTAAAATTCGTTCCAAAGCTTCTTCCGGCTTCATCGTGATAATATAGTTCTTTACATTGTCCGCAATCAATTCTTTCAAAAATTCATAAATTCCAGGATAAAGATATGTACCTGAATACTCATTCAGCTGCCTGTAATGAAATCTGATCAGCTTCTCGAATTTTTCATATTGTCCGTCTCCCGGATATGGTACGACTTTTTGATAAATCTCCTTTACAGATTTTCCAAGATTACTGTCCTCCTCCATAAATTCTTTCAAAAGCTTACCGCCGCATTTTTCTGCCGCGTATTCAATAGATATCCAGACATCTGCTCCTGTATAAGCCAATGTCCCATCAAAATCCCATAAAACCACTTTATATCTCATACTAGCTCCTATGGCATAAATCGTCTGCCTGAAGATGATTTACTGCCTCAATTGCATGCCGCATCTCCTCGCAGATATGGCACTGCATAAATAAAGATGAGTGAAAAAAATGATTTTATTTTTCACAATAATCCCGCCGATACTTTAAAACAACTCTTGCTCCAAAATGTACCAATTACCACAAGTACAGAACCAGCAAATATGGGAACAGTAATTCCAACTCTTAACATAAAAGATGTCATAACTGTGGAAATAATGGGCAGGAAATTAGATGCCAAAACCACCAAAAGCATATTTCCCCTCTTAATAGCAAGATTCCATAACATATTTGCTACTGATCCAACTACAATTCCTGCATATAGAATTTGTCCTGTTAAATTTATAGTAAAATCTCTAGGTTCATCTACAAAACACGCTATTCCTCCTAAAACAACTGCTGTTAAAATCATATAGATTCCTACCCCATCTATTTTTTTGGTCCCGATATACTTTTTGGTTAAATTCGTATATAACCCCCATGAAATTGCAACAACAAATCCCATCGCATATCCTGGAAGATCATCTCCTGAAATTACGTTGTGTAAAAAATTAGGTAAATCAAAAATGGTATTTCCTAATTTTGCCACAACTATTCCAGTCATACTAACAGACACGCTTCCAATTAGCCAAAATGAGGCTTTCGCCTTTAAAATTGGAATTGTAAAAATCAATGTAAATAGCGGCCACAAAAACCTGACCAGAACCAGTGTTACAACCGCTTCGTCGCTTTTTACCATACTCATCGAAACATAAGAAGATGCCGTATAAATAATAAAGAGTACTCCACATATCGGCCAGTATCTCCAAGGAACTTCCCGGCTTTCCTGAAAACCTTCCTTCTTAATCAATTGTTGTGTGAGAACTACGATACCACCTATCAAGTTTACCAAAGCTGCGGATGTATAGGCTCCAATATTCGTGCTTAGATTTCTTGTAAAAATTGCACTTGTTCCCCATATTATAATAGTTAAGAAGCCTAAGGACGTATATTTTCTGGAACCAGAAAACATTTAAATTCCCCCCATGCCATTAATTATAATTTTTAAGCGTTTTATATAGTAATTCCATGAATCCCGGAAAATCCAACTCCAACGCTGCTTCCGCATTTGGTTTTTCTCCTCTGAAATCCATCTGAGGCTCCCGGCATAAATCAATCTCCGGATCCGCTCCCCGCAGATGCCGATAGTCACATACTGTCATTCCTCTTGTTAATTCGCCCTTTAATTCTATATCAATATGCATAGCGGCCGCTTTAATCAAAGATGAATCAATCAACCAAGCAATTGCACAAGCATCATGCATATTCGCTCCTGACAGAGAGGCGCTCTTTATTGTCGTATCGATAAAAAATTCTGTTAAATCCGCCGCTAAATTTGCTGTTTTCGTTCCGATTTCACGGAATTTTTTAACATGTTCTGCTGTCAGGCAACATTGTCTTGTAAGATTAATTCCGGACATTTTTACATGAATCCCAGAATTAAATACTCTGTAAGCAGCTTCTGGATCTACATAAATATTAAATTCTGCCGTCGGTGTCCAGTTCCCGAATGTAACAGAGCCGCCCATAATGCTTATTTCTGTTACCCGATCTACAATTCTTGGTTCCCTATTGATTGCTGCCGCAATATTTGTTAAAGGACCTGTGGCAATCAACGTAACATCATCCGTATTCATTACCGTCTCAACAATAAAATCTACCGCATGTTTGTTCCGTGGCTTTACAGTAGGTTCTGGCAATACAGGGCCATCCAATCCCGTTTCACCATGAAACTGTGGGGCTGTTACCAATGGAACAGTCATGGGACAGGAATGTCCCGGATATACAGGAATGTCCGTACGGTCTAACACTTCCAATACTTTCAATGCATTTTTAGTTACATTCTCCAAAATACAGTTCCCACCAATTGTTGTAATTCCCAAAACATCCAAATGCTGTACCGCCAACATAATCGCAAATGCATCATCATGACCTGGATCGCAGTCTAATATTACCTTTTTCATTTTTACCTCTCATTCCGCCGCCCTCGGCGGCACAAAATAGGATGAAAGAAGCGCGCGGGTTCTTTCAGAGTGAAAATGTTTTTCTTTCACTCTGATCCATCCCTTTCCCTTTGCTCAAGATACAAAACGTTATGAAAAACATTAACTTTGAGTGGCTTTCTTTTTATAACTCTTCACAATTATAATTTCTTAAAAACTCATTTAATTCCATACGGTTAGGGCAACCTCTTGCTCCTTTTTTCGTCACTGTATATCCGGAAACTGCATTTCCCGTAGCCAAACAGTCTTTCAATGCTTTATTTTGTAATCTCGCTGCAATAAACCCTGCATTATAAACATCCCCCGCACCTACTGTATCTTCTACCTTAACTGAAAAAGCCCGGGCACTTTGCTCTTCCTCCTTTGAGATTCCGAGAGAACCTTCTTTTCCATTTCGAATAATCACCGTTCTCTCTTCTGTCACAAATCTTAACGCATTTTTTTTCCAATCCTTTTCTTCACCAAGATAAGCGAACTCCTCCGTTCCAGAACCTAAAAGATAAGTAGTATACTTTATGATTTTTATTATCGCCTTCTTATATTCTGGATCCAATTTCCCACTATCTACTCTCAGATTAAGATCAAATGATGTTGGAACTCCAGCCTCACATGCTTCTTTAAAAATCTTAAGAATTGTTTTACGTGCAGACGTATCATAAACTAATGCCATTCCTGATGAATGTACCCAGGCGGCTTCTCTGATCTTTTTAAAAGAAATTTTTTCTTCATCGATGACTTTAAACGCCTGTTTTTCTCTAGGCCATCCCCACAGATAACGCTCCCCATTTTCATCAATAAAAGCAAATACTCCGACTGTATTTAGAGCCGGCTCAATAATCAAATCGGAGATATCTATGCCTTCATCCTGAAAGTCTTTTTTTATGTACCTTCCATATTGATCATCGCCTATTGAACCAATAAAGCTTGTAGGGATTCCTAGTCTGGCTAAAGCAACGGCCGTATTAGCAGATGTTCCACCACCCTGCATAACAGGAGTTGGATATTCCACTAATGTTTTCTCTTGGTCCAGAAATTTCGGATATGGTACAATAATATCTACATTTGCATCGCCAACTACGATAACATTATGCATTTTTAGCTGCCTCTATAAATGCTTTTACTTTTGCCGGATCTTTATAACCTTTTGTATTCTCCCGTTCATCATCATAATTAGTCAAACTAAATGAATCTACCCCATATGGATGTGTAATTCCAATTGCTTGTGCAACATTATTTGCATCCAAGCCTCCGGCAATAATACACGGAACATTTGTACTCTCCACAATGGCTTTGTCTATTTCTCTGTCATGTGCCAGACCGGTTGCACCAATGTCTGTTGCTGTAGGTATTTTTGTATCAATTAAAAAGAAATCAGAAACTGCTTCATAATCCTTGACATATCTCATAACCTTTTGCTGTTCTAGAGGAATGCCCGCCAAAACAGGAATAGCCTGCATAATTTTTAATCCCGGGAAACGATTCTTCAGTTCTTGTACTTCGTATGGAGTAACTCCCTCGATATCGCCTGACAAGTGCAAAACATCCGGTAAAACTTCTTTTAAATCCTCTGTAATTTCTTTCATATCTTCTGCAACCGTTAGTCCTACTTTTACAGCCTGTGGCTGCACACCTTCAAAAATTTCTTTTGCTTTTTCACAAGTCAGCTGTCCAGGTGTTCTTTTAATTTTGCCATAAGATACACCGATATGATGTCCCCCAAGATCAATAACCATCCTTGCATCTTCAATTGTTCTAATTCCATAGATTTGAACCATTACATCTGCCATAATTTTATACCATCCTTTGCTCTTCGAATACCTTTATAAATGCTTCCGTTGTAAACACTGTTTTCCTTAACCCTGCGCCTTGTGCCACTTTTGTAATCGGCGGAGGTGAAACAAAACTCTTTTTCAATGTTTCAACCTGGGAAAATACATTTTCCGCCTTTTCATCAAGCAGTACTTTACCCTTCCACATGACAATTACCCTTTTAAAGTTATCTACAACAAATTTCATGTCATGTGAAATCGTTATACACAGTTTTCCTCTTTCTTTTAACTCATTAATAATTTTCCGTAAACGCAAATTGCCATCTACGTCCTGTCCACAAGTTGGTTCATCGAAAATCATTGCATTAGGATTCATCATAATAATTGCACCAATCGAACAAAATTTTTTTTCTGTAGATGTTAAGTCAAAAGGATGAATATCCAATTTATCTGATAGTCCAACCAGCGTAGCAACCCATTTCATTCGTTCTTCAATTTCTTCTTTCGACATTCCTATTTGCAGTGGACCAAATTCAAATTCTTTTCGTACTGACTCCAGAAATAACTGGTCGTCCGGATTTTGAAAAATATAGCCTACTTCTTTAGACCATTGAGCTGTAGAACAATTTTGAATATTTTCTCCATTAATTAAAACTTCACCGGACGTAGGCCTTAATATTCCATTAAAATGTTTCACAAGTGTTGTTTTTCCAGCACCATTTTGTCCAATAATAGCAACTGGTTCTATCCCTTCAATTAATAAATCAATCCCTTTTAAGGCTTCATCTCCGGTAGGATAAACATATCTCATATTCCTTAATTCTATTTTCATCCCTTTAAAGCCTCCTTTACAAGTTCTATCGTCGGCTCTTCTGCTATTTCGATTTCACGTTTTGTATATCCTTTTTCCCTCAACGACTGACAAATCTTCACATAATCAGGTACGCCAATCCGATGTTTCACTATATCCGGAGTTTCAAAAATCCTTTCAGGAATATCAATCGCCACAATTTCGCCTCCATCCAAAACCATAATTTTATCTGCACAACGTGCAACACGTTCCATTTCATGATCTACCATAATAACTGTAATCCCTTTTTGATTTAAACTCTTTACAATATCAAAAATTTCTTCGCTTCCCAATGGATCCAACTGTGTAGTACATTCATCCAATACAAGAACCCGAGGTTCCATAATAAACGTAGAACCCAATGCAACTCTTTGAATTTGCCCTCCTGAAAGTTCCAAAGGATTTTTGTGAATAACATGATCTATTCTCATCAGCTTTGCCACATATTCAACTTTTTTCACCATTTCTTCATGTGAAACCCCCCTATTTCCAAGACCATATGCGAGTTCCTCTGCTACTGTACCTGCAGTATAGGATAATTGGTTAAACGGATTTTGAAATACCAACCCTATTTTTGCAGATAAATCTGCGATTGTGCTATCCTCAACCTTCATTCCATTTACAAACACTTCACCTGACATCTTTCCAACAAAATAGTGTGGAATCAGTCCGACCAACGCATTGCAAAGGGTAGATTTTCCTGACCCGTTCGCTCCGATAATGCAAAAAAAACTTCCTTCTTCTACCTGAAAGCTTATATTTTTTATGGCTTTTTGTTTTGTCTGTCTATATCGAAAACTAAAGTCTTTTACTTCTAGCACTACCTTTCCCATCTTCCGCACCTACCTCTAAATAATATTTAATTTCATTAAAACAGTCAGTATAACTACTATTATAAAGAATAAGATAAGAATTGCCTTTAATATTCTATCCAAGTTTGATTGTGTAACCTCTACATAGCTCGTCTGTTTTACACCAGTAATCCCAAATCCTCGAGTTTCCAAAGTCATTCCTCTTTCCTGCGCATCCGTAAGAGCTGACATAACAACTGGTCCTAAAAGCGGAATATACGCCTTAATACGTGCTATAATCCCTCCTCCGATTTCTACCCCTCGTGCCCCCTGTGCCTCCTGAATTACTTCCATTCTTCTCTGCATCTGAGGAACAACATTTAAACTTGCAAGAACTAAATATCCCGCTTTTGGTGGAAGTCCGCTATTTGTCAATGCTGCTACAAGCTTACCTGTATAAGTCGTTTTATTCATAATATAAAACGTACCTAAAAATACTAATAATGTGCTTATAATCTTAAACGCATATAACACACCTTCAAGACCTACCTGCAGAAATCCAAATTCAGCTATGATAGTTACATTTTTCGGACTATAGCATCCCTGTATAAACATCAGCATAACCGTAATTGGTATTCCAAATCCAAACATGATTTTCGTAAAATCTTTTAATGTTTTAGCCAAATACGCCACAAAAAACAGTCCTATAATAATTATCAGCCCCAGCCATGAGTTTGGAAAAATTAGCGTTCCGAGCCCTAATGAAAAAACAGCCAAAATCTTGGTCATAGGATTTAGTTCTTCTATAATTGTGTCTTTAGGAACGAATGAATTTGATATTTTTGCCATAGTAACTAACCTCCTATCATAAAGGTATCCTCATTATCACTTTTCTTTGATTTGGGGATACCTTTGCCACATATAGTACCTCCTTATACTTTCAAATTTTAATCGTCATCTTCTTCATCTTCTGCATCTACGGCATACTGACTTAAAAATCTCTTTGGAATTTTCTTCACAATTATAAATGCAATGAAGAATGCGATTCCTTTATCAATTAAATTTTCAATCATGGATGAAGATAAAACGGATGTCACAATATCTTTTGTTGCCGCAATTAATGTTGCCGTCAATACGGAAGAACCTGTCGTTCCAGTTGCTCCACCATACACCAAAATTGTAATTGTTGATGCAGATGCTACATTTGTTAATGTACATGCAAGCCAGGTAAGTATTGCGCCCCAAACTTTTTTGAATAATCCCGCTTTTACCATATAACCAGTTACCAATCCACATAAAATACTTACCACTGAATATGGAAGATAGACTGGATTTGCAACCAGTGCAAGGAAAATGTTAGTAAGTAATCCACACAAAGCAGCTACCCATGGACCGGACAAGCAGGCAATTACGATTGTTCCGATCATGTCTAAGAACAGCGGTAATTTTAATGTCGAGCATAAGGTACCGCCAATTAGATTAATTCCTACGGCAATTGGAATCAATACTAATGATTTGGTCGAAAACTGCGCTTTTAGTCCTTCCATAAATGTCATTTTTTTCTTTTTTTGAGTCATATTTTTGTCCTCCTCTTCTTTTATAACTTGTATGATGTAATACAAGTTTGTTTATATAAAATATCATGCAGAGCTTCACATGATATTTAAGTTCGACACTTTATTTTCCTATTTCCCTTTCAACAGCATCCAACATTTCTTTCGTAATTTTTTTCAATTTCTCACCATTCTTATTTTCAATACAATCTATGATTTTTGTATGGTATTCTACGCCTTCCCGCGCACCTTGTATTGTCAGAGCGCTTGCTATAGCAGAATTTAAAACATCTTTGACAATATTACTAATCTTGATGATAAACGGATTATCTGTCATTTCATATAATTTCATATGAAAGCTTAAATCATATTCCTTATATTTACTTAAATTATTCTTTTCGCAATAATAACTCATCTTTTGCAAATATTTTTTCAATTGAATAACATCTTTTTTCGTAGCTTTTTCAATAAAAATATCTATAATTCCTACTTCAACAATTTTTCTATATTCCAATACGGCCCGGATATCATCGTTATTCATAAAAAGCATCGGGGTCATAGATTTGAGGTAGCTATTGGAAGTTACTGTTTTTACATAGGTACCTTTCCCTTGAAAAGTTTCCACCACATTAATTGCCACTAATTTCTGAATTGCTTCCCGTACAGTAATCCTGCTGACTCCCATTACTCTCGTCAATTCATTTTCAGAGGGAATCTTTTCTCCTGGTTTCCATTCTCCTCTTTCTATCTTCATCAATAATTGCTTAAAAACTTGTTCCTTTATTTCCGGCTTTTTCAAATATTCAAATCGCCCAGTATACTCCATTTAATTCACCTATTCATCTATATATTATACAATAGATTTTCTTCTTATAATTCAATTAATTGTTATATTTTTATTATTTTTTATATTATATTTATATATTTTTTGTAAATGATTATATTTATATATTACACCTGTTTTTCTATTTGTCAATACTAAAGTCATATGATATATTACAAGTTTATTATTAAAAGTCCCTGCCAGTTTAATTCCCCGGAAGAGCCAGCATAAAGGAATTTCATGTTCTAAACTGTATACAGGATTGCCGGCCTTTCATTTAAATAATTAGGAATTATCAGGAATTGAGGATATGATTATGATTCAGAAAACCTATAAGAACCAGAATTGATATTATGCCAAAGCAATTTAAACCGTTTTTAAGTTATTACTTGAGGAATAAATATCAAGCCTTAGTTCTGATATTTCAAAATTTGGGCTTTAAATTTGCATTTTTAGTAGAAAACTTTTTACATTACCCGACTTTATAGCACCATCTGCAACGTCTGAAGCATTATAGTGATATTTTTATAAAAAAATGTTTTGTATAATGATACAGATAAATGATACAGCATAAAATTTTATCGATGCGTACTAAATACGCAGAAAGGGAATCTGACATGAAAATTGTGGTGCTGGCCGGCGGATTAAGTCCGGAAAGGGACGTTTCCCTGTCTTCCGGAAGCCTTATCGCCAATTCTTTAATGGAATCCGGCCATGAAGTTTTACTTTTGGACGTTTATGAAGGTGCGGATACAGGCTTAAATGATTTCAACCTGTTATTTTCCAAGCCGGGAGAAGGAAAAGGATACGAGTATCCGGTCCCGGAAAAAGAACCGGATCTGGAAGAAATAAGGAAACGCAACAACGGACAGCTTGCCTTAATCGGCAAAAATGTATTGGAAATATGCAAACTGGCGAATGTGGTATTTATCGCTTTACATGGTTCCATGGGAGAAAACGGGCAGATTCAGGCTACCTTTGACAATTTTAATATAAAATATACGGGGACCGGTTATATCGGAAGCTTATTGGCCATGGATAAGGATATAACTAAAAAATTACTGGCGCAGGCAGGCATACCTACGGCCGACTGGATTTTGTATGATATTAAAGATTATGAAAAACTTCATAATTATAATAAAATCAATAGTTATAATACAATTAATAATTACAACACAATTAATTGCAACACAATTATTGATAAAATTGGATTTCCCTGTGTTATAAAACCTTGCAGCTGCGGTTCCAGTGTAGGTGTTTCTATGGTAAATAACAAAGAGGAATTGAAAAAAGCCCTCCAATACGCGGCCAGATATGAAGATAACGTATTGGTTGAAAAAATGATAAAAGGCAGGGAATTTTCCGTGGGCATACTAGGTAAGGAAGCTTTGCCGGTAATTGAAATTATTCCCAGTCAAGGCTTTTATGATTATAAAAACAAATACCAGAGCGGATTCACAAAAGAAGTCTGTCCTGCTGAATTATCTTCCCAATTTACTCATAAAATTCAAAAAAGGGCGCTGCAGGTCCATAAGGCATTAAGACTGGGGGACTATTCCAGGATTGATTTTATACTGGATGAAAACGGCGAATTTATATGTCTGGAAGCCAACACCCTGCCTGGTATGACCCCTACCAGCTTAATTCCCCGGGAGGCTGTAAGCAAAGGCATTTCCTATCGTGAACTCTGTGACAGAATTACCAGAATGCCCTTTGAAAAATAATACCCGGTTTACATGTTTAATAACCGGTTCACTGCCTTTCTGGCCGTCTTCTCCTCGTCAATTAAGACAAGTCTGTCCTCCTTTACTACGGTTTCCCCTCCTATCATGGTAAGAGCCATATTTCCTTTTATACCCACAGTGGCAGGCATTGATTTGGGATCAAAACATGCAGGCGCCCTCCATGCAGCCGTTTTTCACCGAGATAATGTCTAAACAATCCCTCATATATTCCAGGAGGTTTCTATCTTCTTCCATTGTTATAGGCTGATGGTTTATTAAAAATTGATACATCCTGTTCCTCCTATATTGCTCATGGTGTAAATTTTTTCACTGTCAGCTTTCTCTTCTTATCACCCGTCCGGCCCCCACTCCCGTATGTTCTCCTTTCCTTACGGCAATCCGCCCGTTTACAAGCACTTACTCAATACCCTCCGGATATTGTATGGGATCCGTAAAGGTACCCCTATCCAGTACCGTATCCGGATTAAAAATGGTGATGTCGGCATAATAGCCGGGCTTTAATAATCCCCTGCGTTTTATATTCACGGCCGCCGCCGCTTTATGGGTCAGCTTATATACGGTCTCTTCCAGACTTAAGGCTTTTTCCTCCCTGACATATTTGCCGAGAATCCCGGGAAAGGAGCCGTACACCCGGGGATGGGGCTTTCCCGATAAAAGGCCGCCGACTTTTTTAATCACTCCATCTTCCTCCAGGACATCTCCCTCATATGCGGGAGATAAACTTCGTCTTCCTTGTTTTTATTAAACACGATCCTTCCTCCTTAAAAAGTAAATTAGTTTTTAAACTTTTCCCGGTTTGTTTTTACAGGCATTCTCCACTGGACCGTGGATACAGTCCGTCCCAGACGATTTTTCTGTAGCTTTCTTTGTCCGTATCCCCTTCACTGTTAAAGAAAAGCAGGACCGAATTCTCATCAATTCCAAGCTTTTCCTTTAACCATTTTAATTCCGGATTCCTTAAAACTTCGCTGATTAACCCAAAGCCCGCCGCACCGCTTTCTCCTGCGATTATTTTCTCGTCGCCGTTTAAAGGGTTTCCTAATATACGCATGCCCTGAGCCGCCACATAATCGGGACAGGCTATGAAACTATCTGCATAATCCCTTAATACCTCCCAGGCCACCGTAGCCGGTTCACCGCAGGCAAGGCCCGCCATTATGGTATTCATATCACCCTTAACCGGATGAATTTTACCGTCGTTTTTCTTGGCCGTCCGGAAGATACAGGCCGCCTGATTAGGTTCAACAACGGTTGTAATCGGTCTGTCCTCCCCGTAAACACTTGAAAAAAATCCCGTAACGGCGGCGGCAAAAGAACCGACGCCTGCCTGAATAAAAATATGGGTGGGTTTTACTCCCTTAAGCTGGAGATAGGCTTCATATGCCATAGTGGTGTATCCCTGCATAATCCAGGTGGGAATTGCCTCATAGCCTTCCCAGGAGGTGTCCTGTACCATGACCCAGCCGTTTTTCTCGGCATAGCCGTTGGCTTTGCGCACCGCATCGTCATAATTTAAATCCGTAATGGAAGCGTCCGCCCCCTCCGCTCTGATATTTTCCAGCCGTTCCGCCGTACTGCCCTTGGGCATCAAAATTACGGATTTCTGCTTTAACTGCCTTGCCGTCCAGGCGACTCCTCTTCCATGATTGCCGTCAGTTGCGGATATAAAGGTAATATCCCCCAATTTATCCTTTACTTCCTTAGAAATCATGGTCCGGTAAGGGAGCCCGTCAATGTCTTTTCCTAATTTTTGGGCTATATAATTCCCGATAGCATAGCTGCCTCCTAATACTTTAAAGGCATTTAAGCCAAACCGGTAGGATTCGTCTTTTATAAAAATGTCTTTTACCTTCAGCTTTTCCGATAATTTATCCAGGGCTACCAGAGGTGTTTCCTTATACATATCAAAACTGCCGTGGAACCGCCGTGCCTTTTTTGCCGCTTTAAATCCTAAATGCTCCAGTGATTTTTTATTTCCCTTTTTCCGTTCATAATGTACAATTTCGAATTGACTCAATGATTTTCCTCCTCTATTTTAATGTTTCGTCTGCTTTTACCTTCGGATTTTAACACAATTTATCAAATCCCTGATCTCTTCCGGAATCCCAATCAGATCTTCCTCACGTCCTATATAAATCAGATTTTTCCACCTGATTGTCGAATTGTCCCCCTCCTGATAAAATCCGTCGTTGGTACTGTTAAACAAATCCTCCTCCGTCCGGAATACGGTAAACTTCTCTTTATATGATATGTGTCCTAAAATGCAAAAATGAGAACAATTACCGCATTCATTGCACAGAGCGTCCTGATGGAGAGTATATTTTTTATTATTCCTTTCCAGGAAAACATTGGCTCTGCTGGGACATACATCCACACAGTTTCTGCATTTTGAACAAAAGGTAGAATAATCCTCCCGCCGTATATTTTCCGGCTTTTCAGCCGGTTTAAAATAATTTTTGTCCCGGGATGCTTCTTTTGCAAGGCTTTTCATCTTATCCAGGGGGATAATATCCACCTGGATAAGATCCCTCCGGATATTATCCCCCTGGATAAATTTGGGTGCGGCGGTATGGAGCAACGCCTTATTTAACTTCGTCAGATTTTTATAGCCTCCTGGTTTCAATAAAAAAGTGGATACGGTAACCGGACGGATTCCGGTTTCATATATTGCTCGGATATTATTGGCATCCGGTCAGCTATTTTTTCAACCGATAAACCATATTGATTGACTAATCAATCTAAACCATATAATAAGAAAGAGTCTGGCTTGCCAGACTCTGGTGCGTCATGCGCATCCCCCTGCCGGGTTTTTTATCGAATAGGGCGCAATTTCCTATTGGGTAAAAAATAAAATGTTTTTTTCAGACAAAATCCTCAATCAGTACCTCCATAATACCTCCGCATACCATTCCCTCTGATTCCGCCACATCCCCGGTCATATCTATAGTCTGAAGCATATACCTTTTACTTCCTATAATGCTTATGGCATTATGTATTACTTCTGCTTCACTGCAGCCGCCCCCGATGCTGCCTGCAATATGCCCGGTTTCATAAACAATCATTTTGGCCCCCGCTCCTCTGGGTACGGAGCCCTTTGTGCCAGTAACGGTAACAATACTCATGGGTTCCTCCTTCCTTTCGGCAAGGAGTTCAAGCACCTTATAATCTAAATCCGAACGGTTTCCCCCGTAATTTTCATTCCGTTCCAGGCGTTTTCTGCTTATAATCTGTGCCATAATGGAAATACTGATTTCCTCCGGTGTTACGGCGCCTATGGGAAGCCCGATAGGAGTGCATATCCGCTCTATCCGGCCTCCATCAAAACCTTCCTCCTTTAACATATCCTTTACCGCTCCCACGCGTCTTCTGGAGCCTATCATTCCTAAATATATTGTTTCCGGCTGTTTTAAGATATGCCTTAAACATTCCGTGTCATGTCTGTGGCCTCTTGTTATTATTACAATATAGTCGTAAGAGGTAAGCTTTAACCGGTCAAAAACCGTTTCAAAGCTTTCACAGATTACCGTTTCCGCAAGAGGAAATCTCTCCCTGTTGGCAAAGGAGGGTCTGTCGTCCACCACGGTCACCGAAAATCCCACCTTGGCCCCGAACTGTTCAAGGGGCAACGCAATATGTCCTCCGCCAAGTATGATCAGCCTTTCCCTGGGGTAAAAAGGTTCCATAAAAGTAATCACATGATTATACTCATTTTCCCTTACCATACGGGGTTTCCCCTCTTTTAAAACTTTCAGTGCTTCTTCCTTTCGTTCTAACTTTGCAATATCATTCCGATTAACCATAATCCGGTTAAAATCCCTGTCCATGCTTCCGGACGTTCCCTTTAATGTGGTTATTACCAGCTTATCTTCATTATTCACCAAAGCCTCAAGTAAATTCCCATATAAATTCATAAGAGCACCTTATTCCTTTCTGACACATTCACCGTCCGGCCCTTTTAAGAGTATAAATCAACCTCCAATCTGAACCATACTGCGCCGTTCCACATCCCGCAGAGCTTTATCATGAAAACAATGATGAGCGGGCTTTTGATAAATTGCCTCCTCCAAAATTGCTTTCAACCTATCTTTCGATATATGATTTCTTAAATACGGTTTCAGGGAAATTCCCTCATTATAGCAAAGGCATAATTTTAAATCTCCTTCCGCCGTCAGACGGATACGGTTGCAGTCTTTGCAGAATTCATGGCTCATGGCGGTAATAAACCCTACACACCCCTTTAAACCGGGAAAGTTATAATAAACGGCAGGCCCGTTGCCATGTTTATCCCAATTTGTCCGGCTGGTACCATAGGCTGCTTCCAATCTTTCCTTCACCTTTTCATATGGAATTAATTTAAATTCCTTCCCAAGTCCCACGGGCATAAGTTCGATAAACCTGACCTCTATGTTATCATTGGAAAAGGCCGCAATTTTTATCCATTCGTCCTCGTTAAAATCCCTGATAGGAATACAATTCAGCTTTGTTTTAATCCCTGTGCCCGCAGCTTCTCTGATCCCCTTTATTACTTCCTCTAATGTGTCATATCTTGTCAGTCTCTTAAATTTTTCACGGTCCAGAGTATCAAGACTGATATTAATCCCGTCAAGGCCGGCTGACCGTAATCCGTTTGCCTTATTTTTTAATAAAACTCCATTGGAAGTCATGGTTACTTCTTTGATACCCTGGATATTCTTTAGCATACGGACCAGCTCTGTAATCCCTCTGCGCACCAGGGGTTCTCCTCCGGTAATTTTTATTTTCCGGACACCAAGCTCTGCGGCTGCTTCTGCTGCCGTAACGATTTCCTCATAAGTTAATATATCCTCATGATTTATACATTCTATTCCTTCCTCAGGCATACAGTACCGACAGCGTAAATTGCAGCGGTCGGTTACGGATATTCTCATATAATCTATTTTTCTTCCATATTGATCTGTCATAAGCTGCTCCATTCTGTCCAGGTCAATCCGCCTGGCTTTTCTTCCCTGTGCCTTTTCATGCCGGCCTTTTATGCTATTTTCCAAATGCGCAGTCGGGATAGGCGCACACCTCGCAGTTTAAGCAAAGACCCCCATATCCAATATATTATCCCCGGTCGGGTTTTTACCGAATAGGGCGCAATTTCCTATGTAAACAGGCAGATTATTCTCTGCATTTTACATCTATGTAAAATTTTACATCTATAGTAAAATCTATCCTTATTCTTTCATTGCTTTTATAATTATGTCTTTGCAAAACTTAAAATATTCCTCCACATCAAATCTGCCCTTGTCAATTAAATACTGCATAGAGGCGCCTTCCAGAGCGGAAACGATAAGATAGGGCAGATATTCCCGCTTTTGTTCCGGTAAATCCGGCGCATATTTATCAAGCATTTCACCGATTTCTCTTCTCCAGCCTTCAAAGGATGAAGCAAAAGCGGTCTGTATCTCAGGATTAATATGCCCCTGCACCCAAAAATCTATTTCCGCAAAGTCATACTCCTGTTCTCTGACAATGAATTCCAGCTTCTGCTTTATAAATACACCCAGCTGGTCTTCCAGGCTGTCTTTCGCATCTATTTTTAAGCGCTCTCTGATTTCTAAGCATCTCTTTAATACTTTCCTTTGCAGCGCAAGCATTAAATCATTTTTTGTTTTATAATAATAATGGAGATTAGACTGAACCATACCGGCTCTTCCTGCTATTAAGTGCATCCTGGTACCGCATATAGTCTTTTCAATGACTACCTCCAGCGCAGCCTCCAATATTTTCTCTTCCGGTTTTTCCTCCGCGGTTTTTATTTTCATCCGTACCATCCTTTCCTGAAATACCCATAGTATAGCCCGACTTCTACCCTATGTCAATATTTTTGTTCAACTAATCAATCTAATTGTACTAAACTACAACATTTATCATCTTTATCATAAGCATTCATTTTTTCTATCCGCCTTCCGGCTACATATTTATCAAAAATGTGCCGGTCATCCGAAAGATAAATAACTCTTTCCAATCTTTGTTTTAGCGTAAGAGGCTGAGGATGCAGCAAACTGCCGTCATCTATAGCAACCGCATAAAATCATATCCTTCTTCAAAACTTCCCACTTTTCCAAAGAAAGCTCCGCCGCCTTTCGTGCCTAAATAAAAAGTTTCTTCCACAGTTAAAGGTTTTAAATTCCGGTCCGCTAAACGCCACCGAAGTTTTGAAACCTGTATGGCTCCCGCCATGGCTTTTAATATGGAATTAGAGCTGCCCGCCGCCATGTCGGTGCCAAGACCCACGGGAATTTTCTCATCCAAGAAGGTTCTCACAGGTGCGATGCCGGAAGATAAATTGATATTGGCTTCCGGACTGTTCCGGTCCATATTTACTTTTCCCACCATACACTTTAAGCCGGATTCCTCTAATAAATCCATTAATAAGTCTGTGGCTTCCACATGAATTGTTCCAAAAATACAGGCCCTGGTGATAGCGCTTTTCTGCAAGCCACCTGCAAAAATGGTATAAGCCCTCCCTGCATATTCTAAATCGGAATACTTTGCTTCTTCCGGAAACGTGTTCTGATTCAGCCAGTCAATAAGTTCCAAATCCATACCTAGACCACGGATGGAATACTGGGGTGCATGGGTATGAATATCTATCAATCCCGGTATAATTAATTTATCCCCATAATCGGCTATGACAATATCCCCGCAATCCCGAGGCAGAGTCTCATAAACTCCCTCTACTTTCCCCGATTTGCATACAATATATCCATTCGGAATACATCGTAGTTCATTTATGGTTTTCGAATAAAGGATATTTCCCTTTACTGCAAAAAAATGCCACAAATAACTGTCTTTTCTCCATCGAAAGATAATTAAGACCTCTATTTATGACATATATATCGTTCTATTTTTAAAATGATTATGATAACTTATAAGAAGATGTTTTTTATCTTCTGAATAAAAGGCGCTGCTTTTTACGCCGTGCATCCGATTATAGGAATATGATTTTCGTTCCTATAATAGCCTATAAAATAATTTATGTCAATACTTAATAATTTGAATTAATATTAGTGATTAATATTTGGCGTCGCTTAATAATAAATGGCCTGCCTTTCCAAAAGTTTCTTCCATTCCTTATAATCCGGCATAATTATTCCAAGCAGGTTATAAAATTTGCTGCTGTGGTTCGGCTGTAAGAAATGGGTCAATTCATGGGCGGCTACATACTCGATACATTCTAAGGGGGCATGAATCAAAGCCATATTTAAAGTAATCATTCCTCCGTAGACGGAACAGGAACCCCACCGGCTTTTCATCTTCCTGATCTTGAGTACGGGCATGGCAACCTGATAGGGGAGAAATTTAGGATGCAGCTCTTTAACCGCCTGATAAAATATATCCTTTATAAAGGCTCTATACCACTTGTCCCACAACCTCCTGATTTCCTCCTTATTTTCCGGGTATCGGGTATAAATAGAAAGGCAGTTATTGTCAATCTCAATCCGATTTTCACGGGAGGCAATAATATAAACAGGATATTCATTGCCCAACAGCTTTATAGACTTCCCTTCCTCCGGTTCAAAATCCTGATAGCCCATTTCCAGGCTCTCAAACCGTTTCAGATTCTTTTCGATCCAGCCCGCTTTACGCAATATAAATTCCTCAATATATTTTTTACTGACCCTATTATTGGCGGATACTATAATTCTGCCATCTGCTTTTACATGTAAATTAATATTCTTAACCTTTTTTCGGATTAACTCATAAGTTATGCTTCTGTCCCCGATACGAACGGTCTCTATCATGTACCTGATTCTCCTTTAAAATGCCTGCGATCTTTTCAAATTACGGATATCACAAAAACTCTCAATAGCTTAGTTAGGGTGTGTCTGAAAACTCATCGCACCGTTCTGAACGCCCCACTTTGCGGTATACTGCGTCGCAATTTTGGGAGCGTAGCACCACCACTACGCGCCCAAAATCGCTCCTTGCCTCCCACAAAGTGGAGCATCCAGCCCGACACAAGCATTTTTCAAACACACTCCAGTATAATTTTTATATTAACTAACAAAAAATTATCGTACTTGTTATATGCTTTATAACTGTTATAATTAATCTGTAAATTATTATAACATATGTGAAAGAAGGGGACAATATCATGAACAAAGCAGCTCAATTTTTAACAGACAGCCAGACCTTTTACCTGGCAACCGTGGAAGGCGATCAGCCGCGTGTGCGTCCGTTTGGCGCAGTTATGGAATGGGAAGGAAAAACTTACATTTGTACAAACAATAAAAAAAATGTATTTGCCCAAATCCTTAAGAATCCTAAAGTGGAGATTTCTGCGATGGACAGGAACGGAAGGTGGATACGCATAACCGGAACCGTAACCCGGGATGAAAGAAAAGAAGCAAGGGAAGCTATGCTGGCTACCGTGCCAAGTCTTAAGAAAATGTATAAAGCAGATGACGGAATATACGAGGTTCTTTATTTTACTAATGCTACCGCAACCATTTATTCCTTTGGCAGTGAACCTGAAGTAATTAAATTATAATTTCAGTGTTTCACCGATATTCCGTTTTACCTGGTAAAAAAAATTACTTTATGTAAGAACTAAAAGGGCTGTTACAAAATAGCATTTATGGCCTCATAATATCAAGTTAAACGTAAATATTATAAGCTGGCTATTTTGAAACAGTCCCCCTTACCTAATTTTCGACATAACATATACCTATGGTTCCGGGTCCGGAATATACCCCAACAATGGCACTTATCTGCCCTATCAGGTATACGTTTATAATACCTGGAATCTTTTTTAATAAATCATATATCTTCATAGCATCCTCTTTTGAATTGCCATGTACGAGATAAGCATCACAATTTTTTACCTTTCCCATTTCTCTTCCTATCTCAAGCAGCTTATTAAGGGATTTATTTCTTCCCCTGACCTTTGCATAAGTAAAGCATTGACCGTATTCCTCATCAAAACCTACAATGGGCTTGATATCCAGAAGTTCACCAATTGTGGCGGATATTTTTCCTATCCGTCCGCCTTTTTTTGCATATTCCAAAGTACCAAATACAAAATTAAAATGAAGTTTTTTCTTAATCAGCGGAATATATTCCACAATCTCATCAAAGCTTTTGCCGCCCTCTATTAATTCCCCGCATTTTTTCAGAATAATCCCTTCACATACGGAGGTGGATTTCGTATCATAAACATAAGTCTTAATTTCTGTAAACTGCTCACTGATCAGCTTAACGGCATTATAAGTACCTGACAGCCCACTGGAAATCACTACTGCAATCACATGAGTATAGCTTTCCTCCCCTAATTTTTTATAAGCCTCCTCAATGTCTTCCATAGCAGGCAAAGAAGATTTGGGAATTTCATATTTCAGATTATCATAAATTTCTTCCGGAGTAATATCCACCTTATCCGTATACTCCCTGTCCTTATAAATAATCTTAAAAGGCAATACCCTTATATTATATTTACGAATCGTTTCATCATCTATGTCACAAGCTGAATCTGTTAGTAATGCAATTTTTCCCATAAGGTAATACTCTCCTTTATGAAATAAATCCACCGGTTTTATTTTTTAATCCTAAACTTTTTATATTTTTATTATTCACTGTACAGCTTCAAATATACCTGCGGATGACATTTTCATGTAGTGTTTAAAACTATATTATCACGTTTTAAAAAACATTACAAGAGTAAGATACTAAGATTACACAACATTTTTCGATGGCCGAACTTAGGTTGGAGTATAATATGAAAAAGAATTTTGACAGAATAACAGATGATTATGAAACAATTGTAGTCACACGAAAAAACAGCAAAAATATAGTTATGATGTCGGAAGAATCATATAATAATTTAATGGAAAATATATATGTGCTGGGAAATAAATCAAACTATGATTGGTTGATGGAATCTAAAGCACAACTGGAAAACGGGCATGTGGGGACACACAAACTTATTGAGGTAAGTGGGGATGAATAAAGTTTTTACTGATAATAGCTGGAGGGATTATGTATATTGGCAGACAGAGGATAGAATGAGTCTTAAAAAAATCAATACATTGTTGGATGATATTGTTAGAAATGGGAATGAAGGTAGAGGGAAACCAGAAGCATTAAGGGGAAATTTAGCCGGGTTCTGGAGCAGACGAATTAATGATAAGGATCGGCTAATATACAGAATAGATGCTAATAATATATATGTTTTAGCTTGCAGATATCATTATAGTGCCAAATAGACTTTAGTTCACAAAAATAAGGATATATAATAAATAAGTCTGGCCTGATCTAAAATATTAAGCGGTATGCTCCTGATGAGCCGACAATATGACGATTACTTTATTCTCAAAAAACGATTTTATCCGAATGTATGGCAATTTATTTTTTTACCCTATACTATAACCCCTTATTTTACTGGCTTTATTAACATCAAAAAGCTATCCCTCCACCATGCTTCCACATTTTTGAAGCCTCTCTTTGGCGCTATCCAATTTTTCCTTATGACGGCCAATAATAAGAAGATTTGCCCCTTTTTGAGCGGCAAGCATAGCAACTTTCATTCCAAAACCTGATGTTCCGCCGATTATTAAAATGTTTTTACCCTTTAACATACAATTTCCTTCTTTCAAAGCCTTTTCATTATTTAATGATTATACATCCATACCATTAATTTCGTCAATGAATTTTTGGCTTCCTTGGATATTCTTAGATATTCCCCTGTCAGGATAGAAACAATAAATGAACGCTTAAGCTCCCACAAAAACACTCCCGTTTACGATATCAGATTCTGACATTTCCTCCATGGCTTCCACCAGGTCGTTTCGGATACTCTTTAGATCTGCTCCCACCAATTCTTTATGTCTTACCAGGCATCTTCCCGCTACAAAGACAGTATCAACATTACCGGCATTTGCACTGTATACCAGGGCGGAATAGGGATTAAAGGCAGGAAACATATTAACGGAATCGGTTTCCACTAATACAAGGTCGGCCTGCTTACCCACTTCCAGGGAACCTGTCTGTTTGTCCAGATGCAGCACTTTGGCGCCCTGAATGGTTCCTAAGGCTACAATCTCGTGTGCCGGAAAAATAGAACGGTCCTGATTTTTCAATTTCTGAAAATTAGCAAACAATTTAAATTGGGTTAATAGATCCAGAGTGTTGCCGCTGGTGGGGCCATCCGTCCCAAGGCCTACCCGTATTCCGGCATCCAGCATCGCTTTAACGTCCGCCACGCCCTTGGCAGATTTCGTATTGGAACCGATACAGTGGGCGACGCCAACCTTTTGTTTCTTTAGTAACGCTATATCATTTTCCGATAAGTAAATACAATGGGCCGCAATTAAGGAAGTGTCCAGGCATCCGATAAAATTCAGGAATTCAATAGGCGACATGGAATAAGCCTCCTTAAAATATTGCATTTCATAGTCCATCTCTGCAACATGCATGGTTATCGGCACCTGATAGGTTTCACTTATTTTTTTCGCCCTTTTCAGGCTCTCTTCCCCATTGGTATTGGTTGCATGGGGTGCGATACAGGGTGTTATTAATTTATGATTTTTCCATTCTTTTATAAATTCCTCCGCATAGAAAAAACCCTTCCCGGGCTCCCTGCAATCACAGGTTTTTAAATCAGCCACCGTTTCTCCCAATATTGCCCGTATATGCATGTCATCCGCCGCCTTTGCAGTTTCTTTTTCAAAATAATACATATCCAATACCGTTGTTACCCCGGCGAGGAGCATTTCGCAAAGGGCATACCGGGCTCCCCGGTATACCAGCTTTTCATTCATATATTTATTTTCCAGAGGAAATAAAAACCGCCTGAGGCGGTCCTTTACATCATCACCGAGACTGCGGAAGGGGAGCATTCCCAGATGGGTATGTGTATTAATCATTCCGGGCATTAAAATCCCGTTCTTACCTTCTATGGTTTCCCCTTCCTCCTGAAAAGAACCCATATCCCCAAGCTTAATGATTTTGTCGTCCTCTATTGTTAAAAATCCCTTTTTATATTCCGTCATCTTTTCATCCATCGTGATGATTCTGGCATTAATAATCGATTTCTTCATTCCGTTCTATCCTTTCCTTGTATCAATGGGATAAAACATTGCCTTTTCACATCCAGCAGGCCGTAGTCCGTTAATTTCGCATCGGGGGAAACCGGTAAGGTCAGTGTGGAAAATGACATGATTTCATTATCATGCCTATACCCTAACTGCCTCATGGCCAAACGCACCTTTTTGACTTTTCCGGCCAATTGCTCTATCTTTACATCACTGATAATACCTCCTATTGCCAGCTGCACCGCCGCCAACAGGTTGGATTCTTCATATACTGCATAACCGCCTTGCATTTCCACTATTTTTCTCTGCGCCAGCACCATATCTTCCGCCCTGTTCCCCATCACGATCAAATTATGGGAATCATGGGACCAGGTTGTGGCAACGGCGCCTTCTTTCGTAATGGCCCCCTCAACCAAAGCATAAGAAATATTCCCATTTTTCCCATAACGTTCATAGCATACCAATAAGGCCAAATTGCCAGGGTGATTTTCCCACAGGATAATTCCTTCCTTTACGGGAAGCTTTTGCCGTACTATTCTGGTAAAGTTAGAATGTTCCTCTATCTGTATTACGTTACAGACAACTTCCTTAACCTTTCTGTCCGTACGTAATACAAAGTCAGATTCTTCCGCTTTCCTGCAATGTACGGAATGATAGAAGGCTTCGGGGAATTTTATTTTTTCCGACGTATCTTTAAGGCATTGTTTTCCATTTTTATAAACAGCCTGAATGGAAAAGGATTTTACGTCCTCCAATACGATAAAATCGGCAATTTTGCCCGGAGCAATACAGCCCCTGTCTGTCAAATGCATTCTTCTGCACGGCGTGTAAGTACCGCAGTAAATAGCTTTTTCCGGCAGCATTCCTAAATCCATAGCCAGCTTGATATTCTTATTTAAATGGCCCTCCAGCAGATGGTCCGCCATTACATCGTCCGTTACCAGCGCAATGTATTCGTAAAAATGATGTTTAACCACCGCTTCAATATTTTCCGCCGTCAGGGATTTCTTTTGCAGCTCCAAAAACATCCCGTTTGTAATTTTTTCATAAATTGATTCCGGGGTCTGCTGGGTATGATCCGCGTCGACACCCGCATATAAAAACTGAGCCAGTTCATAACCAGCAATTTTAGGGCAGTGACCTTCTATGGGCATATATGGGCGCACTTTTTTGCACTCTTCTATAATTTGCTTAATCACCGTCTCCCCTTCCCGGGTCAGGTCCTTGAAATTCATCACTTCGCCCAGGCATAACACCTTAGGGTCCTTTAACAGCTTTGAAACTTCTTTTCTCGTTATGGTGCTGCCCGCAGTTTCCAGACCTTCTTTTAATGTGGGTACACTGGAAGGGATACCATAGAATATGTCCAGCATGGTTTTACCTGTTAAATAATATTGTATTCCTTCTATTCCAAAAACGTTTGCAATTTCATGAGGGTCGGCAACTACCGTTGTGACACCATGGGGCAATACTGCTTTTGAGAATTCGCCGGGTACCGTCATGGAACTTTCAATATGCATATGAATATCTACCAAACCTGGAATTATATATTTTCCCCTATAATCCACAGTCTCGTCCGCTTCCAGTTGGCTGCAATAATCTCCCATACAGTAAAATTTTCCTCTTAAAATTGCAATGTCCTTCTTTTCAAAGCCTTGTAAAAAGGTATTAAAAACAAACGCGTTCTTAATCAGTAAATCCGCATGCCCCATTGTAAACCTCTTTCCTAATTATTGATAATCCGGTTCCATTGGTCAATCCATTCCTCCATAAGGGGATTAATTAAGGAATAATCCAGCGCTTTTGCAGCTTCCGCCACAGCTCCATAGGTTTTATTCGCCGCCTGCTCCTCTGTTAATTGAACCGTTTTGTTGGTCGGCGCTTCATTTAAGGTTTCTGCGGTTGTCGCCTGCAATTCGGCGCTTAATCTCCAATTGATATATTCATAAGCTAAATCCTTATTTTCCGAATTTGCATTGATATCGATCGTATTAAAATTGGCATAAGTTCCTTCCGGTGTGACATAGGTAACCTGGGACGCCGCTTCTTTAATGACCGGAACACCAAAATCTCCCACAACCGCGACCGCAATTTCTCCCGAGGCAAACATATTTGCCAGATCAGAGGACTTGGTATAGGTCTTTACAAGGTTGGGCTTTAATTCACTTAAGGCAACAAACGCAGCCGCGCCATTATCGGAAGCTAAGTCAACTCCTTTATAGTCACTGGCTATTGCCATCATGGCAGGACCAAAGGTAGTCGTAATATCCGGAATGGAAATTTTACCTTCCAGTTCACTTCTCCAAAGATCTGAAAATTCCGTGATTTCAAAACCGACTGCCTCAGGATCGTAAATGATTCCTACACTGTTAACGGTATAAGCAGGACCATATCCCGATTCTGTCATTTGTTTTGCCGACGGAATTAAATCCTGTGCATTGGGAATTTGGGTATAATCAATTTTTTCAAATAAACCGGCTTCATAGCCGTTTTCTGCCACGGATTGGGATAATTCAATCACGTCAACGGATGAATTAGGATCATTTTCCAACTTTGTATAACGCTCTGAAGCCGAGCCGATTTCTAAAACCACCTCACAATTAAAGGCTTTTTCAAAAGGGCCGTATACGTCCTCATGCAGGACATCCTCACTTAATCCCCAGGTAGAAACAATGAGCTGACGTTTTTCACCGGAAGTCTGGGAAGACGATTCCCCGCTTTTGGTATCCGTCCCTGTGCCCTCTGTGTTTGGTGTGATGGCGCATCCGCTTAATACAATTACAAAACATAATAATAAGGCTGTCATCTTTTTCATAATAATTTCCTCTCTCTTTCTTTTCCTTTTGTCTATGACCATTGCGGCGCTACATAGATTTCCTGACTATAATGATTTTATTCTTGGGGAGTTGTACCCTCACCCGGTCCCCTGGTTCATATACCTTACCGATAGGTGCGTTTACCACTAATTTACCTGCGGTGGAGTCAACCTCGTACTGATATGACCTGCCTAAAAACGTTCTGACTCCTACCGTCGCATTCATTACATTCTCCGAAACCGTTTCATCCGCCAGAAGGATATCATCCGGCCGGATTGTCCCCAGGCCCTCTTCCAGCTTGGTTTCCTGTTCTACCTGAATCAATTCTTTCCGTTCTGTTATAAAAATACCGCCGGATTGTTTTTTCAGGGGTATAAAATTATTAAATCCGATAAATCTTGCAACAAATTCCGTTTTGGGTTTTAAATAAATATTTTCGGGAGTATCGTATTGTTCAATCAACCCGTTATTCATAACCGCAACCTTGTCGGAAATAGAAAAACACTCTTCCTGGTCATGGGTGACAAAGATCATGGTAATTCCAAATTTTTTCTGCAGCCGTTTTATCTCTACCCTCATGTTAATCCGAAGTTTTGCATCCAAATTGCTAAGAGGTTCATCCAATAATAATAATTTAGGTTGTATTACCATGGCCCTGGCCAGTGCTACCCGCTGTCTTTGCCCTCCCGACATCTGACCTGGAAAACGATCTGCAAATTCACTTAAGCCGCAAATTTCCAGCATATCTTCCACTTTTCTTTTTATTTCCGCTTTTTTTAACTTTTGCAGCTTCAATCCAAAAGCAACGTTATCATAAACATTTAGATGAGGAAACAATGCGTAACTTTGAAAGACAATTCCAAAATTTCTTTTATGGACCGGAACTTTTGTATAATTTCTTCCGTCCAAAATGAATTCGCCCCCGGAAGGTTCAATAAAACCGGCAATCACCCTAAGGGTCGTGGTTTTTCCGCAGCCGCTGGGACCTAATAAGGATACTAATTCCCCTTCCTTAACTTCTAAATTAAGGCCCTTTAAAACTGTCTTTTTTTTATCATACGTAACGTCAATCTTATTTAAAGTCAAAAACTCCACGTTATCTCCTCCTATTTTGCCAACGATGCAATTCCTAATGTCTTTTCCACCACAAACATTATGATAATGGTTCCGGCCATAAGTAAAACAGATACCGCCGATACCGTAGGATCATAATTATATTCGATATAGTTCATTAAATTAGTAGGGAAAGTACTCACTCCGGGTCCTGTTAAAAACATGGAAACAGGAATATTATTAAAGGAATTGATAAAAGCCAGCATAAAGGCCGCCATAATTCCTGAAGTGATATTTGGTATTACCACTTTAAAAAATGCGGAAACCTTTCCGCAGCCAAGACTCCAGGCTGCTTCTTCAATGGAAAAATCAAATTGGGACAGGCTGGAACCTACAACCCTTATAATATAGGGAAGTACCGCCAGAAAATGCCCTAACAGCAATCCATAAAATACCGGCATCCTCATAACCAGTACAATAAACCGGTACAGGGCAAATCCCAGCACAATACCGGGTATAATGGTAGGCGACAGAAAAAAGGATTGGATCATGTTTTTCCCTTTTATTGTATATCTGGCCAATGCATAGGCTGCCGGAATTCCCACAAGCAAAGCCAGCAGCGTTGCAAATAACGCTATCTGAAAGCTGGTTTTAAAAGAACTTATAAAAGAACCGGATGTAAATATATTAGCAAACCATTTAAGGGAAAAGGATTGAATCGGAAACGTGATGGCACTTTCACCGCCGAAAGCGGTAACCGCTATTATAAACAGCGGCAGAAACAGGAATGCAAATACACAGCAGGCAAAAGCGACAAGCATTTTATTTTTACGCATACTTTTCACCTCGTTCATCAATTTTGGCCGCAAGGGCATTAAATATCCGGAGCACAACCATTGTGGCGGCAATCATAACTGCCGCTACCACACCGGCGCCTGTCCAGTCTCCCAGGGACATTGCTCTTTGGTATATGAAAGTTGCAAGCACAAGATTACTGTTTCCACCCAATAGCTGGGGCGTCGTATAAGCCGTTAAAGTACCTGTAAATACCAATATGTTCCCTACTATGATACCGGGTATGCTCATGGGGAGCACTATTTTTATAAAAGCCGACAAACGGCTGGCTCCCAGGCTTTCCGCCGCTTCCATCAAATCATTTTCTATATTTTCCATGGTACCGGCAACCGTAATGATCATAAGGGGAAGAAAGAGATAGATGCTTCCCACTAAAATCGAAAATTCCGTATATAATAATGTTAAGGGTTTTTCTATGATTCCGGCATTCATAAGTAATGTATTAACAATTCCATTACGTCCCAGTATATTAATCCAGGCAAAACTACGTATAACGGAATTTGTAAGCAGGGGGAAAATGGTAAGGGCCAACAGTAATCCCCGCTTCTTTTTATTACAGCGGGAAATAAAATAGGCGGTGGGCACCCCTAAAAACATACTGATGACCGTACATAAAACAGCAATTTTTAATGTCCTTATTAATATCTTCATAAAATAAGCATCCTGGAAGAATTCCCTGTAATTCTTAACGGTAAATGTTCCTTCATATATAGTGGGGAAAAGAACTTTTATTAATGGAAGGATTAAAAAGACGATCAATAAAATACTTCCCGGCATTAATAGTAAATATGGCAGTTGCTTCTTCATACCCTGGATCCTTTCTTAAGCAGAACAAATAGCCTGCCTTGACCCGTCTCTTGCACGTACCGTTACCGATTACGGCTATTTTCCGGATTTTTACGCGCCACTTGCGGGATGCAATTGCAGCAAGGTTGTACATATCAAAAACAGAGGTTTTTTACCGTATAGGAGAAACCTCCCTACATGGTAAAAAATAAGGAAATCATTTCTCTGATTCCCTTATCAGCTTATTACATTCTATTTGCTTTTTCTTATCGTCTATTGTAAAATAAGAGGGATTATAAGTCAAATACATAAAAGCTATAAATACTATTCGTTTAATCTATAGTTCCTGACTTTTATATATGACAACCGAATATAAAAGTCTTTCCCAGGGCGTGTCTGAAAACTCATTGTACCGTTCTGACCGCTCCACTTTGGGGTATACTGCGGCGAGGTTTTGGAAACGTAGAACCACTACGCTCCCAAAATCGCTCCTTGTCTCCCACAAAGTGGAACGCCCGGCCCAGCGCAAGCAGTTTTCAGACACGCCCTAAGACAATGGGCAGTTCCGGCGAATCGCCAATAGAATAGTAGAATACTCTCGGAAACCCTTTGCCAATAGAGCACTCTGGGAAACTCTTTGTATGCAGATTTGTGGGATGATTTTTTGTCGGATAGGCACAAATTTATGAGGCGTACAGGGGGAGTTTCCGAGAGTACTCCAATATAATAAGGAGGACGTTTTTATATGGATTTAAAAGAAATAAGATATATCCTTGCAATCGCAAAATACAAAAATATTAGTTATGCTTCCAAAGCCCTTTACATCACACAGCCTTCTTTAACAAAATATCTGCAGAACCTGGAACGCAATCTAAACGGAAAACTTTTCAACCGGATTGGAAACGAATATGTTCCTACTTATCTGGGCGAACGTTATATTCATTATGTCACCCAAATAAACGAGATAAAAGAGCAATGGGAAAAAGAATACCATGATATCATGGAATTTAATAATGGGCGCCTGACCATTGCGATTCCTCTTATGAGGAGTTCCTGCATTATTCCGGATACCCTTACAACCTTTAAAAAGAAATATCCCAATGTCAAAGTGAATATCAAAGAAGACATACATTCCATTGAAGAGAATCTTTACTTACCCAATGAGATAGATTTTGCTATTTTTTGTCCGGATACCTTAAATACTGATTTTGAATATATTACACTTGGGAAAGAAGAAATTGTTTTGATTTTAAGTAAACATCACCCTTTGGCGAAAAGCGGTATTCCCAAAGAAGGGTGCCGTTATCCATGGATTGACCTGAAAAAATTCGCGAATGACTCCTTTGTACTGTTATTCCCGGATCAGAATACGGGAAAAGCCGCTCTGCAATTATTCAGCCAGGCAGAAATTAATCCCGATATTTTATTGCATACAAGAAATAACGAAGTCGCAATACAACTGGCCAATAAAAACATAGCAGTTACCTTTACCCCTGAAAGCTACTTAAAGCAAATGGAATATTCTCTTGATTCACCGGCGTGTTTTTCCGTCGGCACGCCAAATACGGAAATCGTCCTCACGGCCGCTTATCGAAAAGGAAAATATTTATCCAAATACGCACTGTACTATTTGGAAATCATCAAAAAATACCTAAATTTAAACCGGAAGGAAGGACCGACGAGCGATAACCTGTAGCCGGATATTCAAAAAAGGCCCCAAAGCCTTTTCCCGGGTATGATCTCTCTTCCTGCGGTAAACCGAAGTTCAACTAAAAATGAGTGACACAATGAATGACACATGGAGATGATTGCTTTAACGTTTAGTCCTGCCGATAACAGAACTGCAGATACAAGGTAAAAGCGTGGTCATACAGCCATTAGTGCTTCCTGCCTTGGTGTTACGGGTGTTATGGGTTTATAATATTTTTTCGTACAAATAAAACCAGTTTAGACCATATTGGTCAAGTCCCAAATCCACTGTGTCTATGTACTGAAATCCATATTTCTCATATAGCTTAATGGCGGGTAGATTTTTCTCGTAAACATCCAGGCGAATGGACTTAAAACTTAAATTTCCAGCATGCTCTATTGAGAACTCCATCAGCATGCTTCCAATCCCAAGATGTAAACAGCAGGGATGCACGACAAAAGTATGAACAACAAAAATCTGTGCATAATCTGAGTCGCTAACCCACACTGCTTTTTATAAGCTTTTTCCGGTTCATGATTAAAAATGATTGAGCCTGCAATTTTGTCATTATATCTTGCCACATATAAATCTTTATCGGAGATTGCCTCACCTGCATTTTCACGAATGGGATAAATTCCTTTCTTCCACCCCGGATAGTTTGTGTTTTTTTCCAAGTGGTCATTTAATTCATTGTAAAGCTGTTCTAATTCATCAATGTCATCTGGAAGGCCTAATTCAATTTTTAATTCTATATATGAATTCCCGTATTTCATAAATCAATCCATCCTCACAGCTTTACTTTTAATACTATGAAAAACAAAAGCTGCCTTTCGTGTTTCGCAGTCATTTTTAATCTGCATTGCAGAAAGCATATTAAAGTATTCTTCTTTTGTTACCGAACTATTTTCCCAATTCATTTTTCTTACTACCCCTTCACAATTGTGCATCTATGCTAAAATTCGCAATATCTATGATAATGAATGCTTAAAAAACATAATACGAGTCTCGCATTTACCACTGAGTTACCGAGTATGTCATAATAGGCATTCGAAAGAATATCCCACAAATTCAATAGGATTCCCGCATTTATCACTGGTAAAACCTCCGATGCTCTCTTCTGTTTTAATAAATTCTAAACATAATGGGAAGTTGCTTAAAGTACTTATTACTTGTAATCTTTCATTTACTTCACTCAATATGTCAAAATTTCTGACTAGCTTTCAGACAATATATTTCTTCAATATCATCTCCTTCGCCGCAGATTTCACCCGTTGAAGTAAACCCGAACTTCTCATATATATGCTTACCCCGCCTGTTATTCGGATCGGTACTAAGATATATTTCTGTACACTTAAAAAGGCTAAACATAGAGTCAATAATAACTTTTAGCGCTGCCTTGCCATATCCCAACCCTTGATAGTGTTGGTCAATCATAAAACGGCAAAGTTCGTATACTTTCATTTCTTCACTATATCCAAACATAGTGAATCCTATAAGCAAATCATCTCTTACAATTCCTTTGATTACCCACCCCTTTTCATAGAATGATTGGGCAATTGAAAACGCGTTTGACGCAACAAACTCAGCGCCTTCTTTCCCAGGATGCAAACAACATATATTTATCCAGTTATTTGATGTTATATCAATCAATTCAATGTTAAGCATAATCATACCCTCATAAAGTATTAATTCTTTCCTTATTTTTTTATCATACTTACTATAAAAACATTATCAAAAATCTTATGAATTGCGCAGTACAACTAAACTGGGTAAGGTAAATCTCATAGGATATAGACTAGAGTGTGTTTGAAAAATGCTTATGCCGGACTGGATGCTCCACTTTGTGGGAGGCCAGGAGCGATTTTGGGTGCGTAGTGGTGCTACGCTCCCAAAATTGTGACGCAGTATACCGCAAAGTGGGGCGTTCAGAACGGT
>JAATFT010000016.1 GCA_015655075.1 Clostridiales bacterium | reverse complement strand
TATGGTACTGCGAGGTGTTTTGTGTGAGTGGAGTGAAGCGAAAGTCACACAAAACCCGAGACATGTGTGCGCGAAATTATGCATTCTGCATAATTTCTGTGCATCCTTTGTTACAATTCAGCCGCAAGGCTGAACTGTAACTATTTACGTTTTCCATTCCCACAAAGGAAAATGAAGGAATGACTTTCGTCACTCCCTCACTGTTTTTAGTAGTTGTCTTTGCATCTGATAATATCATTCAAATTACAGCACTATTCATTTTTGTGTATCATCTTCCGGTACACCATTGGCTTTAATTACCATTTTATACCAGTAAAAGGAGTCTTTTTTGTACCTTTTAAAGGTTCCTTTTCCATTATCATCCACATCTACATAAATAAAGCCATATCTTTTCTTCATTTCGCCTGTTGAAACACTGACTAAATCGATACAGCCCCAGGCCATATAACCAATTAAGTCTACGCCGTCATCTACCGCCTTGTTCATTTCTATCAGATGATTTCGCAAATAATCAATTCGATAGGGATCATGAACACAGCCATCTGCTTCAAGCTCATCCGTACATCCGATTCCATTTTCTGTTATCATAACCGGCACACGGTATCTATCATATACCTTAAGTAATGTGTATCTCAGCCCAACCGGATCAATCGGCCAATTCCATTGTGTCTCCGTAAGGTACGGATTCTTAATGCCACCCATAATATTTCCACTTGTCTCATCTTTAAATTCAAGTGTACTCTCTGAGATGCTCTGGTAATAGGAAAATGTATAATAGTCACATACACCTTCCTCCAAAATCCGCTTTTCTTCCTCATTTAATTCTAATTGAATTCCTTTTCTTTCAAATTCTTTTAAGGCATAAAACGGATACTCACCTTTTAACATAACGTCAGCGCAAGTGTCATTAAAATATAAATCATTCTTTAAAACCAATAACACATCATCTGGATGGCATGTTCTTGGATATCTGGTAATATGACAGATCATTGTTCCAAAATGAAAATCAGGATTAATTTTTCTTCCTATGGCGACCGCTTTTGCAGAGGCAATCATCATATTATTTAATGCGTTGATTCTTTTGTTTACATCATCCTTTTGATTTGTAAAATATTTTGTTTCTTTATCAATAATTGCTCCCTGTCCTAAAGCACTTAAAGGGAAAAACATATCATTAATTTCATTAAATGGTATCCAGTACCTTACCTCCTCCTTAAATGTGCGAAACAAGGTTTCTGCATATTTCACATACAAATCAATCACTTTTTTATTTAACCAGCCGTCATATTTTGTTCCAATTGCCAAAGGAATATCGCTGTGTGATATTGTCACTACAGGCTCGATATTATACTTCTTTAACTCACTGAAAACATCTTTATAAAATAGCAGGCCTTTTTCATTTGGAGTATCATCATCACCGTTTGGAAAAATCCTTGCCCACGAGACGGACATTCTGTATGCCTTAAATCCCATCTCCGCAAAGAGTGCAATATCTTCCTTATAATGATGATAAAAATCCACAGCATTTCTGGAAGGATAGTAATATTCCTCCTCCTGTTCCCAGGAGATAATTCTTGGACTCGTGTGGGAACCAACCGTTATTATATCTGAAACACTGATCCCTTTCCCATCCTCCAGATAAGCACCTTCCACCTGGTTTGCTGCTGTGGCGCCTCCCCAAAGGAAATCATCTTTAAACGGCTTCATCTGTATCCCTCCACTTTAATAACATCATCATAACAAACGCAACAACCATGGAAACACCTACACCGATTAAATAGTATGAGAAAGTCTCTGTCATGGCAAGAACAATAGTACCAAATGGTACAAATCCGAAGGATAAATACTGAACGGTAAAGGCTCCCATTACAAGACCGCCTGCCGCTCCACCTACCATTGTGGCAATGAGTGCCTTTTTATATTTTGCAATCAGTCCAAAGAATACTGGCTCGGTTACACCAATCAGACCTGTAATACCGGTAGATAATCCCATTGATTTTGTACTTTTGTTTTTTGATTTCCAGAAGATATACAGTGCGCATACAGCCATTGCTGCATTTGAACATGCTGTACAGGGATAAATAAAATCATAGCCAAGCGTAGCAAGGTTCTGAACTGTAATCGGTGACATTGCCACCTGCATACCAGTCATCAGCATAAATGGATATACGGCTCCGCAAATTGCTCCGCCTAATGCTCCCAGTGTTGTATATAACCATAAGATGCCTTCTGCAACAAATGTTCCAATCCAGCCTCCAATAGGTGCAATTAAAGCCCAACCTACGATAGAAGAAACTAATACTGTAATTAACGGCGTTACAATAATATCTATCATATTCGGAACAAATTTCTTACACAGTTTTTCAATAAATGACTGGAAATAGACTGTTAAAATTGCCGGAATTACTGTTGAAGAATAACCAGCATATGTAATTGGCAGAATTCCGAATAATTTTATTTCTGTTCCAGCCATTGCTGCAAAAGAGGGATGCATTAAAATCGCTACCGTTGCTGCCGCCAGATACGGATTACACTTAAATCTCTTTGCTGCTGAAAAAGCTACCAGTATGGGCAGGAAATAGAATGCTGCCTGGGAACAGGTAAAGAAAAAGTTATAGGTATCTGTTGTTGCGTCAATCCATCCAAGAGACTGGGCAGAATATAAAAGTCCCTGCAGCAGACCACAGGCAACAATTGCCGGAATGATGGGTGCCAGAATCGAGGACAATGTGTTTAGTAATATACTGAACAGCCCTTTGATGCTAAAACCTTTGTTCGTTTTTTCATCCAGGTTTTCATTGATTGGTTCTTCCTCCTTTAACCCGGATACTTTACAGATCATTTTATAGACTTCACCAACGGACTGACCGACAATTACCTGCAACTGGTCTCCCTGCCACTGCACCCCTAAAACACCGGATATTTTTTCTTTGTCTCCTTTTTTTGCCCTTCCTTTGTCTTTCAGATTAAACCGCAGCCTCGTTACACAGTGCGTAAAAAAGGCTATATTATCTTTTCCACCAACCAGATCTAAAACCTGAGCGGCCAACTCTTCATAACGTTCTTTCTTTTCCATAGTTTTTTCTCCTTTTCCTCTCATTATCATATAAAATGCAAACATAATATCGCGCGCTGATACTATGTAACTGCCATAAAAAATCCCCGCACAAAACACATAGAAGTCTACTCGTGTTTAGCCGGGGGTAAAGCCCTATAGGTAACAATCCTCTCTGGCACATAACCGATTAACATGAAGAATCAGATATAACAACTCTTCCTGATTCAGATCGGCGTTTATTATTTTTTCTATTTCTACTGTACATTCATACATGCTGGGATATTCTTCCTTCATAGAAAGAAACATCTTATCATCAATGGTATGGTTCTGCTTGTTCTCAACTCTTTCCAGCAGGTAATGTATATGCTGCACAAAACGGTAATAATTAAAGCCTTTTTTATCAACAACTACCTCCATTTTCTGTTCCACTACACTGCAACATTTTTTAATAATCTCTTTTTCTTTAAGAGATTCATCATGCTTTCTTTCATCATAATCTATTAACCGGAGAACAATACTTGCTGCCTCTTCCTGGCAAAGCTCCACATTCAGATGTTCGTTAATCATATCCAAAGCATAATAGCCTATTTCCATTTCCTGTGGATATAAATACTGAATTTCATATAAAAGCGGCAGTTTAATATTGATATTTTCTTTTTCCCTTTTAATTGCGAACTGGATATGATCTGCTAATGTAATGACTACATTGGTAGAATACCGGTTATCCAGCTTGGAATTTGCATAATCTACAATTGCTGTTGTTACACGAATGATGTCAGACGAAATATCCGCAATCACACTCATATAACACTCATCCACATTATAAAAGGTTCTCTCTATCTTATCTAACGGGATTTCATAGGGTGGCTTGGTAAAACCAACTCCTTTTCCAAAAGCGATGACCTCGCGTCCCTGACTATCCAAACAAAGAGAAACGTTGTTATTAATGTTCTTAACAACCTTCATCCTTCTCCTCCTGACTCTTACTGATGATTCATTCAAAGCAGTTATATTTCTCTGTAAAAAAAAACAGAAACACACCAAAAAACAATCATGTTTTAAGGTAAAGCCTCCGAGTGAGTAACAATCCTTGTAATATTTATTTGTTAAAATCAGCATATCACACACAAAAAATTAGGTCAATTGTTTTATTAAAATTTGTGAATATTACCGTTATAATTTCCATTCTTTTGTGCATTATTACCTCTATTCCTTTTTTTCAACGCATATCGCTATTTTATCCGTCGTAACATAATCATTTTGTTCTACACTAATTTCATACTCATCACTGTTTGTAATCACCATGGGTGTAGTCAGATCTATGCCCTTTTCTATCATGAAAGCTCTGTCTATTTTGACTAACGGCTGATGTGTTTTGACCTTCATATGCGGTTTTACCAGTACATCAAAGCCTTCTCCTTTTAAGTTGACTGTCTCCATACCAATATGAATCAAAATTTCGGCACCATTTTCTGTTTTCAGCCCTATTGCGTGTCTGGTATTAAATACCATAGTTATTTCTGCGTTACACGGAGCATACAGGGTATCTCCTTCCGGGAAAAATGCCACTCCCTCTCCCATCATTTTTTTAGCAAAGACTTGATCTTTAACCTCTTCCAGAATAATCTGTTTTCCTTTTACAGGCGCATATAATTTACATTCCATGGATTTTTTAAAAAAATCAAACATATTCTTCCCTCAATACTTTCTTTACATTTTTATAATCCTGTATAAACAAAAAAACTCTTCAAGGTTTCCCAGAACACACCAATGTGTTCTTAACAGGAGAAGCCTCAAAGAGTAACAATCCTTAGTTCTTATTTATATGGTTCATTATAACATTTTGAGTAAAAATGTCAAGGCAAAAAATCATGCATATCAATAAACATCTTTAAACTCATTTCCTTTTTACTGTTATCCTCGAACGGATATTTTCTTTCGTAGAAATCCTGTATAATTGCATCATTATTGACTCTATTGGTCGGTATTGTAATGCAATTTGCATTACATAGATATTGCTCATATGTCTTTATTACATTATTGATGTTTCTTCTACATCAATCTGAATCAATAAATTTCTGTACTGTTTTAGATTCTGTATTCCCTTTGCAGCTTGAATCATTTTTTCTGCTGATATTGGAGGTAATATTGTTATCCTCTCCCTTGATTAAAAGTCCATCTAACACAGTATCATTATTTTTACCACAGGTACGATATCCACCTGACAGTGTGGAAATTTCTCTTCTATCTTTGCTTTCATATAGCCTTTGAAATCATTGTATTAAAAGGACACTTTTCTAAAATTTCTTTTAGAAAAATGTCCTTAAAGTGCAAAATTATTAAATTGGTCTCTGGATGCAAATCTGTATTACCACGTATTATACTGTTTTATACGCTTTAAATTTGCTGTACTCTTGCTGTACTCAGTACTACCAAAGTGCCTAATTCCCTTGATTTTACTGGATTTACTTATCCAGACTTTTCATCGTCGGAAATAACAATACATCCCTTATAGCCGCGGAATCCGTTAACAGCATGACAAAACGGTCAATTCCGATTCCTATACCGCCGGTGGGCGGCATGCCGTATTCCAGGGCATTTAAGAAGTCTTCATCCATGGTATTCGCCTCGTCGTCCCCTGCAGCACGAAGGGCTTCCTGATCCTCAAAACGTACTCTCTGGTCAATGGGATCGTTTAATTCGGAAAATGCATTAGCCATCTCTCTCTTGGTTATAAATAATTCAAAACGCTCCGTAAATTCCGGGTTGCTTGGTTTTCTCTTGGCAAGAGGAGATATTTCAACCGGATGATCCAGAATAAAGGTGGGCTGGACTAATTTTTCTTCCACATATTCTTCAAAGAACAAACTAATAATGTCGCCCTTTTTATGTCTGTCTTCATATTTTATATTATGCTCCCTGGCAAGGGCTTTCGCCTCTTCTTCGGTTTTTACCTCATTAAAATCAATATCCGCATATTTTTTTACCGCATCCAGCATTGTCATTTTTTCAAACGGTTTTGCCAGATCTATTTCAACACCGTCGTAGACGACGGTTGTTGTTCCAAGTACCTTATCCGCAACAGTCCGGAATAATTCTTCCGTCAGTTCCATCATACCGTAATAATCCGTATATGCCTGATATAATTCCAACAGGGTAAATTCCGGATTATGCCTTACGGATAAACCTTCATTTCTGAAAACCCGGCCGATTTCATATACTCTTTCCAGCCCGCCGACAATCAGCCGCTTCAAATGCAATTCCAGGGATATTCTTAAATAAATGTCTTCATCCAAAGCATTGTGATGGGTAGTAAAGGGTCTGGCTGCCGCACCGCCAGCATTGGGAACAAGTACGGGAGTTTCTACTTCAATAAAATTCCGTCCGTCCAGATAATTACGTATTTCCCTGATAATCAGAGAACGCTTTATAAAGGTGTCCTTTACCTCGGGATTTACGATTAAATCCACATACCTTTGTCTGTAACGGGTATCCGTATCCTTTAATCCATGAAACTTTTCAGGAAGAATCTGCAGGCTTTTTGATAAAAGCACAACCTGGCTTGCTTTAACCGACACTTCTTCCGTGTGGGTTTTAAAAATTTCACCGGTAATGCCTACAATATCACCAATATCATATTTTTTAAAATCAGCATAGGCATCCTCGCCAATTAAGTCTTTTTTTACGTAGGATTGAATACTGCCCTTCACATCTTGTATATTACAGAAAGAAGCCTTGCCCATAACCCTCTTGGACATAATACGTCCCGCAATGGATACGGTTTTTCCCTCTAAATTATTAAAATCTGCATTAATGTCTGCAGAATGATGTGTAACGCCATATTTCATGATTTGAAATGGATCCTTGGTATTTTCTTTTAATTCCGTTAATTTCATTCTCTTAACTTCTAAAAGTTCATTTCGATCCTGCTCTGCCTTTATCTTTTCTTCAGCCACAATAGTTCTTCCTTTCCCTAAGCTAACATTTCTCTTCTCTAAATGTTAAAATTTATCAATTTGATCTTTGTATCTCAAGAATTTTATATTGAAGTACGCCGGAATGGGTCTCAACATTAACAATATCCCCAATACGTGCACCAATCAATGCCTTGCCGACCGGTGATTCGTTGGAGATTTTTCCTTTGAGACTATTTGCTTCCGTAGAACCTACGATTTTATATTCCATTTCATCATTATATTCCAAGTCAAGTATTTTAACTTTGCAGCCTATATTAATGACGTCGACCTCTACCTCGTCTTCTACAACAACCTCTGCATTTTTAAGAATTTTATCTATTTCTTCAATTCTGGATTCTATCTCTCTTTGCTCGTCCTTTGCAGCGTCATATTCTGCATTTTCTGACAAATCACCCTGCTCTCTGGCTTCTTTTATTTTCTGCGCAACCTCTTTACGTTTATTTACCTTTAAATCCTGAAGCTCTTCCTCTAAAAATCTCAATCCCTCATAGGTTAATATGTTCTTTTTATCTGCCATATTTAAACACCTTTCCTCCGTTTTAATCGTTATTACAATATATTCAAAGTATTATAACGTATCATATGTTCCTTGTCAACAACTTAAATCTTTATTTTCTATATACTTTAACAGATTTTTACGTTAGAATATTTATGTTGAATATATTGTCCTGTAGCTATTCTATATCTTATCTTACCGCCATTGAAATTATTCCATATAAAATGGAATCTTATCATCCTCTTGATAAATATTTTGTTAATTTATATTTTTTATTAAATTTTTGAATTACTCGAATAAACTCTTTACACTTGTGTCGAATAGTGATATTCTCTAATATAGGTATTTATCTAAATACATAATTCATAGTAATTGAGGCGCTATGAGGTGGCTCTTTCTTTTGCTGCCTTTAGCACAATAGCTTTAATTGCTGTATTCATAAGGAGGATATTATAATATGGCTAGAAAAATGAAAACCATGGATGGAAATAATGCGGCTGCTCACGTGTCCTATGCATTTACCGACGTTGCTGCTATCTATCCAATCACACCATCTTCAGTAATGGCTGAGGTCACAGATGCTTGGTCTACCCAGGGTAGAAAAAACATTTTCGGACACGAAGTACAGGTTACGGAAATGCAGTCCGAGGCTGGTGCAGCCGGTACTGTTCACGGTTCCTTAGCAGCCGGTGCATTAACAACTACATTTACTGCTTCCCAGGGGTTATTGTTAATGATTCCCAATATGTATAAAATCGCCGGCGAATTATTACCATGTGTTATCAATGTATCCGCACGTGCATTGGCAAGCCATGCTTTATCAATCTTTGGTGATCATTCCGACGTATATGCATGTCGTCAGACAGGTTTTTCCATGCTTTGCTCAAGCAATGTACAGGAAGTTATGGATTTAGGCGCAGTTGCCCACCTTTCCGCAATCAAGGGCCACGTTCCTTTCCTTCACTTCTTTGACGGTTTTAGAACTTCCCACGAAATCCAGAAAATTCAAATCTGGGATTATGATGACTTAAAAGAACTTACCGATTTGGATGCGGTAGCCGCGTTCCGTAAACATGCTTTAAACCCTGAGCATCCCGTTATCCGCGGTACGGCACAGAATCCGGATATTTTCTTCCAGGCAAGAGAAGCAAGCAATATCTATTATAATGCGATACCCGGTATTGTGGAAGATTATATGAATAAAGTCAATGCCAAAATCGGTACTGATTATAAATTATTCAACTATTACGGCGCCCCCGATGCGGAGCATGTAATTATTGCAATGGGCTCCGTATGTGATACCATTGATGAAACAATTGATTACCTTACGGCCTCCGGTGCTAAGATCGGTGTG
>JAATFT010000087.1 GCA_015655075.1 Clostridiales bacterium | reverse complement strand
TGAAATATTCAATACCTATATTGTAGATATCCCGGCGATCACAAAAAATCCCGATAGCAACAGTCGCAGCCATATTGCACAGATCCCAGTTCGCCCAGTAATTTTGGATGTATGCATCATTATGATCCTGTCCGTATTCATTACCAATAAGGAAACGCTCGTTAAGAGGCTTGTAAAATACATTCAGCAGCATGTCCTGCATCCGGGTCACATTGAAACCGGGATAGTCCCGCATAATCTCTGCCGCATTAGCCATTTCATATCCGTACAATCCGGCAGCCAAATAACGGTCGGCATTGCCGGAAACGGTCGTAAGCGTGGACGACCATGCGTTCAAAATGCCGCGGGCCGTATCGCCATTGGCCGTATCCCCGCTGATCTTCCATCGCAAAGCATTCTGGTAAGCGCGGGCAATATCGATGTACAACAAGGCCACGTTGTCGCCTGTGCCGCCGCGGATGATCGTCGCCGTGGCACGCGGGGTCCAACCGGATTGTGAAAGCGAGCTGTTGACCAATTGATTCCAACCGTCCAGATACGGCTGCGTGCCCTCATCCACCGTCTGCTTCATTCGGTCGAAATCTGCCTGTGTGTGCAATAAGCCAGGATGATTAAACGCAGTAGTTGTCGCTGCATTCCCTTCATTAACATACCCAATCATACTCACCAAAAAGATTAAAATAATTGTTATTGCAAAAAATTTTCTGAACATAAAAATCTCCCCTTTAAACTCAGATAACAAAACAGTGTACGCTTATTACCCCTTTTATTCACAATTAATCTTTTTCATCTGTATCAATTTATATACCTCTGGTCAAAAAATATAATGATATTAAAGAATACCATATTTATACAATATTATCAACCTTAACATTTCTCATGAGTTTCGGGAATATTTTGAAGTTTTAAGTTATTAGGACTTCTGCTCCATTTGGCCGCTACCGAAGGCAGCGGCCCCTCCATTAGCCGGCATGAGACTCTTTTGCGCATAAATGGCCCTCCAATCGCATTACTGCCATTGGAAGGCCATTAAAAGCACGTGTTTAATTACCTGCCGTCATTTTTCAAACCAATCCAATACAGCGGATATTACAATCACCGGCATCTACGCTGAAATACAGTCCTTGTGCTGGGTTCATGCCTTGACCGGGGAGGTCTGCCATCAGGACGTTATATCCATTTTTCCAGCCCGGATTACCTAACTATTTTTCTCCAACTTAATTAATTTGTTTTTCTTTATATTTTGGATGAAAACCTTTTTCATGAAAAGAAGAATTTTACCTTATTTTATTCGATATCGCCGATCTTACTGACCGCATCCTTCATGGATTTCACGTATTCATAAACCGGCTTTACACTGTTCCTTCCATTCTGTGCCACAAGCTTTACTATGGCGCTTCCCACAATGGCGCCGTCCGACAGACCTGCAAACTTTGCGGCCTGCTCCGGGGTTGATATGCCAAAGCCTACCGCACAGGGTACGTCTGTTGATTCCCTTACTAAACGGACCATGGATTCAATATCTGTCTTTATTTCGATACGGACACCGGTAACACCCATTGAGGAGACACAGTAAATAAAACCTTTGGCTTTCCCGGCTATCATTTTTATCCTTTCTTGGGAGGTGGGTGCAATAAGAGAAATCAAATCTATTCCATACTTCTCACAATCCGGCTCCAGTTCTTCCTTTTCCTCAAAGGGAAGATCCGGGACAATGATTCCGTCCATTCCGGTTTCCCTGCATTTTGACATAAACTTGTCCTTGCCATAGGTATAGATGGGATTGATATAAGTTAAAAATACAAGGGGTACTTTAACTTTTTTACGTACTCTGGTTACCATATCAAACAGCCTATCCGCAGTACAGCCTGCTGCTAAAGCTCTTTCATTCGCCTCCTGGATTACAATGCCCTCGGCTATGGGATCGGAAAAGGGTACTCCGATTTCAATCAGGTCCGCTCCTGCTTCTTCCATGGCATAGATTAATTTTTCCGTGGTTTCCATATCCGGATCCCCGCCGGTTACAAAGGCGATAAAGGCCTTGCCATGACGAAATGCATTTTTAATTCTACTCATAAATATTTACCCCCCTGTATCTTGCAATGGCCGCCACATCTTTATCTCCGCGGCCGGATATATTGATTACAATGATTTTATCCTTATCGTAAGCGGACGCGGCTTTCATTGCATAGGCTACCGCATGGGCGCTTTCCACGGCCGGAATAATTCCTTCCGTACGGGACAGATATTCAAAAGCCCTGACAGCTTCTTCGTCCGTTATGGGAACATATTTGGCACGGCCTGTTTCATTTAACATGGCGTGCTCCGGTCCGATTCCCGGATAATCAAGGCCGGCTGAAATGGAATAAACCGGAGCAATCTGCCCGTATTCATCCTGACAGAAGATAGATTTCATTCCATGGAAAATTCCATTTCTTCCGTTGGCAATAGTAGCTGCGTTTTTAGGGTTATCCACTCCCAGACCCGCTGCTTCACAACCGATTAATTCAACGGATTTATCTTCTATAAATTCATAAAAAGCTCCCATAGCATTACTGCCGCCGCCCACACAGGCGATTACTGCATCGGGAAGTCTGCCTTCCTTTTCCTTTAATTGCTCTTTAATTTCTTTACCGATAATTTTTTGAAAATCCCTTACAATGGTAGGAAAGGGATGGGGCCCCATGACAGAACCGAGTACATACAAGGTATCATTCACCCGTTTTGTCCATTCCCGCATGGTTTCATTTACGGCATCCTTAAGGGTCATGGTACCGCTGGTAACCGGATGGACTTTAGCTCCAAGCAGTTCCATGCGAAATACATTCAGCGCCTGGCGCT
>JAATFT010000094.1 GCA_015655075.1 Clostridiales bacterium | reverse complement strand
CGGATAGCGACTTCAGCCATGGTAACCTATAAGGGCAAAAAGTATTATGCGTGGAAGACAGGCCGGATAGCGACTTCAGCCATGGTAACCTATAAGGGCAAAAAGTATTATGCGTGGAAGACAGGCCGGATAGCGACTTCTGCTATGGCAACCTATAAGGGTAAAAAGTACTATGCAGGGAAAACCGGTGAAGCAGTTACTTCAAAGTGGGTTACAATCGGTAAAGTGAAGTATTATTTTGACAAAACCGGTAAGCTTACAAAAACACGAAAGATTTAGATTTTAAACAAAGAAGATTTAGGCTTTCTGTCGTATAAAGCGCTTTGTTAAGCCGGTTATCGATATACGGTGCTTAAAAAGCACGGTGCGGCGATCCCGAAGACCCTCTGAAAATTCCGAAGAACCTTGAACGGGCAGGGAGGGTGCTCATTCAGGGCTTCTTCCCATTTTTCGGGAAGGCAAAGTAAGCAATCATTAATCTTGTTTAAGTAAGCAATCATTAAGCTTGTTTGAATGCCTACTCACTTAAGCAAGATTACTTGAGTAAAAGTAAGGTTTAAAAAGAGCACTCTCGGAAACTCCCCTGTACGCATCTTTGCGGCTGATTTTTCGCCGGCCACACACAAATTTAATCAACGTACGCTCCACGTACGCCTCATAAATTTGTGCATATCTGACAAAAAATCATCTCGCAAATCTGCATACAACGAGTTCCCGAGAGTACTCAGAAAATAAAAAGAGAAAGGAATAACCGCAGGCCAGCCTGCGGTATACAGGTGGAAAGATGAAAAACAGGTTAATTTTATTGGGACTGACCGTCCTGACGGCGGGAATCCTTCTCCTCTCACCGGCAGTTTTGGCACAGGGCGGTATCAGTGATGTCCAAAGCCTACAGACTACATCCCTAGCCCTTGAGGAAGGAAGCAGCCTGGAAGACGGAACCTATCAGGTACAGGTGGATTTGTGGAATGCGTCGGCGGATAAAGCCTCCATGGGAAATGCAGCGTTAAATCATAACGCCGTCCTGACCGTGAAGAACGCAAAAGGGACCTTAAAGGTGGAATTTAAGGGGATGACCTTTGCAGGGCTGACCGGGTATTTATCACAGCTGGATTTAATGACGGATATTGAGTATAATGAGTTTTCTTATCCGGAAAAGTACAGCACGGTTCCGGCTACGGTAATTTCTACTTATGATTATGTGGATGAATACAACAGTGAGGATAGTACCGACGACAGATGCAGAGGAAAAAAATATCCCAGGGAACTGGAGATTCCGGTGGAGCTTGGGCAGGAGTTTACCTGGGTACATGTATATGTGCCGGTTATGGGAAGCTTCGACGCCGGTGACCAGGAAGCCAGAATAAAGGTGGATTACAGTACAATTAAAAAGGCGGAGGAAGAAGTAAAGCAGACTCTTACCTTAAATAAAACAAGCTTTGCGTTAACAGTGGGGAAAACGGCGGCAATTGAGGCAACCGCCGCACCGGCCGGTACCATTACCTATAAATCCGCTAATAAAAAGATTGCCACGGTCAGTAAACAAGGTATTATAAAGGCAGTGAAAAAAGGAACTGTCAAAATTGCCGTCACCTGTAACGGGGTGAAAAAAATTGTAACGGTAGAAGTAAAACAGGCTCTTACTTTAAAGAAAACAAGCTTTGTATTAACAGTGGGAAAAACGGCGGCAATTAAGGCAACCGCCACACCGGCCGATACCGTTACCTATAAATCCGCTAATAAAAAGATTGCCACGGTCAGTAAAAAAGGTGTTATAAAGGCAGTGAAAAAAGGAACTGTCAAAATTGCCGCCACTTGTAACGGGGTGAAAAAAATCGTAACGGTAAAGGTAAAATAATGATTTAATCATTTGACAGATGGGCAAAAAAGCCGTTTTGGCTTATAAAACAGGAGCCGATTCTGTTCATGTCCAAAAAGCTTATTTGATAACCGGATAAAGTGATTTTAACTTGATCCTGGTAAAAGGGTATTCTCTTGGACGCATTTTTATCACCTCAAATTTATACTACCACTTTGTTTTATCGACTACAAACTTTTCAAACACGTTCTAGAAGGCATAATAGGGGGCATATGGTATGTATGCCCTCTTTTCAGAGAAGAAAGGAATCCGTAATGAATAAGAAAAGGAAAAAAGGGAGTATCGTATTACTGCTTGGCTGCCTGGTTCTGTCCCTTTTTACCGGATTGTCCGCCGTAACAGGCAGAACTGAAGCTTCCGGGACTTTGGAGGATGGGATTTATTCCGTACCGGTAAGTCTTTGGAACGCTTCTAAGGATCAAGCCTCCATGGGTAACAATGCCCTGTATCAGACGGGAAAACTGGTTGTAACGGAGGGAAAAGCAACCTTATCCATGAAATTTACCAATATGGAGTTCTCCGGAATGTCCGGATACCTTATGCAGTTGGATTTAATCAAGGATATCCGGTTTAATGAATTTGAGTACCCGGAAGAATATACCAACGTACCGGCTGAGGTTATCTCGACCTATGCCGTAGTGGATGAGTATAACGGAGAAGATTCAACGGATATAAACTGCGCGGGGAAGAGATATCCCAAGGTGGTGGCGGTTCCGGTTGAGATAGGAGCGGAATATACCTGGGCGCATGTTTATGTGCCGGTTATGGGAAGTCTGGGATTTGGAGACCAGGTATGCCGGATAAAGGTTTATTTTAATGAGGTAAAGGAAATATCGGAGGCAGAACAGGAAGTCTGGAAGGATTTTGAGACCGACGAACCGGAAGCCGGGCAAGAGAATGAGACGGGAAAAGAGCCGGATACTACAAAGGAAGATAAGGAGGAAGAGGAACAAGATACAGAGGAGGAGCCGGATACAACGAAGGACGAACCGGATACGGCAGAAAATGAGACGGATACCGGCAGTCAGGAGGAAAAGACTGCTTCCACAGATAAATCCGCTTTAAAGACGACACTGAAAAAAGCAGACGCCTTGCTTGCTTTGGAGGACAAATATACGAAAGCAAGCCTGAGTAAATTGAAAACGGTCATAGACGAGGCCAAAAAGGTATATGCCAGTACCTCCGCAGCGCAAATTGTTGCGGACGCACAGGTTAACGCTCTTAATGAAGCGATAGATAACCTGGTGGAAAAATCCGGCGAAGCCCTTGATAAGGATACGCTGGAAGACGGAAAATACAGCCTTTACGTGGATTTGTGGCACGCCACGGCGGACAGGGCGTCCATGGGCAATCCGGCGTTTAACCATGAGGCAATGCTTACCGTAAAGAACGGCGTCTATACGATGGAAATTTCCACCCGCCCTATGACGGTGGGAAACATAACCGCCTGCCTGCAGACCTTACAGATTAAACAGACGGACGGAAGCTATATCTATGCCCAAATTACCGCAAGGAATAATACCGGCGGCCAGCCCAGCATTTTCAAGTTCCGGCTGCCCTCCAGGGAGGAATACATTGAGACTTTGATTGATCCCAAGGTAGAAGTTATGGGAGACGATCCCCTTCCGGCAAGACTGAAGATAAGCTGGGATACCTTAAAAGCTCTGGTCGGCGAGGCAGAAATAACGGAAAATACCCAGGCGGTAACGACAGGACTGGATACGGGGGCGGCGGATATAACCGATGAGGATACGAAGATAAGAATAAAAGCAGATGCCAATGTATTGGTAAACGGTGTAGGGATGACTGTAAAAAGAATAGACTCGGGAGAGGGTTATCAGGAGGCGGTGGAGCTATTAGGAGATGTTGGAACTCCTATAGCTTTTTACGATATTACCCTGGTATCACCACAAGGTTCTAAGGTACAGCCAAACGGAATGGTGCAGGTCTATATCCCGCTTCCGGATAATATGAACGGGGATAACGCCGCCGTTTACCGGATAGAAAACGGTGCAAAGACACTGATGTCCGGTAAAACGGAATCTGTTTTTTACGTGTTTTCCACCAACCATTTCAGTCAGTTTGCATTGCTGGAAAAAAAAGATAATTCCAATACAGAGGAAAGCGGCGGTACTATCGGCGGCAATCTTAACAATATTAGCAAAAGTATCGGGGAAGGCTCGTCGGAGGATTATTATTCAGAAGGGATAAAAGAAGCCGCAGAACCGGAAGTTTGGGATGAAAATAATCAGGACAGTATGACAGGGCGGATGATTGCGATGCTGCTGCTGGGGCTTTCTGTAATATGTTCTTTTGCAGTTACCACCATAATCATCTTTGTTTTGTTAAAGGCGGCAGGAAGGAAAAGAAACTACCATGAAGAAGCAGGAATCTAAGTTAAGGAAAGCGGGACTAAAGAAATTTGGATTGTTAATAATTCTGGGGCTGCTCATTTGCGGGACGGAGGTTGAAATGGTTATGGCGGAATCCGGGAACGCCTATACGGCCACAGCTCATCCCTATTACAAGCACCCGGTTACCGGAGAAATCGAGGATCCGGGAAATAACGAGGGAATCGGTCAGGGTATGACGGAAAGCGTATTGAATCCCACTGCACTGCTTGAAAAAACAGCGGACGGAAAGCTATATGCGACGGTAAGATTTTACCTGGCGGAATATATTTCCGAGGTGGAGTTCTGGACACAGGAAAGAGGAGGTTCGGACTGGAACAGCGTATCCTTTACCATTATGCAGGAAAATCTGGGGGGAGAATATTGCACGGATTACCGGCTGGAAATCCCGGCGGAGGATGCAATTGTAAGATCCAGCTTTTATGTATCGCCAATGGGAAGAAAAGTTATTTTTTATATGGATTTTTCCGATCTTAAGGAGGGAAACGGGGATTTTGTGGTGGGCGTGGATACCGGTGACGGCAGTGCGTCGGGCGGAAATATTAGTGCGTCGGCTGGAAACGGCAGTGCAAAAAGCCTCAGTACGGAAAGTAACCAAAATACAAAAAGTACAAAAACCCAGGAAGGGGAAACGGCAGACGCGGCGGAAACCTTGGCGGCGGCAGGCAGCGAAGGAGTCAGTGCCCGGGAGCTTATTGCTTCAGCCGACGGGCTGGTTCTTTCGGATAGCAACCTTTTAAAATCCGCGGGGACGGGAACAACAGAAACCGTGGGAACGGCGGCAACAACAGAAGAATCAGACACAGCGGAGACGGAGGGAGGAATAAAGGCAGCAGGAGCGGCAGAGACAAAAGGAAAGACAGAAGCGGCAGAAGGGGATAAAGAAGCAGCGGTGATTCCCGCTGTTTCCTGGAAGCTTGTCTGGCAGTGCATTCTGATTATTACCATACCGGGACTTCTTGTGGGAGGCACCCTTATGGGAGTGCTTATCTTCCTAAGAAGGGAGGAGAGAAAATGAACAAAAAGATAAAGGCAGGAAGAAAATGGATTGGGGCCGGGATTCTTATTTTTGCGGTTTTTATGCTCTCCGGATGTGTTGACCAGCAGCAGGGTAATACCCAGGAAAACAGCAGGGAAGGCACCCAGGAAAGCGCGGATACGAATGACGCTACGGAAGAAAAAGTGATTATCGCAACTTCAATGGCAACGGTTGCAATATGTGAAAAGCTTGACCTTCCCTTAGCCGGAATACCGGACAGTGATTTATACGAACCGCCGGAACGCTATCAGGATCTGCCTAAAATCGGAATGCCCATGTCTCCGGATATGGAGATCGTATCCTCCATGAAGCCGGATTGGGTCCTGTCCCCGGTCAGCCTGATTTCCGATTTGCAGCCAAAGTACGACGCAATCCAAACAAATTATGCGTTTCTTAATTTAAGCAGTGTGCCTGGTATGTACAAGTCCATTGAAGAACTGGGGACTATATTTGACAGGGAAGAAGAGGCGGAGGTCCTTGTTAAGGAATTTGAGATATTCTATGAAAATTACCAGGATAAGCAGAAGGGGAAAGAGTCCCCCACGGTCCTGGTACTTATGGGGCTTCCCGGTTCTTATGTGGTTGCGACGGAAAATTCCTATGTGGGCAACCTTGTGAAGCTGGCGGGAGGAATTAATGTTTATCCCAATGAAACGAAGGATTTTATTAATGTGAATACGGAGGACATGCTGGAGCGGGACCCCGACATTATCGTAAGGACGGCCCACGCCTTACCGGACATGGTAATGGAAATGTTTGCGGAGGAATTTAAAACAAATGATATCTGGAAGCATTTCCGGGCGGTAAAGAATGAGAGAGTGTATGACCTTTCCTATGAAAAATTCGGTATGAGCGCTACTTTCAATTATCCGGAGGCACTGGAGGAGCTGGATGAAATTTTTTACGGGGAGGAATCCGCAGGTGAAAAGTGAAAAAGCGCATTTTGCCCATACTGATTCAACCGTTGCCTTTCAAAAGAAAAATGGCTTGTATTGATGCGTGTCAAAGCACGCAGACGGGAGTTAACATGAAAAAGAAAAGAATAAAATCCGCACTTGCATTTATTTTTACCGCACTTGCACTTCTTATAGTGTTTTTCTGGTCGGTGAACACCGGAAGCCTGAAAGTTTCCGGTACCCAGCTTTTCAGGGGGTTATTCATAAAATATGATGAAATGGTGGCAGCCGTTTATAATCTGCGTTTTCCGAGAATTATCATATCCATGCTGGTGGGTGCGGCTCTTGCAGTATCCGGGGTGCTCTTTCAGGCAGTGTTGAAAAATCCGCTGACAGACCCTGGCATAATAGGAATTTCGGGGGGAGCAGGCTTTACTGCCGTACTCGTAACCGCTTTTTTTCCGGGCCTCTTTTATTTTATACCGCTGGCGGCTTTTGCCGGAGGAATAGCGGCGTTTTTACTGGTATATTCCCTGTCCTGGAAAGGAGGGCTTAGCCCCCTTCGGATTATTTTAGTCGGAGTGGCGGTCAGTACCATGTTTGCCGGATTATCCAATTTGTTTAATTCCATGAATGGAGAAAACCTGTCGGGGGTAGCGGCCATTGTAAACGGCAACATTACTATGAAAACCTGGGAGGACGTGAATATCGTTTTATATTATATACCGGGATGTCTGGTGATTTCCTTAGCTTTTGCGGGACGGTGCAATCTTCTTGCACTGGATGACAAAACGGCAAGGAGTATCGGCGTGAATGTCAGCCGCGTAAGGATACTCATATCCTTAGCGGCGGTCCTGCTTGCCTCCATATCTACGGCGGCGGCGGGGATTATCAGCTTTGTCGGGCTGATTGTGCCCCACATTGCAAGAATATTTGTAGGCGGCGACCATAAGCTTTTGCTGCCCTATTCCATGATACTTGGAGCGTTGATCTTTCTTCTGGCGGATACCGTAGGCCGGACCATTGCACAGCCTTATGAGGTCAGTGCCGCTGTCATTATGGCGGTGGTGGGAGGACCTTTCTTTATTTTATTACTAAGGAGGAGCAGCCGGTATGGAAGTTAAAAATCTTACTTTTGCCTATGACAAGAAATCCCGTGATAAAAACAAAGAACTGGAAAAGAAAATATTAGACGGCATATCTTTTACGATAAAAAGAGGGAAAATCACCACTTTTTTAGGAGCAAACGGATGTGGAAAATCCACCTTGTTTTATCTGATGACGAAGGACCTTATCCCGGACAAAGGAGGAATATTTCTGGACGGGAAAAACATTTATACCATGAAGCAGAAGGATTTTGCAAAACGGGTGGCTATCGTACAGCAGAACAATCAGGCGGCGGCGGACATTACCGTAGGAAAGCTGGTTTCCTATGGAAGAACTCCTCATCTTTCCCTTTTTGGGGCGCCGGGAAAAGAAGATAAGGATATCATTGACTGGGCTATGGAAGTTACCAATGTTGCAAAATATAGAGACAGGGAGCTGATGAGTCTTTCCGGCGGGCAAAGACAGCGCGTCTGGATTGCCATGGCCCTTGCCCAGAAAACAGATATTCTGTTTTTGGATGAGCCTACCACTTATCTGGATATCCGTTATCAGATCGAAATATTGGAAATGGTGAAAAAATTAAATCAGGAATACGGCATTACCATTATTATGGTGCTCCATGATATGAATCATGCCATTTATTACAGCGACGAGCTGATAGGGTTAAAAGACGGCAAAATATTGGTGCGGGGAAATCCGGGGGATATAATTACCTCAGAGTGTATCGAGAGGATCTATGGAATCCGGTTGGAGGTAGCGGAATGGAAGGATAGAAGAATTGTCATGACGGTCCGGTAGAAATTATCAGGCCGGTAGGAAAAGCATAGGGTGCTGCAATGAAAAACAAGATGAATACCATATCTTTAGAAAGTAAAAGAAAAGAGGAAAAAGCTCTGATTGCCTCCATGATTGGAATATATTGCAAGGGAAACGGGCATGACGGTAAGCACGAAGGCATTCTCTGCCCTGAATGTCAGGCACTGCTATCCTATGCATACCAAAAAATTGATAAATGTCCTTTTATGGAAACCAAGACCTTTTGCAGCACTTGCACCGTACACTGTTACCGGGCCGATATGCAGGAACAGATCCGCAGGGTAATGAAATATGCGGGGCCAAGAATGTTATTCGTTCATCCGGTTCCCGCCGTAAAGCATATGATAAATACTGTCGCCGCCATATTGAAAAAAAGAAAGGAAACAAGAAAAGAATGAAATACAATCCGGTAAAATTACTATTTATAATGTTCGCATTTGTATCCTTAAGTTTAGGGATAATAGGAATAGTGCTTCCTGTGCTGCCCACCGCTCCTTTTTTTTTGCTGGCTTCTTTTTGCTTTGCAAAAGGATCAAAGCGGTTTCATGACTGGTTTTGTTCTACAAAGCTTTACCAAAAACATTTAGACAGCTTTGTAAAATCACGGTCCATGACCTTAAAGACAAAAGTCCGGATTCTGATACCCGCTTCCGTTATGCTGCTCCTGGCTTTTTGCTATACTCCGGTAATCCATGGGAAAATAGCCATTGTATGTGTTATCCTCTTTAAATATTATTATTTTATCTTCCGGATCAGGACAATCAAACCTGGCGTTCCTCCGGAACGGCCGGAAGAGGTTTATCAAAAATATACTGTCAGGGAGGAAGCAGGGCAGGATGATTAATAAAAGACTGATCGGTTTTTTAGCAGGGACAAAAAAATATATAGGATTAACGGTAATTTTTCAGTGGATTGCGCTTATGGCCAATGTAATCATGATATTTTCCATTGCCTTTTTACTGAAGGGGATTCTGGAAGGAAAAATAAGCGCTGTTCCTGTCGTAGCGACTGCAATGACGGTATTGGCGGTGGTAATAGTGCGGATTATATGCCATATGCTCTCGGTTAAGTTTTCCGCCCATGCTTCCTTCTACGTAAAAAAGGTATTGCGGGATAAAATATATGAAAAGCTGCTTAAAATCGGAGCGGATTATCAGGAAAAAATTGCCACATCGGAAGCAGTCCAGGCCGCGGTGGAGGGTGTGGAACAGCTGGAGGTATATTTTGGTAAATATCTCCCTCAATTTTTCTACAGCATGCTGGCACCTTTTACGTTGTTTGTAGTTCTCTCTTTTGTAAACGGAAAAATCGCCTTGGTTTTACTTGCATGCGTGCCTTTAATTCCAGTTACGATTATCGTAATTCAGAAAATAGCAAAGAAAATTTCCGGAAAATATTGGGGCAGTTATACCGATTTAGGGGAACGCTTTTTAGAAAACCTTCAGGGCTTGACCACACTAAAAATATATGGGGCCGACGGACGGAAAGCAAAAGAGATGGATAGGGAGGCGGAAAAATTCAGAAGAGCCACCATGCAGCTACTGTACATGCAGTTGAATTCCATAGCCGTTATGGATATCATTGCCTTTGGGGGTGCCGCGGCGGGCATAATATTGTCCATTCTGGAATATGAGAGGGGAACTCTTTCATTTACCGGAGCATTTGTCATCATTATGCTATCCGCGGAATTTTTTCTGCCCCTGCGGTTATTGGGTTCTCTTTTTCATGTTGCCATGAACGGCATGGCGGCAAGTGAAAAAATATTTTTTATTCTGGATCTTGAGGAGCAAAAGCAAGGCAGGGAGTATTCCCTGAAGGAGATTCATAAAATACAATGTACTCATCTGAATTTTTCCTATGACGGTAAACGGGAAATCCTGAAAGATATTAATATGGAAATGAATAAGAAGCAATTAATATCCATTGTGGGCGCTTCCGGCTGCGGCAAAAGTACCATAGCTTCTTTGCTTACCGGTAAAATCAAGGGGTACGGGGGCAGTATACAAATCGGAGGCATGGAATTATCGCTTTTATCAGGGGAAGAGCTGCTGGGATTAATTACTTTAGTCAGCCATAACAGCTATTTGTTCCGGGGAACGGTGGAAGAAAATCTGCGTATGGGTAAACCGGACGCCGAAAAGGAAGAAATGGACGAAGTATTAAAAAAAGCCGGCCTCTATGAATTTATATATGGCAGGGAAGGGCTGCAATCCCAAGTAATGGAAAAGTCATCCAACTTTTCGGGAGGACAGTCCCAGAGGCTTGCATTGGCAAGGGCGCTGCTTCGTGATTCCCCTGTTTATATTTTCGATGAAGTAACTTCAAATATTGACGCCCAAAGCGAAAAGCAAATTATGGAGGTCATTTATGAGCTTGCAAAGGAAAAAATAGTAATCCTTATTTCCCACAGATTAAGGAACGTTATAAATTCCCGCTGTATTTATATGATAGAGCAGGGTAAAATAGTTCAAGGCGGGACACATGTGGATATAGTGAAAGAAGAAGGCGCTTATAAGGCACTCTATGAAAATCAAATAAATTTAGAGCTATATACAAAGAAAACAGAAGAAGGCAGGCGGCCTCCTGAAAATAAGAACAGGCCCTTTGAAAGTAAGGACCAGTCTCCTGAAAATAAAGGCGGTCAAAAAAAAGGAGGCATAAGCTGTGCATAGAAAAGGGATTGTGGTAATGGGAAAATTAGCGGGGCTGGTTAAACCTTTGATACATATTATGTTCCTTGCCGTTTTGCTTGGAGCAGTGGGGAATTTATGCGCAATTGCAATAACTACCCTGGGCGGTTATGCAATGCTTGAAGTGCTGGGCATTGGCACAGGTCTAAACATAAGTCTGATTTTTACTATATTATGTATTTGTGCGGTATCACGGGGGTTCCTGCGCTATGGGGAGCAGATATGCAACCATTATATTGCGTTTAAGCTGTTGGCACTGATCAGGCACCGGGTTTTTGCCGTATTAAGGAAGCTGGCTCCGGCAAAACTGGAAGGCAGGGAAAAGGGAAATCTGATTTCCATCATAACAAGCGACATCGAATTACTGGAGGTATTTTATGCGCATACTATTTCCCCCGTTATAATTGCCGTTATTACTTCTGTGGCAGTGAGCGCTTATTTAAGCAGCTTTCATATTATATATGGAGTTATCGCCGTAATAGCATATTTTATAATAGGAGCGGTGTTTCCCCTTCTGCTTTCAAAGGCGGGAAAGGAACAGGCCCTTATCTGCCGGAATTCCATTGGTGAAATGAACAGCTTTCTGCTTGACAGTTTAAGGGGATTAACAGAAATCCTGCAATATCAGTCAGGAGAAAAGAGACAGGAGGAAATGAGGCAGAGGGCCCAGACTTTGGAAAATGAGCAGAAGAAAATGAAAAAGCTGGAGGGGATAACTAAAATAATGAATGAAAGCGGAATCGTTTTATTCTCCATGACGGTTCTGGCAGCAGGGATTATGCTTTATTCCAGAGGCAGGGTTGCTTTTGACGGCATACTGATTCCCTTTATTACAATTATGGGTTCCTTCGGGCCGGTAACCGCGCTGAGTAATCTTTCCAATAACCTGATGCATACCCTGGCAAGCGGCAACCGGGTGCTGGATTTGTTAGAAGAGAGCCCTGAAATAACACAAGTAACGGGAAAGGAGACGGTGGGATTTAACAGGGCGGCTTGTGAAGAGGTTTCTTTTGGCTATGGGGCGGAAAATGTTCTAAAAGATATATCCGTTTCCTTTGAACATAATAAAATTATAGGGATTCACGGAAAAAGCGGGTGCGGCAAATCCACCTTATTAAAACTGCTGATGCGTTTTTTTGATGTAAAGGAAGGGAAAATTACGATTTCCGGCAGGGACATCAGACAGATCAATACAAGAAACCTGCGTGAAATGGAAGATTACGTAACCCAGGAAACACATTTATTTCATGCCTCCATTGCTGAAAATATCGGTATGGCAAAGGAGGGCGCCACACGGGAAGAAATAGAGGCGGCAGCCAAAAAGGCGTCGCTCCATGCATTTGTTGAGTCACTGCCAAACGGATATGACACCGATGTGGGCGAATTGGGCGATAAACTTTCAGGAGGAGAACGGCAGAGAATCGGAATTGCAAGAGCATTTCTCCATGACGCGCCGTTTCTTTTGCTGGATGAGCCCACGAGCAACTTAGACAGTCTGAACGAAGGAATTATATTGAAAGCTCTGCTGGAGGAAAGCAGGGAAAAAACGGTTGTCCTGGTATCCCATAAAGCGACCACAATGAATATCGCAGACGTAGTCTGTAAAATGTAAAAGCCGGTAACAATAAATATTGGACTGTACATGTTTCGTAAAAAACGGGGAATGCTATCAAGGTAACCTGTTGTAATTATCACCGTAAAGGAATTGATGAGTATGAAGCAAAATACAGAAAAAGACTCAAATATTAAAATAACGTCCACCGATACAAATTCGATTAAGGAACAGATAAAAACAAAGGACGACCGGCAGAGAATGAATATTGATCCGGCTGTGGTACCCGAAGCGGATTATATTCAGTCGGAATGCAATCCGGATAACGGTGCTTTTTTTGAGGAAAGAAGCAATCCTTTAAGCAGTAAAGGAAACTAAAAGAAAACAGGCGTCATGCGTATCCACCGTCGGTTTTTTTATCGAATAGGACGCGGTTTCCTATTCGATAAAAAAGAGCAACAGTCCATCCTATGGCCGGACCAATTGCTCTATAAAATATTTTGCGGCGGAGGACAGGGGAATATTGCCGTTATAGGCGGCAACTAATTTCCTGGTTGGCAGCGCTTCCTTCACCTGGATTCGGATCAGCCTGGAGGACGTCCCTTTTAAGCAAAAATCCGGTATAAATGCAATGCCAAGTCCGATTTTAGCTAAATCAATGAGTAAGTCGTTGCTGCTTAGTTCGATAGCCGGAACTAAATCCAGGGAATGCTGTAAAAAGAGATTATGAAGAAATTCACTGGTGGTTGAGTATTTCGTAAGCATCAGGATAGGAAAATCCAATAATTCCTCCAAAGAATAAGGTTCTTCCTTAATTGGAAAAAAGTCGGAATTGCCGATAAATACGTCCTTAAATTCAAGTATGGGTTCGATTTCCATACTGTTAACCAAAGCCGAGTTAGGAGAGTTGGTTACAATAATATCAACCTCGTTGGACTCCAGCATTTTCGCACACTGTAAGGAAGTGCCGTTGGTTACCTTAATATGAATATCGGGATATTTACTGTGAAAATCGTCTAAAAACGGAACCAGATAGTACCTGCATATGGTATCACTGGCGCCCAGCCGTAATTGGCTTTCACCCAGTGCGGCCGCTTCCAGAAGCTGATTCTCGCCGCGGCTGATTAAATTTATTGCCGGCTCAATGTGCTTAAATAAGAGTTCTCCTTCTTTGGTCAGAGTAACTTTTTTCGTACTGCGGGTAAATAAAGACTGGCTTAAATTTGTCTCTAATACTTTAATTGACTGACTCACGGCGGACTGAGATATAAAAAGTGACGCTGCGGCTTCTGAAAAGCTCAAGGTTTTTGCCACATAGTAAAACACTTTATATAATTCATAATTAATATCCATGGGGAGTATCCTTTCTTTGTTATGAGCACTCTCGAAAACTCCCCTGTACGCATCTTTGCGGCAAATCTGCATACAAAGAGTTTCCGAGAGTACTCTGTTATTTGACGGGTATAATCTCTAACCAATAACCATCCGGATCGCTGATAAAGTAAATGCCCATAGCCGTATTTTCATAACAGATGCAGTTCATTTCCTTATGTTTATTATGGGCAGCTTCAAAATCATCCGTACTAAAAGCCAGATGGAATTCATTATCCCCCAGGTCGTAAGGATGCTCCCAGTCACTGAGCCAGGTTAATTCCAGCAGATGGGAGGTTTCGTTATCACCTAAGTAAACGATAATAAAACTTCCGTCTTCCGGCTCTATTTTTCTCGTTACCTTAAGCCCCAAAGCTTCTTCATAAAATTTAATAGATTTTTCCAGGTTAATTACATTCAGGTTGTTATGTGCAAATTTAAATTTCATATTATATACCCATATATACCGCAACGGGTTTGCGGCGACCTTTCTTAATTTATATTTTCTTTCAGCCAAGTGTATGTTTGTAAAATGCTTGTGCCGGGTTGGGTGTTCCACTTTGTGAGAGGTAAGGAGCAATTTTTGGAGCGTAGTGGGGGCTACGTTTTCAAAATTGTGACGCAGCATACCGCAAAGTGGGGAGGTCAAAACGGTGCAATGATTTTTCAAACACGCTTTTGGCGATATCAAACAGGTATTCCCTGCGATTGTATATACCTTAATAGAATTAGTCTGCGCACTTGGCACACCTTGTCCGTGAACCATGCGCCACTTTAAAATCAGGTTTTGTCAGACAAGAAAAATCTGTCCTTCTTCTTTTATATCCGCAATTTTATTAAAATATTCCTTTGCTTTTTCCATATTTTTTAATTTGGTAATGACGGAATAATCCTTCCAGAAATGCATGGGGAAAACAAGCTTTGTCTGTGTTGTCTTCATGAAATAATCGAAGCCCCACCAGAAACGGTTTTCCTGCCTTGGATCTAAAGGAACAAAGGCTGCGTCAAATTCCCGCCCCTTTATTTTAGCCATCTCTCTCTGGAAACGGTTAGTCATATCCATATACTCTTCCTGTGTTTCCCCATCCCAGGACCACCAGTTTAAATCACCGGCATGATAGATCACCTGGTTATTGCAGGCAATGATAAATGCAACGCCTTCATCCGTAGAGGCCAGGGTTTCCACATAGAGACCGGGCTTCTCTGCATCCGCGGTCCCGGATTCTTCCCTTTTACCGGAGCCTTTTCTTATGGGCAGGAATATGGATTCATTCTTCCCGATGGATAAAATATGGGGTCTGCTTATCTGGGGTATATGCTTTCGATCCATATGAGCTTCATCCATTTGTATATCGTCGGATAAAAGGAAGGTAATATAGGGATATGTCTTTGCCAGTTCAAAGATTCCCATGTCAAAATGATCCGGATGTTTATGGCTGACAAATACAAAAATATGTTTTTTGGTATCAAACAACGGTACATTTCCCTTAAAATAATCAAAAAGCATAACCGCATTTTCCATTTCAATACTAAAGCTACTGTGATGAATATAAGTTATTTTCATAAGATACCTCCTTACTTATTTTTATTCTACCTCAAATACAGGAATTTGTATAGATGGATAATGGCAAACGGCAGGCAAAACATATAAAATTATACCCGGTTATTACATTAGTATTCCTAATTAATATGTTTATATATATTAATTTTATTTATAAAACGTATTATGCTATAATGGTCCCATATATTTAAGGATATTACTATTACTTGTTATGCTATAAGAGTGCCCCAAGTTTAAGATACTACTTATTATGATATCATGATGCTCCAAATTTAAGATATTGCTGTGTTATATTATAATGGCAGCGGAAAATAGAAACGACAAAAACAATTGATACGCTCTGACGATACCGCCGGTATATGGAAAGGATAATGACTATGAGCAGTGTGAAGAGAATTTATGTGGAAAAGAAAGCCCCCTATGCTGTAAGGGCGAAGGAATTATTCGATGAAATAAAAAGCTATCTTGGAATAAGTAATTTAAAGAAAGTAAGGGTTTTAATCCGCTATGATATAGAAAATATCAGTGATGAAACTTATCATAAAGCTTTGGGAACCGTATTTTCAGAACCGCCTGTAGACCTGTTATATGAGGAGGGTTTTCAAACCGGAGAAAAGGACAGAAGCTTCACGGTTGTGTATTTACCGGGACAGTTTGACCAAAGGGCGGATTCTGCCGAGCAATGCGTAAAATTATTAAACGAAAATGAAGAACCGGTTATCCGTTCCGCCGCCACCTATGTACTGTCCGGTGATTTAAACGACGAAGATTTTGATAAAATAAAGGCTTATTGCATCAATCCCGTTGATTCCAGGGAAACGGATGAAGAAAAACCGGAAACGCTGGAAACCGTATTTGAAGAACCCCCGGAGATTATTATATTTGAAGGGTTTATTTCCATGTCGGAGACGAAGCTAAAGGAATTGTATACGTCCTTTAATCTTGCCATGACTTTTAAGGACTTTCTTCATATCCGAAATTATTTTAAAACGGAAGAAAAACGGGATCCTTCCATGACAGAAATCCGTGTGCTGGATACCTACTGGTCGGATCATTGCAGACATACCACTTTTTTAACGGAATTAAAGAATATTAAGTTTGAAGACGGGTATTATAAAGAGCCCATCCTAAAAGCTTATGAAAAATACCTTTCCGACCGGGAAATACTGTATCAGAGCAGAAATGACAAATGTATATCTTTAATGGATATTGCCATAATGGCCATGAAGAAATTAAAGGCGGAAGGCAAATTGGAAGATATGGAGGTTTCCGAGGAAATCAATGCCTGCTCCATCGTGGTGCCGGTTGAAATTGACGGTAAAACCGAGGAATGGCTGGTGTTTTTTAAAAATGAAACCCACAATCATCCAACGGAAATCGAACCCTTCGGCGGAGCGGCAACCTGCCTTGGCGGGGCAATCCGCGACCCTTTATCGGGCAGAGGTTATGTATATCAGGCTATGCGCGTTACCGGGGCGGCAGATCCTACGGTTTCTCTAAAGGATACTCTCAAAGGTAAATTACCCCAGAGAAAAATAGTAACCGGCGCGGCAAAGGGATACAGTTCCTACGGCAATCAGGTCGGACTTGCAACCGGGCTGGTGGATGAGATTTATCATCCCGATTATGTGGCAAAGAGAATGGAAATCGGCGCGGTCGTGGGAGCCGCTCCCCGTAAAAATGTAATCCGAAAGAATTCGGAACCCGGAGACAAGATTATTCTTATGGGAGGAAGAACCGGCCGGGACGGCTGCGGCGGCGCAACAGGTTCCTCCAAAGTCCATACAACAAAGTCTATTGAAACCTGCGGAGCCGAAGTGCAGAAAGGAAATGCGCCTACGGAAAGAAAGCTACAGCGTCTGTTCCGAAGGGAAGAAGTAAGTAAATTGATTAAGAAATGCAATGACTTTGGAGCAGGCGGCGTATCGGTAGCCATCGGAGAATTGGCGGACGGACTTTATATCAACCTGGATAAAGTGCCGAAAAAATATGCGGGACTTGACGGAACGGAACTGGCGATCTCGGAATCCCAGGAGAGAATGGCAGTGGTAGTGGAGGAAAAAGATGTAAACCGGATGCTTGCCTTTGCAGAAGAAGAAAATCTGGAAGCAGTCATTGTGGCGGAGGTTACAAAAGAACCAAGGTTAGTTATGGTTTGGAAGGATAAAGAGATTGTCAACATAGCAAGGGCATTTCTCAATACCAACGGCGCCTCTCAGGAGGCAGATGCCGTTATAACACCCCCGGAGGCGGAAGCTAATTATTTTAAAAGAGATACTATTTCAATTCCTGATATAAAAGAAAAGTGGTTAAAGGTTTTAAGCGATTTAAATGTATGTTCCAAAAAAGGCCTTGTGGAAATGTTCGACAGTTCCATCGGCGCTTCCACCGTAACCATGCCTTACGGCGGAAAATACCAATTAACCCCCATACAGACCATGATTGCAAAGTTACCGGTATTAAGAGGCAAATGTGATACCGTTACCATGATGAGCTATGGGTTTGATCCCTACCTTTCAAGCTGGAGTCCCTATCACGGAGCAGTTTATGCAATTATTTCCTCCGTTGCCAAGATTGTGGCGGCGGGCGGCGATTATACAAAAATCCGCTTTACTTTCCAGGAATACTTTAGGAGGCTTGGAACCGATGGGAAACGCTGGGGAGAACCTTTAACGGCGCTGTTGGGCGCCTATGACGCACAGATGAAATTAGGGCTGCCCTCCGTCGGCGGTAAGGACAGTATGTCGGGTACCTTTAATGATATTGATGTTCCTCCGACTTTAGTTTCCTTTGCGGTTAATGTGGCCAAAGTAGGGGACGTAATAACACCGGAGTTAAAAAAACCCGGCAATGTGCTTGTCAGATTCCCTATTGATAAAGACGCATATGACCTTCCGGTTTATGAACGGCTTATGGCTCAATACGATAAGATACGCAGACTTGCGGGGGAAAAAGTACTGGTATCCGCTTATGCCCTGGGTGCTTATGGTGTTGCGGAGGCCGTAAGCAAGATGGCTTTCGGCAATCGGCTGGGTGTTGAAATAAACAGGGAAATTAACGGCGGGGAATTATTTGCTCCGGATTACGGCTCCATCCTTGCCGAAATTGCAGAGGCAGATATAGCCCGGCTTGATGAGCTGAAAATATCCTACAAACAGATTGGAAAGGTGATATCCGAAGCTAAGTTTATCTTCCGGGAGGAAGAAACATCCATGGAGAAAGAAATACATTGTCATGATTGTGAGACAAAACATCATCATTATATAAGTGGAGAAGTATCCATGGAGGAAGCTTTATTTGCATGGAAGGGCACCCTGGAAAAGGTATTCCCCACCCGTACCGGTTCGTCTACTAATACTGGAATTGCCGTTTACTTTGATCCGAGTTCCGGTTCGGAGTCCGGTAGGCCGGATAAGAAATTGGAAGCGTATGTTTTTGATGCAAAAACAGTTTATATCGCCAGGAATAAAATAGCAAAGCCTAAGGTATTTATTCCCGTATTTCCGGGAACAAACTGTGAATATGACAGTTTAAGGGCTTTTGAATTGGCGGGTGCCGAGGTAAATACCGCCGTATTTAAAAATCTGAATGCAGGACACATCAGGGAATCCGTGGAAGCTTTTGAAAAAGGAATTAACGAAGCACAGATTCTTATGTTTCCGGGAGGTTTTTCAGCGGGTGATGAACCCGACGGTTCCGGTAAATTTATTGCAACCGCGTTCCGCAATGAACGGATGAAAGAAGCAGTCAATAATCTGCTTAAAAAGAGGGACGGGTTGGTTCTTGGCATCTGCAACGGTTTCCAGGCTCTGATCAAATTAGGTTTAGTGCCTTATGGTGAAATCACGGCCCAAAAGGAAGATTCTCCTACCTTAACTACCAACAGTATCGGCCGTCATGTCTCCAAATCCGTTTATACCAAGGTGGTATCCAATAAGTCACCCTGGCTTATCAAGGCGGAATTAGGCAGCGTTTACGCCATACCTGCCTCCCATGGAGAGGGACGTTTTGTTGCAGGTGAGGAATGGATTAAAAAATTAATTGCAAACGGCCAGGTAGCTACCAGGTATGTGGACTTAGACGGAAATCCTGCCATGGATGAAGATTTTAATCCCAACGGCTCCTATTATGCCATTGAGGGAATCACCAGTCCCGACGGCAGGGTACTTGGGAAAATGACCCATTCCGAACGGAGAGGAGATGGGGTGGCGGTTAATATATTCGGCAGCCAGAACCAATACATCTTCGAATCAGGGGTAAGTTATTACAAATAAAATATTCCTTATAAGCATAAGCATGTGCAATAAAGTGTTATTAATATTAAAATTACCAGAGATAACCATTAAAAATGGATTTATGGTTTTTGAAAAAACGGGTGCTTTGAGGAGATAAAAAAGATGCCGTACCCCTCTGGAATCCCCTTGGCGGTAGATGGACCATTTTTAATCTAACGTGTAAAAGAATCTTCCGTCATTATTTGAAAATAATCTTGATACACTTGTATTAATTGTATAATATCTTTTTTCTCTTCCAACCAGTTGATACCATTGTGGTTTCCCTACGGCAACACCTGCTCCATAAACTTTATATGTCAAACAGGCAAGTGCAAAAACTGATCGTAATGCATTACTTAGATTTGCATAATTTGTATAGTCAGAAAAATCATGCTTGCCACCCTCACGGTCAAGATTCCGAAGCTGTTCAGCCAGCTCATTGACCAGACCGTAGCAGTTACCGTTTGTGGCCTCAAGTTCATCGTTGATTTTATCAGTCAACTGGGAATGGCACAATCCGCAGCAACGAATGCGCATTCCTCCGGTGATGCAGCGTCCAACAATGCGCACTCACTTTGTCGGCGCCGGTATAATGTCTGTCGACGGGTCATTGCACAAATCGTCTTACCAGAGGATCACTGTCCGATTTTACATTGAGACCGATTTTCTTATCGGTTTTCTTGTTGGTAATCTTAACAATAAAGAAACACAGATATAATATTATAATAAAAATCCCAATGACAAATCCCATCGACTGCTTATAAAAAGCCTTTCCTTTTAAAGCAAATATAACCATATTGCTTAATAAAAGAAATAATAAGGAGTTTTCACCCATTATCTGTAATGGTAATAAGACCCGCCGCAGGATGCCCGAATGCCCGCATAACTGTTCCAGTTTCCTGCACAGGCAGGTATACAGCAGGATAACGAAAGCTGCGCCGAACAGAAATAAAAGCCCCGGCGGGAACCGTTCCGGTAAATCCTGATGATTAACGATGTACAAACCGCAGGGGATTGACAGGAAAACCGTTCCGGCAGCTATCATCCGTTTCTTTCCGGCGGAAAAATCCCGTACATAATTAAAGTACCACATACCGGCTATAAAGTATAAAAGATATGGCAGAACCGGAAAGGAATAAAATTTTTCGGAGCCAAGAAACAGTCCGATCACAGGCTCTTCATTCTGTCTATAAGGGAATAAGGTACCCAGAATACTTATAATAGCCAGCAGTGCGTAATGTCTCTGCTTCATCCGGCGCCACAGCGGAAACAGTACAAGGACCACCAGCTGCATAGCCGCAAAAGCCAGCAGGAATTCGGAATATCCCATCAGCACCCGGAGATTTATAATATTATGTATTGTCCGGGGCAGCAAAAAACTTCCCCCTACATAAATACTAAAAGCAAACGCAGAAACATAGTAAGCAAATAAATAGCGCCAGAATGACATCGCTATCTTGTAACACGCCTGTTTTGCCGGTTTCCTGAGATATGCCACGGCGTTGGCGGCACCAAAGGCAAAAAAGAAACCGGAGAAGGTCGTAAGATTGGCAAGTTTTGAAACAGCACCCTGTATCGGTTTGCTTTCATCTCCGAAAAACTGAATACAATGAGCCAAAACCATAATAAATACTAAAATTCCCTTAAAGAAATCCAGCCATACCTGGCGGGAAGCCTGATACTCCTTTTTCTCCCTGTCCATAGCTTAATCCTCAAGTAAGAACCATGTACTCATTTCGGTTATTCCGCGGTTGGCCCTGGTATAATACGGAATCAGCTTAAACGGAATTTCCTTTTTTGTAACCGTTTCATCCAGGTAAAGCTGCTCCGGGATCCGGCGTACCAAAGCTTTCGTATGTATCACCGGAACCTCCGTATTGATCAGAGTCTCCTGTTTCACCGTAAAACCGGCTTTCCTGGAAATGCGCACATCGCGGAGTTCCAGGTTGTTATCTGCCCTTTCGGCACAGTAAACCAAAGGTCCTCTTGTAATAGCCCCGCGGCCGCATAAATCAACTACTTTGGGATTTGCCTCCATCACTTTTACTTCCATCGGCAGATTCAGGACAATAGTATCCCCTGCCCTCCAGGAACGTTTACAATATGCGTAACCGCTTACTACCGGAACAGTGATCTCTTCGCCGTTAATTGTGATTTCGCTCTTCTTAGCCCAGGCTGGAATTCTTAAAGCGACCGTGTAATCTCCCTCAGTCTGTGCCGTGATTTCAATACGGCCCTCATAAGGATATTTCGTTTTTTGCACCAGCCCCATTTCTTTATCCTTTAGCAATACGGTACCGGCTGCATTCATATAGCAGTGAGCATAGATCACATCGCTTACTGTGGAGTACATATAATCGGCAACCGATCCCACCACGCGCAGCAGGTTAGGCGGGCAGCAGGAACAGTCAAATACTTTTACCCTTTCCATGATCGGTAAATGCTCCTGCAGGCCTTTTGGCCTGGAATTATTAAAGGTATTCCGTTTTGGATTGACGGATAGGGGATTTTCATAAAAGAAACTGTCCCCGAAAAGTGAAACTCCACTCAATACGGTATTATATAAAGCACGTTCCGCACAGTCCGCATAACGGCTGTCAGGTTCGATCAGCCACATTCTTCTGCAGAACATGGCCAGTGCAATAGAGGCACAGGTTTCGTTATAAGCGGTATACTCCGGCAGATCATAGTCAAAGGTAAAGGATTCCCCATGGTGGGTGGAACCGATTCCGCCGGTTATGTACATGCGCTTATTAACGATATTGGAAAACAGTGTTTTGCATATATGATATAATTCCTCTTCTTTATTCTTTAATGCCAGATCTGCCATACCGCTGTAGAGGTAAAGTGCCCGCACGGAATGGCCTTCTGCCGTGACCTGTTTGCGCACAGGCAGATGGGACTGCATATGCTCCTGGTCGGCAAAACTGTATGTTTCATCCCGGCTGCTTGTTCCCCGGGTATTGATAAAATATTCGGCAAGCAATTTATATCGTTCCTCTCCCGTATAATCATACAGCTTTATTAAGGCAAGCTCTATCTCCTCATGTCCCGGCGTATCAAAAGCAGCAGAATATTCGATACGGAATACCCGGTCAATTAAATCAATATATTTCGTGGCCACCCGAAGCATTGCCGTCTTTCCCGTTGCTTTTGCGTAAGCAATAGCCCCTTCCACCAGATGTCCGGCACAATAAAGCTCGTGGTCGGTTCTTCTTGTAAATCTGGCCCCCGGTTCTACCACGGTAAAATAAGCATTTAAGTAGCCGTCTTTGTCCTGGGTATTCACCATGCATTCCACCAGTTCGTCTACCATAGCTTCCAATTCCGTATCCCGCCTCTTTTGCAGTAAATAAGCAGCCCCCTCGATCCATTTGGTAACATCCGATTCCCAGAAGATATGGGGCTTATTGGGCATACCTTCTTTCCAGTTGAATTTCAGGGCTTCAAAGCGGCCGGTTTCTTCAAAACGGTCATATACCGCTTTTATGGTTTTATTATAGAATAAATCCTGTTTTTCTTTCCAAAAACCGCCCGTCACATCAATTTTATCAAAAGTCACCGGGCTGCCGCCGAATTTCTCCATGCCGGTAATCTTATCTATTTCATTCATCTTTTCCATTTGGTAATCCGCTCCATTCAACTAATCTTCTTTGTTCCGGTATCCTTTTCTATCGCGTTACTCTTCTCTGTTTCCGTATTTTCATTCGTTTCAGCAATCTTCTCCTTCACAGGAAACTTTCCATGCCGGTTTATTCTTTGTTCCTTTCCCAATATTACTTCTCGTGTCTTAAGATGAAAGCTTAACTATACCATGTTCGCAAGCTCCCATGGTATGCGCTGCTTCGCAGCGTTGATGCGCACTCACTCTGTTCGGCGCCGGTATAAGGATCTATACCTTTTTTGAATTAAGCTTTCATCCCTGTCAACGAAATTCCTTCGATGAGATATCTCTGTCCGATCAGATAGATCAGGATACAGGGTGCCACAACGATCGTAGAGGCGGCCATCAGCAAATTCCATTTTGTCGCATAATCCCCCTGAAACTGTAACAGCCCCACTGCTAAGGTAAATTTATCTTTTGAATTCAGATAAATGATCGGTCCGAAAAAGTCGTTCCAGTTTCCCAAAAATGTAAATAAAGCAACTACGATCATGGCGGATTTCGACAGAGGAAGAATAATCTGCAGGAAAATCCGGAGCTTACCCGCTCCGTCAATTTCCGCCGCTTCATCCAGATCGTTGGGAATGGCCAGAAAGAACTGCCTTAACAGGAAGATATTAAAGGCCCCTCCTCCAAGAAACGCCGGCAATATTAACGGTACATAGGTATCCACCATATGAAGGTTTCTCCAGATCAAAAACTGGGGTACAATAGTTACTGCTCCCGGTAACATCATGGTAATCAGTATCATTCCGAAGCAGAAACCTCTTCCTTTCCATTTTACCCTTGAAAAAGCATAGGCTGCCATGGAAGAGGTTAATAAAGTACCGAGTATATTCGCCGCAACGATAACGATTGTATTAAATGCATATTTGGTAAAGGGTGCTGAGTTCCAGGCACTGGTGAAATTGCTCCAAAGCATTTTGGAGGGCCAGAAAATAAACGGATCCATAACATAAATATCTGTATTCTTCATGAAAGCAGACCGTACCATCCAGTAAAGCGGAATAACACAGACAAACGCCAGTAAACCAATCAAGAGATAGAATAAGGTTCTTTTTATATAATAAGCAGTATTTTTTCTGACAACCATTACTGGTCTCCTCCTTCGTTATATACCCATTTATTTGATGTTTTAAAAACGACCAGGGTCGCTAACAATACCACAACAAACAGAACCCACGCCATCGCTGAGGCTTTCCCCATATCCATGTACTTAAAGGCCTGGCGCCACAGATTAAACACATAGAACAAAGATGCATTGTTGGGACCGCCCTCCGTTATAATATAAGCGGCTCCGAAAACCTGAAGTGCACCGATGATCCCTATTACCAGGTTGAAAAACAAGGTGGAGGATACCATAGGAAGGGTCACGCTCCAGAATTTATGCCATGCATTGCCGCCGTCGATCTCCAGGGCTTCATAATAGACTCTTGGGATATTCTGAAGTCCTGCTAAAAAGATAACCTGTGTGGAACCAGTACTCCATATTCCCATAAATACAATTGACGGAAGTACACTGCTCTTATCCCAGAAAAACTTACTTTCGGGCAAATGCAGGAAATCTAATATAACATTAAAAAGACCGAAATCCGGATTCATAAGCAAAATCCATACAAAGCTCGATGCAACTGCCGGCAGGATACAGGGCAGATAAAACAGGGAGCGGAAGAAAGCACGGCCGACCATATCACGGTTTAATAACAGCGCGATCGCAAAGGAGAAAATCAAATTAGCAGGTACTGCCATGACCGTATAGAGAAGGGTCGCTTTTACGGACAGCCAGAAAGTGGTATCCGTCCCCTTAAAAAGTGAAATGTAGTTATTAAAACCCGACCAGACCGGTTTCCTTATAATGTTATAATCGCAGAAGCTGTAATACCCGCTAAGCAGCATTGGTACCAGATTCAAAAACAGAAAACCGATCACTGCCGGTAAGGCAAATGCCCAGCCGACCAAATTGGATTTCGTTTTCGCATTGAGTAATTTTTTTTCTTTATATCTCACCGGGAATTCTCCTTTCATCCGTTTTTGGATAATTGCGAAACTGTGAATTCCTGTATCCTCCGATCTACGCCCTTTGCATCATCACTTCCCAGGCAGCCCAAAATGCTTCCATGATATAAACCACCTGCACACAGATGATTAATGGATAAAATCAGCAGTTTTATAATCCCACAGTTTTATGGAAAATGCAAAGAGGAGGAGCTCTTCGCATTTTCTGACATAGTTTCATTCACTTATTAAAAATAAAAATCTATTTTCCTAAGTAACCCTTAACTTCAGCATTTGCCTGATCCTCAATTGTAGCAATTGCATCCGCAGCTGTCATTTCTCCGGACCACAGTAAATCCAGGGCAGGACTGATAATATCATTGATTTTATTAAAATTCTTAATGGTGGCTACGACCGGTCTTTCCGCGGTGCCGTCCATCATGGGAACTACAATGGATTCATAATAGTTTTTCGGATGTTTATCGGTAATAAAAGATTTGATATATTCATCCGTATATTCATTGGCATTGGTAGGAAGCCATAAACCGGATTTGTATAAGGGTTCACAGGCACCTGCGGAAAGGATGTACTTAACGAATTCCCAGGCCGCATCCGCTTTATCCGTATTCATAATACTGATACCGCCAAAAGTCATGGTTGTTTTCGCCTCAGCACCCATCTTTGGAAGTGCGGCAACGTTATAATCCACTCCGTCTGACATCAGCGCCGCATTGATCCACTGTCCGTCAAAAGTCATGGCAACTTTATTGGTGGTCAAGGCTTCCGACGCACCCGGCATGGTTTCACTGGAAGTCGGTGTCAGTGCAACATGATATTTATAGGTTAAATCCGCTAATTTCTGTAACACATCGATTCCTTCTTCCGTTGCATATCCGATTGCTGTGCCGTTTTCATTTAAGTAATCTCCGCCCTCTGAATAAAGGAAAGGCATATATCCTGCCCACCATTTGCTGATGGTAACCCCGTAGGTTTCAATGTTTTCAGGGTCAAAAGCCGGATCGAGTGCGTTTCTTCCTTCTTTATCTATGGTCAGCTGCTGTGCTGTGTTTACGAAAGTATCCCAGTCCCACGCATCCTTATAGCTTGCCGGCGGTTCTTCAATTCCGTATTTCTGGAATAAGGAGGGATTATAAAACATGGTAATATTCTCCGATCCGATTCCGTAGCCTGCCATATAGTCGCTGGTGAGCATGTATTTAAACTGGTCTAACATACTGGACTTGTCGAAATTCGCATCTTTGTTGATAAAGTCCTGTATATTCAGTACAATGCTTTCCTCTGCATAAGTATACATCAGACTTGCCGCATCCAGCATACATACTTCCGGCACATCGTTTCCGGCTACCATGGTTGTGATTTTGGTGTCATATTCATCCGGTATGTTCATAACAGTTACATGGATCTTTGACTGTGACTGATTAAATTTCTCGGCAATTTCTTCATATACTGCCAGAGTGTCACCGCCGTCCCATTCGGTAAACCGGATCTCCGTAACTTTCTCACTGCCTCCCCCGGCAGCTGCATCACTTCCGGCCGTATTTGAACTGCCGGTATCCTTATTGTCCGTTACCTCAGATTTGCCGGAACAAGCAGTAGCACTAAAAATCATGACCGCTATTAATAATACACTTACAAGTCGTTTTGTTTTCATAAAAAATCTCCTTTCGGTATTCCTATTATGCTAACAGACGTCTTATTAACCCGGTGATTAAAGTTTACCATACCGCCTCCCGATCTTCTATATGAGGATTCTCATATAATAGTACAAATCAAAGGTGTTTGCATTTTCTTAGCTTTGACAGGGAAGTGTCAGATAAAAAGTGGTTCCGGTACCAGGTTCTGATTTTAATTCAATGGAATAATTATCCCCATAAATAAGGGATAACCGCCGGTATACATTGGATAAGCCGATACTGCCTCCTCCGGTTTTCTGGAGGATATTCTCATAATCCGTAATCTCCATACCTTTGCCGTTATCGGAAACGGTAAAAACAATAAAATCCCCCTGTTTCTCCGCACACAGCCTTAAGATCCCTCCCCCTGACATTCCTTCAAACCCGTGCAGGATAGAATTCTCCACAATAGGCTGCAGAAAAAATTTGGGAACCTTATATACCATCAGCTCATCCGGAATTTCTATTTTTGTTTCAAATACCCCTTCAAAACGCCTGGACATAATATTAATATAGTTGATCGTCCATTGGACCTCATCGGACAGAGGTATTTTTTCATTTGTATTTCTAAAAGAATAATGGAGCATCTCCGACAGGCTTACGATCAGGTCCGAGGTCTCATGATCGTCATTGAGGATAGCCATCATATTGATGGTGTTAAGCGTATTGTACAAAAAATGCGGATTGATCTGCATGGTCAGGGCCATGATCAGGGTATCTTTTTCCCGCAGGGAAATCTTATAGTTTTCATCGATTAGCCGGGTGATCTCCGTTTCCATATGATTAAAAGTCAGGGTCAGGATTTTAAAATCCTTTCCTCTGGGCACCGGTGTATCCGCGCTGAAATCCCCGGTTGAAACCCGTTCCGCAGACTTGGTCAGCGCTGCGATGGGCTTACTGATGGTAGAGGAAAGGAGGGCCGCAATGAGTACGGAAGCAGCCAGTAATACCATGGTGATCCATCTCTGGGAGTTCTGCATCTGTTCTTTTGTGGTCTGGATCACTTCCGTCATGGGTATCAGGCAGAAGGAAAACCAGTTACGCCCTTCCATATCATCGTAACACAGCAGATATTCTATGTTATTTATCCAGTAAGAAGTATAACCCGAAGAAGATTTTAAATTAAGAATCCGTTCCGGCACCAGGGAGGTAATGGGAAACAGTTTATTATCCGAGGAGATAATCCGCCCCTCTTCATTGACCACCCCATAGATACTGCCTTCATAATTTACACTGGATTCATAAAGGGAGGCCAGTGTTTCCTCCAGCACGTGTACGACTAAAACAGGCCGTTCCTGTTCATTCTTCATGACATAGAGCTTACCGTTCTGGGAATATTGAAAATTCATCTGCCTGACCATAGTAATTGGATACTGATATTTGTAATTTTCTTTTTTGCTTAAGTATTCTGTCTGAAACCACTTTCCGTAATCATAACCGGTGATCCATAATACCTGCCCTCCGGCTTCTGCCGCTTTTTTATCCAGACCGAATTTCTGTATTTCTTCGACGGTGGGTTTCATGGAGGTATTATTCGTATCAAAGATCCATTTTGACATATATAAATACTTCGCATAAACCGTATTATTAGCCGCAAACTGCTTTCCCAGTACATCCGATATGACCCGGTCTTCGTTTAAAAAATCACTGACCGTAAAGATATCCATATTCGAAAAACAGTCAAAGCAGTCTTTATTATTTAAAAGCAGATAAGAGGCATCTTCAATCCGGTTAAGGGTGGTATCAATGAGGTTATTGTTTGTTTTTACAATAGACTGTACATTCTGTGAAGCTACCTTCACCATATCGGCCTCGTAGGTTTTCATTATCTGGTTATATATCACAAAGGACGGAATAATTGCAAATACTGCCAGTATAATTCCGAGCTTGGCCCTAAGACTCATGTACAGAATCCGTTCCATATTAATTTTTACCATTTTTTATGAGCCTTTCTGTAATGTTCCGGAGAAATATTAAATTCCCGGCGGAACATCCTGTTAAAATAATTACTGTCATGAAAGCCGCATTTTAAGGCTATCTCCTGTATTTTGCCGTTAGTGTCTATCAATAGCCTGCAGGCCAGTTCCATCCTTAGTTTCAGTACGTACACACTATAGGGCAGTCCTACCTTTTCCTTTAACTTTCCGGATAAATAATTCGGATGAAAATGTACGTACTCTGCTACCTTTTGCAGGGATAGATCGCTGTCCAGATGCGTCTTAATATAAGCGATACATTCTTCCACCGCATCGGATTGATTTACTTTCTGTCGGGAACACTGTATAGCCTGTCCTAATAACTGCTTTGAAATTTCAAACAACTGATCGAAGGAATCACATTCCGCATACATTTGATAAGACTGGTTTAATAACTGGTCGTACTGTTCCTGTAAAATTGCATTCTCCAGTTCTTTCAGGAGCAATACGATTACAGAAGATATCCTGTGCTTAATTTTATTGGGATAACATCTTGATTCTTTTGACAGTGCTGTTTTCATGCCAGCAATTATATCCCCCATCTGATTCAAATCATAATTGCGGATGGCCCGATGCAGCTGGTTTTCAAAGGAAGCCGTAGACTTTGTCGGAATATCCATAACGGTATGCATCTTATCAAAGGAAAAGACACCTCCCCCGGTCTCATAAAAATAAAAAGCCAGCATCTCTTCTGCCTGTACCAGGGCTTCTGCCGCGGAATCTGCCAGACATAATTTTGTGTTCGATAAACCCGCCCAGAAAATAATATTTTTCTGTCGTAACTGATTAAGACAGTATTCTAATTTTTGTTCTACTTCTAATGCGGTTTCTTTCGGGAGCAGTAAGACCGCCTTATGGACTGACTTATTAAAATCATTTGCCTGGGGGGACAAAAACATATTTGGAAACAAAAACGAGATATGCTCCATGAAAATACTTTGCTGCTGTTGTGACAATGTGCGGTACACCTTCTTAGAATCCCCTGATTCTGTTCTCCACCGAAGCAGGGCCACGGTTCCGAATTCCTGTAATATGCCGTATTTATCTTCATTCGATTTAACAGCCTCCAGGTTACCTTTAAGGATATCCTGCAAAAGATTATATTCCTCCTGCTTCTTTGCTTTCGTCGCTAAAACCTGGTATTTATTCAGACTGTTCTCATTCTCGTTTTCTTTCCGGATCTCATTCCGGACCTTTTGTAAAACCTTCTGAACCTCCGTTATACGAAACGGTTTTATCAGATACTCAACAACCTTATATTTGATCGCATTCTGCGCATATTCAAATTCCTGGTAGGCACTGATCAGGATCACCTTAGTTTTTGGATATTCCTCAAAGATCTTTTTGATCAGTTCCATTCCTCCCATAATCGGCATACGGATATCTGTTAAAATGATATCCACCGGTTTCTCCATTAAAATATCGTAAACCTCTTTCCCATTGCTGCATGCGATAACCTCAAAAGTCGGGCATAGTTTGTGAATAATTTTTTTTAGTACATTCCGCTGCATGGCTTCATCGTCAGCAACTATGATTCTTAACTGTACTTCATTCATCATATATTAATCTCCTTTAGCACTTCTCTCCTCTATGTTAAGGTTAAGCTATAACCCGCTTTTGTAATCCCCCTGACATCCTCTGATAAAGATGACAATTTTATATATCAATTTCGGCTTATTTTTATTAATATTAAAAGTAGAGGGATGGAAATCAGGATGCAGGCGGAAGAAGTCAGAGAGAACCGGCTCCAGGGAGGAAGAATCTCCTCAAAATATAATTTTTACCATAATCTCTGTTTCTGAAATTGCATGAAGTGTGACGCTGGAAGATTCTCCGTATAAAAAATACAGCCGTCTTGCAACATTATAAAGACCTAATTCTTCTTTTTGCACCATATCCATATGTAGCAGTTTTTCATTAACCTTCTCTAAGAATTCTGGTTGAATTTTTGTAGTATCGTTTTGAATTTCAATATAAAAATGATCTCCGGGCTTTTCAATTTTAACTATAATATGACGGATTCCCTGACGGGTTTGCCCGTGCACAAAGCAGTTTTCCAGCACCGGCTGCAGAACAAAACGTGGTATTATTTCTTCTTCCAGCTCTTTTGGACAATTCATCTTATAATCCAGAGTTTCGCCAAAACGTAATCCCATCATCCAAATATAATTATCAAGAAATTCAAGTTCGTTCTTAATTTTCCATGTAAAACTTGGATTTTTAAAAACAGGAGTAATTATTTTGCTCAGCATAACAAGAGCATCTGCAACCTTGGTATTATTCGTCATCATTGCCATCCACCGGATAGAATTTAAAGAATTGTACAAAAAATGCGGATTAATCTGATACTGTAGAGCGCGCATTTCCTCCTGTGCCTTTTCCTGTTCGGTTTGCTTAAGTTTTTCCATGTAACTCTTTAGCTTTTGCACTGTATGGTAAAAAGTTTGATTCAGATTATCTAATTCCGGCCATCCCACATGCCTTGGCTTAGGCATATCAAATCTTTCCTGCCCTACGTTTTCCATGTGATCCATTAAAATTTGAATCGGTTTCGTGTATTTTTTACTCCAAATTAAGGAAACTATAATCACCAGGAGCGATGCAATTGCAGCAATTAAAATACCAAAATTTCGAATACTTCTGCTTTCATATTGATAGCTTTTTACAGGAATCATATTAACCATCGTCCAATTATTATATGAAAGGGGGTATTTTACAATCTGATATTTTTCGTCTGCTATAAATTTTGTTCCGATGATTTTCTTAGCAGTTGCAGATATAATTTCTTCCTCTTCGTTTAACAACATCGCCTGACTGTTATTATAAATAACAGATTCATAACATTTACAAATTGCATCTTCCGAAATTGTGATAAGGAGATAGCTGTTTTTTTCAATAGAGATTCCTTTATTAAATGAATAAATTCCCATTAATACCGGATTGCTTACCGCAGCATAAAGATCACTGTTTTCATCAATTCCCAGCTTATCGCCTTCTGTCCATAAATATCCAGGATACGAATCCTGGCTTTCTTCTAGAATTCTTTTAGCATCTTCCGATAAAATTTCAACGCCTGTAAAGCTTTTACGTTCTGAAGACAGAATAAAAGTTCCGTTACCGTTAAGCTGTACACAGCTATATAAATTGTTATTAATTTCCATAAGGGATTCAAAATTCTTGATAATTTTTCGATCTAAAAAGACATTTCTTTTAGTTTTAGCATAATTCTGTTTACTGAATGACCAAGCTTCCTGCTCCATATAATACCGTGTTCCTTCTTGAACCGACAGTCCTATAAGGTCCTGCAAATTTTTTTCAGCCTGCTTAAAATTTAACAGGGCAATTTTTTCATCATTCTGTTTTAACCGATTTACAAAAAATTCATAGGTTACTCCGAATAGAATTGCAATTATTAATATAATTGCCCCAATAATTGACAGGACTACCTTTTTCTGCCAGTTAATTTTTCTCATACTCCTTATATACCATTTTCTTAACAATGCTCTTGCCTCCATTTTGCCGGAGAGGTTCCCGTTTTTTTCTTAAAAAAGCGGCTGAAATATTCCAAATTTGAAAATCCATTTCGTTCAGCCACAACCTGAATTTTATCCTTTGATGTTTTTAAATCACTTAATACATGCATCAAACGTAATTCAGTTAAAAAATCTACATAATTTTTTCCTGTTTCTTTTTTAAACAGGTAGGACAGATAGCTGGGACTTAATCCAAATTTTTTTGCTATTTTAGGAAGCGTTAAAGGTTTTTGATAATTTTCTTTTAAATAGTCAACTGCCTGCTGAATAATAATATTCATATTTATATCCTGGCTTTCCACGAGCTCAAATTTTTCCTTTAATTCTGCATATATTTCCGGAAATGTTTTCTGATTGCACTCTACCGTTACTCTATTAAAATTTACACCTAGAAATTGTGTAACCGAGGTATCAAAATGTCGGAAATCCTCAGTCAGGCATTTTTCTGTTTGATTAGTGAATATAAGTACTTCAAACGTATCTGTTTGAAGTACATAACATCCGGATAACCACTGTTTTAATAATTCATGAATTAGTTTCATGGCAAGATCATTAATTTTTCCCTGATCCGTACTTTTCAATTTTAACATGGAAATTGCGGCAATCTCATTTTTAAAAAAACCTGTTTCAGACTTCCAGCTAATTTGCTGCCCGCATTCTTCCCCTTTTAAATATTTCAAAATTTCATCCTTTTCAGCCGCTTTTTTCTGATAAAATTTCGGTTTTTGCTGATATATATAATCCAAATATTCTTTTACCTGTCCCATTATATTAGAGATTTCCTGCATGGTCATACTTGCTTTTAAAATATATCCCATTATGCGAAACCCCATCATTTTTCTTAAAGCATCAAAATCATCCAGACAGGTTATAATCACAATTGCACATTTTGAATCGATTTCTCTGATTTTTCGGATTAGTTCATATCCATCCATTCCATCCATTTTAATATCGGTAATTACTATATCCGGCTTTAATTCTTTAAACATTTTGTATGCAATAAGGCCATTATCAGCCTCCCCTGCCAGTTCCATTCCGAAGGATTCCCAAGGAATAGAATTCTGTAACCCTAATCTTACCAGTAATTCATCTTCTGCAAATAGTACACGATACATTTTAATTCATCTCCTCCTTGCAACCGATATTTTTTATTCTTGGTCTGCTATAAATCTGTATTTTTAATTGAAATAATATTAAAATCAGAGTCATCAGCCTTTCTAATTATATTGTCCGACTATACTTGTAATTTTTTTCATTTTACTACAATATTTTTCAAAAAACCAGAGCTATTTTCTCAAAAACCACCAATAAATTGTGATTGGATGAAATCAGGCAGCATAGACATAGATTCGATTATGTATTATATGAAAGAGATGAGTAAAAAAAGTCAAAATTTATGTGAAATAAAGTCAGAAAAGAAAAATATGTCATACGGGAAAAAAGAAATGTCATACAAAACAGAATCTGATTTTGGTAATATGGATATGTAAAATATACAAACCTGTAACCGAATCAGGAACAAAGAAAAGGAGAATGTATATGAAAAGAAAAATGATGAAAAAATTCATTGCATTGTGTTGCGCAATGGCAATCGTAGTACTGGGAGGCTGTGGTAATAACGGGAAAAACGATCCAGAAACCGGTGATGTAAAAACATCTTCTGATACTTCAGAAAAGATTACAATTACAGTGGGAATCAAGAATTTTGTAGACTCATCTACTTATAAGTATTGGCCTATGGAAATTACAAAAGCGATTGAAGATAAGTTGAATATTGAATTGAAAATTATTAATTATGATGATCAGAAGTTAAGCATAGATCTTACATCGGGAGATATGTGCGATATTATGTGTATCGGACCGGAATACATTGAAAATGTACTGAAAGGAAAACATGCCGTATATCTGGATGATTATACGGATACATTGGCTAAGAATATCTTTTCAGACCGTTTTGAAACCAGAAATAGTATTATCCGGGAATTCAGAAGCGGTGATGAAAGCAATTTATATTTTACCACACCAGGTGAGTTAGGTGAAGGAGAAGGTGAAAAATATCCTACTGTTATGTATGGATATGTTGTCCGATGGGATCTCTATAAAAAAATAGGAATGCCGGAAATTAACTCTGGAGAAGACTACATTGAAGCATTAAAGAAAATGAAAGAAGTTTATTCCGAAACAGAGGAGGGTCTTCCCGTTTATGCCATGGGGCATTATAATGACTCCGGTTTGCATTCATGGACATTTCGCGGAATGTTGGATTTGGGATATACGAATGTTGATGGAAACTGTATGTATCTGGTAGATGTCAGAAATAATGAATTAATTTCCAATGTTATGACAGAGGAAGAGTCAAGCCCCTTCTGGGACGATATGCATTTTTACAATCAGATGTATAAGGAAGGACTTCTAGACCCGGACTGCTTCATTGAAAAGGCGGAAGACTTAAAAGGCAAATATACAAAAGGTCAGTACTTAGGCGGAATCAACAGCTGGCATTATGGTGACTGGAATTCCGGCCATGCAGACAGTGATGAATCATATATTATTTTGCCTTCCAATATGGTATGGTCAGGAGCGACTTCTCCGGGCGGATGGAGTGATAAACTCTTTTTTGTGTCAAGTCACAGTAAAAATATAGACAGAGCAATTATGGCCCTTGATTTTTTTAACAGCGAAGAGTTTGCCAGACTTATCTTTTCAGGAATTGAAGGTCAGAACTGGGAAAATGGTGAGTTGACGGATGATACTGTTGCGATGAAATCTGATCCGGCCAGAACAGAGAACTGGGGAGAACTGGGGTTATCTGGTTCATATGGATGGGATTCAATAAGTGCAATTGGCGCTACCGCTATTTTGGAAGACGGTGCTCCGGCATCTCTTTGGAATACAGATAAGGTGTTCAGCAGTTCACTTTCAACGACAGAGCAGGATATGTGTAATGCTTTCGGGTTGAATTATCCGAGTGAGATTATTAATAAACGGATAGAAGAAGGAAAATCTTTTGACCAAAGTAAAATCAATAGTTTGTATACTGCTTGTATGGAAAGTGCACCTCAAGATATTACGCGTATTGACAATAACGTAGTTGAAATTGTAACTAATGCAATACCTTATTTAGTTCAGGCCGAGGATGAATCGGCATTTAATACGGTAAAAGAAAAATTGATGTCCGATTTAAAAGCAGCTGACATTGATACAGCCGTTCAGTGGTGGACGGATACTTACCAGAAGGCAAAAGACAAAGTAGAGGAATCAACAGCCAAATAAAAGAAACGAAATACCAGTACCGCATTGCATAAGTTTCGATAAATTCACTGAAATCTATGCAATGCGGTACCAGGTAACGGAGACTTGCACAATTATCGCTTAATTTGGAAGGAACAAAAACAATGGCAAAACGAAAAAGCTTTTATCGTTATAGATTATTATTAATGGCACTTCCCTTTATGGTTTTGATTCTTTTATTTAATTATATGCCGGTGTTTGGATGGATTTATTCCTTATATGATTACATCCCGGGAATCGCATTAAAGGATTGTGATTTTGTAGGACTAAAGTATTTCAGAATGCTTTTTACGGATGTAAATACCTTTCGGGTGATAAAAAATACGCTCATTTTTGCAGGAATCAGCATTATTTTAACACCGTTGCCTATGCTGTTTGCCATATTATTAAATGAAATCAAATTAAGGCCGGTACAGAAAATAATTCAGATTTTTTCCACAATTCCTAACTTTATCAGTTGGATTATTGTATATTCCCTGGCATTTTCCCTGTTTTCACATGATGGCCTGGTTAATGCTGTTTTACAGGTTTTCGGAGTTAACGTCGATGCAGGCAATACGTATAATATTATGGGAGATTCCAATGCAGTTTATTGGTTTCAATCATTTTTGCAATTATGGAAAACCCTTGGATGGAATGCAATTATTTATTTGGCGGCTATAACGGGGATTGATCAGGAACTTTACAATGCCGCAAAGGTAGATGGAGCAGGATACTTTAAATGTGCACTTCATATTACGTTTCCTGCGCTTTCAGAAACTTATTTTGTATTATTAATGTTGAATATTGGGAATCTTTTAAACACAGGATTTGAGCAATATTTTCTGTTTAAAAATCCACAAACAGCATCGAACATTGAAGTATTGGATCTGTATGTGTATAGAATCGGCCTGGAATCACAGGATTATTCCTATGGTGTGGCAATTGGAATCATGAAATTTGCGATTAGTGTTTTACTGCTTACGCTAGCCAATAAAGCTGCAAAAAGGATACGGGGAGAATATATTATTTAGAGAGGTATTACTATGTACACAAAGAAAGAGAAACCATCAAGAAGAATTTTTCAGATATTTAATTACATTCTTTTGATTGGATTTACATTGATATGTGTTTATCCGTTCTGGACAATGATAATCTATACTGTCAGCGATCCGTCGGTTGCCGACATAAAAGCTCCTATTCTGTTCCCGAAGGGATTTACTTTAAATAACTATAAAGAGATTTTAGTGTTAAACGGTTTTTTTCATTCCCTGCTCATTTCTATTTTAAGAACTGTATTAGGAACCTTTGTTACGGTATTTGCCAGTGCAATTATGGGCTATTTATTTACAAAAGAGGAAATGCCGTGCAGAAAAGTTTTATACAGAGCAGTAGTATTGACTATGTATATTAACGGAGGTTTAATTCCGACCTTTATTTTGATTCGTTCTTACGGTTTGTTAAATAATTTCTGGGTTTATATTTTACCCATGACGGTTTCTGGTTACTATATTATCTTAATAAAAACGTTTGTAGAACAGCTTCCGAAGGAACTGGAAGAGGCGGCAGTTATTGACGGTGCGGGTTATTTTAAAGTATTTACAAGTGTGATTATTCCGTTATCGAAGCCTATTATTGCAACAATAGCGGTATTTGCGGCCGTATCACATTGGAATTCATGGTTTGATAACTATATTTATACCAGTAAAAATGAAGGAATTCAAACATTACAATATTTGTTATATCAATATCTAAATCAGGCACAGCAGATGGCAGATCAGGTAAAAAATTCCCATGGTACAATTAGTTCGGCAGCAGCCTCCATTTCTACAAAAGGCGTTCGTATGACAATCACTGTGCTGGCTTTTTTGCCCATTTTTATAGTATATCCGTTTATGCAGCGCTTTTTTACAAAAGGTATCATGCTGGGGGCTGTTAAATGCTGATCTGACCGGATACGCAGAGAAAAAGAAAAAATATGGGAAAAAATAATTTGGAGGAAAACGCATGTATATCATACCAAAGCCTGTTTATATGGAAGAGACAGGGACCCCTTTTTTATTAAACTATTGTGCCTATATCGTAATGGCGCCAAAATGTAGTGAGCATATATATAGACAGGCTCTTATCTTAAAAAGTAAAATTCAGTTGATAACAGGTTATTGCTTGCACGTTTCCTATGGAAAAGCTAAAAAAGGCGATATTTCTGTTTGTTATTTTGAAAATAGAAAGGAGCAGCCAGATAATTATCAACTGCTGATTGAAGAAAACGAAATTAAAATTTCAGGCAGTGAACACAGCATGATTTATGCAATGCAAACGTTAATACAAATTTTAAGGCAGACCGGTTCTTTCATTCCTGGAATGGTAATCCACGATTATGCACAGATGAAATATAGAGGTTTTTACCATGATGTAACCAGGGGCAGGATCCCAAAATTGTCATATTTAAAATGGCTTGTGGATCATCTGTCGGAATACAAAATAAATCAACTGCAGCTTTATGTGGAAAATACATATTTATTTCGTGATTTTAGTGAAGTGTGGAGAGATGATACGCCATTGACTCCGGAAGAAATCTTAGAGCTGGATGCTTACTGTTATGACAGGGAGGTAGAATTGGTTCCCTCTATTTCTACCTTCAGTCATCTGTATAAATTATTGAGGACAAAACAGTATTGTAAATTATGCGAATTGGAACATTCAGATACCCAGCCATTTTCTGCGTGGGATAAGCAATTTCACCATACCATTGATATTACTAATGAAGAGAGTATTGTGTTGGTAAAAGAAATGATTGACGAGTATCATCCGTTATTTCGTACAAACAAATTTAATATATGTGCAGATGAAACTTTTGATTTGGGAAAAGGAAGAAGTAAAAACTATTGTCAGAAAATAGGAAAGAGCAGAGCCTATATTGAATATGTAAAGAAAATCTGTGAGCATTTAATTAGCATGAAATGTGAACCAATGATGTGGGGGGATATTATAAGCGAATATCCCAAACTGATTATGGAGCTTCCTAAGGAGGTGGTGTTTTTAAACTGGGGTTATGATGCAGATGTTTCAGAGAAAGAAAGCAAAAATTTTTCGGACATACAGGCAATATTTTATAATTGTCCGGGAGTTAGTGGCTGGACACGATTGGTGAATAATTCTTTAACAGCATACATGAATATCCAAAAAATGTCGGACTATGGGAAGAAATATCATGCTGTTGGAATTTTGAATACAGACTGGGGCGATTATCATCATATAAACCATCCTGAGTTTAGCCTCATTGGAATGATATATGGTGCCCATTTTTCATGGAGTAAGTATCATTTGGAATATGAGAAATTAAATCAAATGATTTCAATTCTGGAATTTGGAAAGGAGTGTGAGAATCTGGCAGAAAGCATATCGCAGATTGATGACAATGCATTTTATAGTTGGATGGATATATGCATTTTCAGGGAATACAAATTATATAATAATATAGATCAGGAAGTGGTTAAAAAAAGATTTCTGCAAAAAGAAAGAATAGAACGATTAAAAAGCAGTAATTTTGAATTAGATAAGATACAGGCGCAAATCATGTATAAAATCCCATGTTCCTATGAAGAAAAAAGAGAATTATTGACCACTTATCTCGTAGCGATTGACGGATGTAAGTATTTGAATCTACTTGGAGGGATTATAAGCAGGAAAGAATATCTCCAGATGACTGTTTTTCAAGCGGAGGCTGCGGAACTCGCAGAAAATTTGGAAAGATGGCTTTACTACTATAAGCAGGAATGGAGGCGGGTCAGCAAGGAATCGGAATTATGCAGAATTCAGGATGTTATTAGTTGGTATGCAGATTATTTGAGAGGCATAAAGGAGGACATATGATAAAGCCTAGTAAAAAACAATTGGAATTCATGGAATGGGAAATTGGAATATTTTACCATTTTGGAATCAGAACCTTTTACCCTGGACATAAAGACTGGGATGGACGTGAATCAGAACTTCTGCCGGAAGGCTTCAAGCCGGAAAATTTGAACTGTGAACAATGGATTTTCGTTGCCAAACAAGCAGGAGCAAAATATACAATTTTAACCGCAAAACATCATGACGGTTTTGCCTTATGGCCGTCTAAATTTACAGATTATAATATCTCCAAGACACCATGGAAATACGGAAAGGGTGATGTGGTTTTAGAATATGTCCAGGCTTGCAGAAAATATGGAATGAAAATAGGCATATATTATTCACCGGCTGATGTTAGTTCTAAAAGAAAAAAAATGACGGACAAGGAATACGATAATGTTTTTGTAAATCAGATTTCAGAGCTGTTAAGTAATTATGGAAAAATTGATTATTTGTGGTTTGACGGCTGCGGATCAGAAAACCATGAATATGATACGAAACGGATAATACGAGTGATTCGCTCCCTGCAGCCGGAAATCCTGATTTTTGATATGTGGGATCCTGATACACGTTGGATTGGAAATGAAGCCGGATTTGCACCGTTAAACAATTCTTATATTACCGATACAGTACCTTTTTCAATCAGAACAGATACTCAGCACATCCTTAAAGAGAAAAAGTTTTTACCAGGAGAATGTGATGTGCAGATGCGGCCTTTTACTTGGTTTACCAGCGAGAATAATGAGAATACAGTCAAAACTTTAGACCAGCTAATGGGGTTATATGATTATTCCGTAGGAAGAGGTTCCAACTTATTAATCAATATCGGCCCCGACTCCAAAGGGATGCTGCCTAAGAAAGATACAAGAAGAATATTGGAATTTGGGGATGCTATAAGAAAAAGATTTTCCAATCCTATTTATGAACAGACAAATGCAGAATTAGATACGAATTATGAAATTGTTATGGAATTGGATTATGATGAATTAGCGAATTGTATGGTATTGGAAGAAAATCTGGAAAATGGAGAATCGATCACAGGCTTTCAGGTGATAGCGCAGCCGGAATTTGCCTATCAGCCGATTGTATTATGTGAAAGATACACAATGGGACACAAGGCAATCTGCACTTTCCCGGCCGTATTTTCAAAACACTTTATGATTAAGGTTAAAAGTGACAGAAGAGACTGTGTAAAAAGAATTGCAATCTATTATACAAAAAACAATTACTTTGAATAATATTCGGTATAATTATATTTTTTACAGGCGGCCGCTTAAAAAATACTGATTCATATAATAACACGATTGATTCCTGATGTTGTTTCTGATAGTATTGCAGTATCATAAAATAATTGTGTAGAGAAAGGTATAAGAAGATGATGACAATCAATCGTAGTAAGGTAGTAATTATTGGGGCCGGTTTAGTAGGTTCATCCACCGCGTTCAGTTTGATTACACAAGGTGTCTGCGACGAAGTTATGATAATTGACATAAATAAAAATAAAGCCCGCGGTGAAGTAATGGATTTATGCCATTGTGTGGAATACTTAAACAGAAATGTAAAAGTGAGCGAAGGGGATTATAAAGACTGCAAAGATGCGGATATCGTAGTCATAACGGCAGGGGCGCCGCCAAAGCCCGGACAGACAAGATTAGATACCCTTGAATTATCAGCCGGCATTGTGAAATCCATTGTCGGTTCGGTAATGGAAAGCGGGTTTTGGGGACATTTTATTGTAGTATCCAATCCCGTGGACATAATTGCACATTATGTGTATAAGCTATCCGGACTGCCCAAAAATCAGATTATCGGAACAGGAACGGCCATGGATTCCGCAAGACTTAAATATTTCATCGGAGAGTTATTTCATGTGGACCCAAGAAGTGTTCAGGGCTATACCATGGGAGAGCACGGCGACAGCCAGATGTGTCCGTGGTCCCATGTTACGGTAGGCGGGAAGCGGATATACGATATTCTTGAAGATAACAGGGAATTTGACAACGTAAATCTGGATGATATCGTAAAAAGAATTACAAGAGTTGGATTTGATATCCTGGAAGTGAAAGGGACTACCTGTTATGGCATCGCAACCACGGCGGTAGGAATTATAAAGGCTATCCTGAATGATGAAAATAAAATCATTCCTGTTTCTACTCTTTTGGAAGGAGAATTCGGTGAATCTAATGTATTCTGCGGAGTTCCTGTAATCCTAAACCGCAGCGGTGTACAGGATGTGGTAGAAGTGCATCTGACCGGGGAAGAGATGGAGAAATTTAAAAATTCCATTAAGGTAATCAGGGAATATACAAACAGAATACTGAGGTGACAGCCTTATTGCATTGGCAGCTTGTTTATACCCTATGTTAAATATGTGACAAAATCCTTGACCCTGTACCTACTACAGGGTATAAACTCTTTTTATCATAAAGAGGAGGATAAATATGATGAAAAGAGTATGTTTTGTATTATTGTCTTTTATTCTAGTATTTGCGTTAGCAGGATGCTCGTATAAAAAGAAGGAGAAACCTTCCGGCAGCATCACTGCCGAAAGTACGGAAAACACAGTAAGTACGGAAGGCAAAGAAAGTGCAGGAGAAAGCGGCTTTAAGGCAGGAACCTATACAGCCCAGGCCGAAGGTAAAGACGGAACCATTAAAGTGGAAGTAGCTGTCAGTGAAAGCAAAATTGAAAATATTACAATATTGGAATCCGCGGAAACGGAGGGAATTGGTGATACTGCCATGGAAAGCCTGACCAAGGATATTCTTTCCAAACAGTCTATCGGCTTGGATGCGGTCAGCGGTGCAACCGAAACTTCCGAGGCATTTTTGGAAGCCGTGGAAGATGCCCTTACCCAGGCGGGAGGAGATATCAATACCCTGAAATCTACAGTCGCTAAAGAAAATGAAGGTAAAGTAGTCAACCTGGAAGCAGACGTTGTTGTAATCGGTGCCGGCGGAGCTGGAGTTGCTGCCGCCGTCACATCCGCAGAACATGGAGCAAAAGTTATCGTCCTTGAAAAAACGGCTATTCCGGGAGGAACGACGGCTAACGGAGGCGGTTTTTTTGCTGCTGACAGTGCAAAGGCAAGGAAATTAGGAGATGATCCGGTTGATACGGATTATATATTTAAAGAATGGATGGAGGAAATGGATTGGCTGGCAGATGCCAGTCTGGTAAAGCAGTTTTTGGAATTATCCCATACCACCGCTGACTGGCTGGAAGCCCATGGGGTGGTGTTTCATAAAACAGAAGAAGCGGTACAGCAAAGCCACGAAGAAGGTACCAACGGATATCACAAATACGATGATTATACTAAGACTTCTTCACAGCTGGGAGCAATGCTTGATAAGATTGTTTCCGATTACGGTGCCAAGGTTTATTATGAAACCCCGGCGGACAGTTTAATAGTAGAAGACGATAAAGTAACCGGAGTTACGGCAAATGCCGAGGACGGTTCCAAACTCCAAATTAAAGCCAAATCCGTAATTATTGCTACCGGAGGCTTTGTAGGAAATTCGGAGATGGTTAAAAATGCCTTAAACGGTGTAACAGTAAATGCCGCCGGATATAATTCCAATACGGGTGACGGTATTAACATGGCCTGGGATATCGGCGCCGCCTCCAGAGGGTTATCCGCCATGGTTGCCCATACCTTCAGTGTGGAAGGCAATGACAAAATAGAAGGCGACTATGAATATATGGAATTATACCAGGCAACCACTTCCGTAGCTTATGTGCCGCTTATTCCCTGGGTGAATGCAAGCGGGGTACGCTTTGCCAACGAAGATATTGTGTATGACAGGGCTTTATCCAGTAATTCCGTAATATCACAAGGTAATTTTGCATACTTTTTATATAATGAAAAATTATTGAAAACACTGGAGACAAAAGGGGCAGGAGCGGCAGGCATGAGTGAAAAAATAGCCATGGGGCCTATGCCGGAAATAACGCCCATTGATTCAGGATGGAGCAAGCTCACCGAAATTGTAGACAAAATGGTTGAGGGCGGATATGTAGTAAAAGCAGATACCGTTGAAGCATTAGCTGAAAAATTGGGAATGGACAAAGTAACCCTGAAAGATACCATGGATAAATATAACGAAGATGCGAAAAAAGGTGTTGACACCTTATACGGTAAGGACGGACAGCATATGTATCAGATGAGTGAAGGACCTTATTATGCCTTTAAAGTAAGTGTAAATAATTTATGTACGGTTGGCGGTATCCGTATCGACTCTAATTTTGAAGTGGTGCAAGATGACCCGGAAAACGGATATACATCAATTAAAAACCTGTATGCCGCGGGTGCGGATGCCGGCGGAATATACTCAGACCACTATGCCCATACCATAGAAGGAGCGGCTCAAGGCTGGGCGTATAATTCCGGAAGGCTCGCCGGTGCCAATGCCACGGAAAATGCCTTGGGAAGCCAGATAGATTTATTCAAGGAATAAAATTGTCAGGCTGCGGTTATGAATATGTAACTATAAAAATATTAAATCCGGTAAATTTAAGTAAAAGGAATGTAAATATCAAATAACCTGACGGTACGGTTTTCTTCCTTTATTTCATGTATGATGCTTCCGTGCATGACTCCTTCTAAGGTATAGCCGCTTTCTTTGCAGTAAGCTTCTGCCTTTATAAGAAGATTGGGCAGGTATTGTACCAGATCGCCTTCCAGGGTAAACATAGTATACAGGCATTTGGCGGAGGGAAGATGCAGAAGGCCCTGTATGGGTATAGTCTGATCCGTGTAAAAACCATAACCAAAACTAAAACCGGAAATATTCTGGAAATGGGACGGAGCATAACAAAAACACGGCCAGATATCCGGAAGATAATTCAGACATTGGCGGGTGTTTTCAAAAACCTCGTCTTCCCTGATAAAGCAGGAGTCTGTCTGGTTACGGTGATAGTAACACCCGGGTGACCGGGTAACCTTAAATCCGCCTTTAAAATGTTTCCATTTACAGACTTTTTTGGTTAATAAGGTAATATGTTTTTTAGCCCTGATTAGATATTCTTCTTCTTTGCCAATGACCTCAAGCTGTTTTTTCAGCTTGGATTCCAGCATATCGACTGGGTTTCCGGAAATTAACTGGTCTGCATCATTCATGTTAAAAAGCAGGGAACGATACATTTTATATGCGAAGATTTTATTAATGTCTTCAGATTCAAAATATCGGTAATTATTATTTTTATCACGGATTGTATTAATTATATTTTTGTTGTCGAAATAGCGCAAGGTCTCTTCGCTGATATTTAAAATATGTTTCACATCACTAATCTTATACTTCATATACTCACCCTTTATAGTAATTCTTGTAAATACTACCAATATACAAGAAAAAAACCATGGGTGTCAAGACTTGGAAAGAGCATTCCAAAGCTCGAGCATAAGGAAAATTCTTGTGAGGCCTTGATTTAACAGCATTTGTCGAAAAAAAGGATTTAATTAAGAAATAAGTCCTAAATTGTTAAATTGACTTTTATTATATGCAAGCAGCGGAACAGATCTGGAATATCCAATTTGACTTTTACTTAAATTTTTTAGAATGTTAATATTTACTATATTAATTATTACATAAGGATGAGGGAACTATGGAAAAGAACACAAATAATTTTCTGAATACAAACGACTTTATAAAAAATTTAAAAATTTCTGTAAAAATATTACTTGCGGTTATGTTAATATTTGTTGTAGCGATTGTCGCACAGGTTATCAGTCTTGTTTATCAGCGTAAGGCACAGGATACGGCAGACAGAGTTGTCAATGGCAATGTGGAGGATTTGATCGCCTATAGTGATGCTTATACTTTTATCCTGTCCATGGACGGTCTTGCAGCTAAATATTATCTGGCCGAGGAGGCAGAGGTTAGGGAACAATATAAGACAATTATAGATTCCTGCCAGTCACAGGCCAGGGATTCCATTCTGCTGCTTCAGGAAAGCATGAAGAATACGGAAAATGCAGAAACTGTAACAGCTTTGCTTGAAGAATATGATGAATATTACAGCAAGCTGGAAGAAGGAATTACAATATCCGATGCAGGGAAAGGGAAGCAGGCATATGCCATGTTCCTGTCAGAAATGGAGCCTATTACCGTAAAGATATATGAAAAATTACGGGGATTAAACACCTATAACAAAACCCTGGCCGAAAATCTGGTGGATAGTTTAGAGGTTAATAAACGTTCCGCCTTAATTGCAACAGCTGTAAGTTTTCTTATAACAGTTTTAATTACATTAGCGGTATGGATTTTTATACACATTAGTTTGGTAAAACCTACGATCCGGGCCAGGAAAGCCCTCCAGTTAATTACTAAGGATATAGAAAATGGAAAGGGAGACCTTACAAAACGGATTTCTGTTGAATCCAATGATGAAATCGGGGAACTGGTTCAGGGAATTAACAGTTTTATTGATGAATTACAAAAAACCATATCGGATATTCAATATGTGTCTCAGGATTTGCGGAAGAATTTTAATGTATTTGAAACGGGAATCCGTAAAGTAATAGACAGTGTAGCCGATAATTCGGCGGCTATGGAGGAAATGTCAGCCGGAATGGAAGAGACGGCTTCAAACATTGAGGAGGTAAATGCCTCAACCACGGATATAAATAATTTAATTCAGGTAATCACAGGCAAGGCAGACAAAGGGGTGAATTTAGCAGAGGAAATCAGTACCCGTGCAGGTGATCTAAAGAAAACGTCTGCCGACGCCCAGGAATCTACAAAACATGTTTTACGGGATATAGGGCAGAATGTTAAGGTTACCATCGAAAAATCAAAAGAGGTGGAGCAGATAAACGTACTGACAAATACTATTTTAGATATTACATCCCAGACAAATTTGCTTGCACTGAATGCATCGATAGAAGCTGCCAGAGCAGGAGAACAGGGGAAAGGATTTGCCGTTGTGGCAGGTGAAATTGGTCATCTTGCAGCCCGTTCAAAGGAAACGGCGAACCAGATACAGGAAATCAGCAATTCCGTTATAGAGGCAGTCAGAGAGCTGGCCGCTGATTCCAACCGGATGTTGGAGTTTGTTGAATCAAGAGTTATAAATGATTATTCGGTGATGGTTGAAACAGGTGAAAAATATGACAGTGATGCAAAAACTGTTGATCAGATTATGAATGAATTCAGGAATACGGCAAGACAGTTGGAAGAATCCATGAACAGTATTGTAAAGGCCATTGACAGTGTAACAATCATTATCAGCGAAAGTTCTAATAACGCACAGAACGTTGCGGAAAACAGTGAAAGCCTGTATAAAGATGTGGAACGATTCCAAAACGCATTAACAGAAAGCTCAGATTCTGTTGAAAACCTCAATAGTGCGGTAGTAAAATTTAAAAATATATAATTGGGATACACAAGAGGAATGTATTGCAAGACCTAAAACATCAGCCGAAAAAGGAATTTAGCTTTTTTCGGCTGATTTCTTATATATTCATACACATTTTATATCACTTTTGCTTTAAATGCGGTTTTCATTTAAGAATTCATACTGTGATAAGAACAAATCATAATAATTGCCTTTTAATTTCATTAGCTCTTCATGGCTGCCCATTTCCTGGATGCTTCCGCCGTCCACATACAGAATGCAGTTGGAGTTTTTAATGGTGGAAAGCCTGTGGGCAATAATGAAGGAAGTCCTGTTTTTAAGGAGCCTGGTAAGTCCCTCCTGCAGCAGTATTTCCGTTTCCGTATCAATGCTGGAGGTGGCTTCATCCAGAATTAAAATTTTCGGGTCGGCAAGCAATGCCCTGGCAAAGGAGATTAACTGCCTCTGACCTGCCGACAAACGGCTGCCACGTTCATTTACTTCCGTGTAATAGCCGTTTTCCAGTCCCATGATAAAATCGTGGGCACATACAGTTTTGGCAGCTGCCATTACCTGTTCGTCCGTTGCCTCCATATTGCCGTAACGGAGGTTATCCATAATGGTGCCTGAGAAAATGAAACTGTCCTGGAGCATGACGCCCATCTGTTTGCGCAGGGATTTAATGGTTACCTTTACAATATTAATCCCGTCAATTAAAATTTCACCGGAATCCAGGTTGTAAAAACGGCTGATCAGGTTGATGATGGTAGTTTTACCGGCGCCGGTAGGGCCTACGATTGCAAAGGTTTCCCCCTGATTGACTTTAAAATTAACCTTATTTAATATGGGGACGCCGTCTTCATAGCAAAAGCAGACCTCCTTAAACTCCACCGTACCCTTAATAGGCGGCATTTCCACGGCTCCTTCCATATCTTTGACCAGAACCGGTTCGTCTATGGTTTCCATAATCCTTTCCAGATAGGAAATAGCAGTTAGTAGGGAGTTGTAAAAGCTGGCCAGGGTATTGATGGGCGCCCAGAACCTGCCGATATATCCGGTAAAAGCGATTAAAACACCTACCGTGATGCCGGGCACCTGTTTATCAATCCAGGCAACGCCCAGGACATATATGGCTGCGGTGGTAAGGGTTGATATATTATCGATGGCCGGCCATAGAAGGAAATTCAATTTAACCGCGTTCATCCAGGCCTTACTGTAGTTATCGCTTAAGCTGTTAAATATTTTAATATTTTCCCGTTCCCTGACAAAGCTTTGGGTAACCCGGATTCCATTAATGCTCTCCGCTATGTAGGCATTTAAATTGGAGGACTTATTGCTGGATATCTGCCAGGCAATCCGCTGTTTTTTCTTGATAATGAATATTAAAGCCATAAGCGCCGGTAGTCCTAACAAGCAGATAAGGGACAGGCGCAGATTAATGGACAGCATAAAAGCAACGATGAAAATAAGGCTGAACAAATCGGTGATGGTATTGACAATACCGTTGGACAGCAGATCGCTTAAGCTGTTCACGTAATTTACCACACGGACCTGTATTTTGCCGTGGGGCCTGTCATCATAATAGGAGAAGGGCAGTTCCTGCAAATGATTAAAAATATCGCTCCTTATCTGGTGAATAATATTCTGGCCCAATCTGGTGGTAATATGGATTTTCAGACGGAGGAATACTACAATAATTAAACTGAACAATAATAATAACAAACTGATTGCAACGATTCCCTTAATATTTTTATCGGGAATATAGTCATCCATGATGGTCATTAAAATTCTAGGTGTAAACATTCCCAAAGCACTGGATATTATCATCAGGATAATGGTGAAGGTCATATCCTTTCTATGGGGCTTAATATAGGCATAAAGTCTTTTTAGCTGCTCAAAGCTGAATTCGGATTGGAGAGTTTCATCAATATCATACTTATTTCTAGCCATTGTACCTACCTCCTTTTTGCCTTGCTCCTATGTATTTGTCAAATTCGCCATACTGATGATTAAATACGGTATAGTAATAACCTTTCTTTGCGATTAAGCTTTCATGGTTTCCAGATTCCAATATTTTACCGTTATTCAATACTAAAATTACATCCGCATCTTTAATGGAAGAAATACGATGGGCAATGATGAAAACAGTCCGGTTGGCAAGGGCATTTAACTGGCTTTGGATATGGGCTTCGGTTTCCGTATCCACGGCGGAGGTGGTATCGTCCAATATGACAATGGAAGGATTTTTAAGCAGGGCCCTGGCAAGGGAGATTCTTTGCTTTTGTCCGCCGGATAATCCCATGCCCCGTTCGCCGACTATGGTATCATAATCCTCCGGCATGTTTTGGATAAATCCGTCGGCATCGGCAATTTTGGCAGCCTCCTGCACCTCTTCAAAGGTGCAGGCAGGATTGCCGTAAGCAATATTGCCTTCAATGGTATCGGAAAATAGAAACACATCCTGCATGGCCATACCGACATTATTGCGAAGGCAGTATAAATCCATATCCTTTACATTAATTCCGTCAATTGTGATTTCACCGTCCGTAACATCATAAAAACGGCATAGAAGATTCATAAGGGTGGATTTGCCGGAACCGGTGGTCCCTATAATACCTACCGTCTGACCCGGCGATATTCTGAAGTTAATGTCCGTTAAGATTACGTCGTCTTCCGCACGGTAATTTACGTGTTTAAATTCAATTTCGCCTTTAAAACGTTTGTGGACGACCGCCTTTCCCGGAGTTTTAATAACCGGTTCCTCTTTGATCGTAGAGTGGATTTTTTCAACGGAAGTAACAAAACGCTGGTAATCGTTGGCCAGCCACCCGGCCATTCTTAAAGGGTTGTTTAACATCCAGAGATAACCGCTTACCGTTACAAGTTTTCCTAAGGATATGGAACCCTTTACCACCATGATTCCACCCACCAGATAAAGGATAAAGGTTAAAGTGCTGGATAAAAATTCAAATATGGGAATATATTTGCGCCAGATGGCAGCGGCATTCAATTCCGCATCCCGGTATCCGTCATTTTCCCTATTGAACTTTTCAATCTCAAAATTTTCTTTGGCAAAAGCCTTCACGACACGGTTGCCGCTGACATTTTCCTGAACTGCGGTATTCAGACTGGAAAAACGTTTTCTAATATTATGAAAGGCAGGTTTAATGGCTCTTAATTGTTTGCAGGTTATAAAAACAGTCAGAGGCATGACTGCAATCATACAGAGTGCCAGATGATAATCCACCGTAAAAATCATAACCAGCGCAATGAAAAACAGCAGGGAATTTTCATAAATGGAATAGATAACAAACGCCACAAAGTGCCGTATTGCATCCATGTCGCCGGTCTGTCTTGACATTAAATCGCCGGTGCGGTTTTTATTGTAGAAAGTAAAATCTTCTTCCAGAAAACGCCGGTATACGTAATCGCGCATGGTGCAGAGCATTCTCTGGGATGTTTTTTCGAATATAAATAAATACATATACCTTATTATGGATCTTACCACTGTGGTAATGATGAGAAGCAGCACCAGATTCAGCAGCAGCTCCTTATGTCCTCCCTTGATTACATCATCCACAATAATACCTGAAATATACGGGTTAACGATGGTAAGAACGGATGAAAAAGTAACTAAAATAAGTTCAGTGATTAGGTTAAGCCGGTATTTTTTCAGAAATGAAAAAAACCATTGTGAAGCTGTCATGATTTAATTGTCCTCCCCTTTTTCTTCGGTTACATTTTAGATTCTGTTCCATTATATTATTAAAAATAAAAAATTAAATGTACTTTGTTATTTAAAACATGTCGATTATTATAATGGAGAAAACTTCCGATGAAAAGAGCACTCTCGGAAATAAAAAGGAGGGTAACAGTGGATAAATAAGGGCAGAATTAACCTTGCGCAAAAAAAAGATAAAATAGTATAAAAAATGGTTTTCATTTAGCAAAAAGGTGATATAATAAAATATAGTTTTTGAGTAACAAATACCAGACCTGTAAAAGTAGGTATCTGACTTAAAATCGTAGGTATATTTCTTGCCAGGGCGTGTCTGAAAACTGCTTGCGCCGGGCTGGGCGTTCCGCTTTGCGGGAGACAAGGAGCGATTTTGGGAGCGTAGTGGTTCTACGTTTCAGAAATTGCGACGCAGAATACCGCAAAGCGGAGCGGTCAGAACGGTACAATGAGTTTTCAAACACGCTCTGGCAAAGATGAGGAGGTATGGTATGTGCCAGCATCAATTTGATATAACCTATAATGACTTAAATCCAACCATATTTTTTGCCAGTAAGCAAAGAATGATAACGGAATCCATATATCACGATCATGATTTTACAGAATTAACCTATCTGTTATCAGGTAAGGGGAAATATTTAGTGGAGGGGACCATTTATGATGTAGAGGCAGGAGATGTAATCATTTGTAATCCGGGAGTAAAACATCAAAACATTATTGTAAATCCCAAGGAACCTACAGTAGAATTTTTTGCGGGCTTTACGGACTTTCATTTTAAAAATATGCCGCCTAATTCCATTATTTTAAAGAACGGAGGTTATGTACTTCATACCACCGCCGAGACAAAGCAGGATATATCAAGGCATTGTTATGAAATGCTGGCAGAAAATGAAGCCTGCCAGGTGGGTAAATATTTTATGCTGAAAGCTCATTTAATACAGATATTATTATTAATGATACGTGAGATTTTCGAAGCCCAGGATATTAGTCAAAAAGGTTGTAATTTTGAATCTTATAACAAAAGCTATGCGGTTAAGAAAATAATTAATTATTTGAATGAAAATTACGAAAACAAGATATCTTTAGACCAAATTGCACATAATATGTATCTGAGCCCGGTATATATTTCAAAGATTTTCAAAGAAGAAACGGGAGAATCGCCAATTAATTATCTGATAAAAATCAGATTGGAAAAAGCACGGGACATCTTACTTACTTCGGAGGGCGGCAGCATTAAAAGCATAGCCAACAGTGTGGGCTATGAAGATGTTTACCATTTTAGTAAGCTGTTTAAAAAATATTATGGAATTTCGCCCCTTTACTATAAGAAGATTGCAATGGAAAAACATGCCTGAAAAAATATTTGGCCTAAATTATCACGCAGCCGGCAATTATGTATATCAACATGGAATTGGAGTAATTATGAATTTATATGAAGCAATATTTGTCAGAAAAACAATAGGAAAATATAAGATAGAGCCGTTGGAGCAAGCCTTACTGGACGGAATAATAAATTTCGCAGAGAGTATCCCCCCATTGTTTGAGGGTATTACTGTTGAATATAGATTAATGGGTCGTTCCGAAATAAAAAAGAATTTCAGAGGTGTCTTAACCTACAAGGCACCTTATTATCTTGTGCTATACGCGGAAAATATATCGGATTATCAAATAAATGGAGGATATCTGATGCAACAGGTTTCCTTGTATATGACCGCGAAGGGGCTGGGTTCCTGTTTTATGGGCATTCTGAAACCCAAGAAGGTGAAAACGGAAGGAACGAAGCTTGAATATGTAATTGCACTTGCTTTTGGAAAAGCAGTAAATGAGGTATACCGTTCTTCCGATAAGGCAAAACGCCTGCCCCTTAATGATATTGCAATATTTAAAAGTGAAGTAAGCAGGAATATTAAGACAATGATTCAGGCGGCACGTCTGGCGCCTTCCAGTATGAACAGCCAGCCTTGGAGATTGGTGGTTTATGATAACCGAATTCATGTTTTCTGTAAAAAGAATGTGTTTTTAACGGGAATTTTAAATGAAGTAAAGCTGATTGATATCGGTATATGTTTGGCTCATCTCCTTGTAACGGCAGATGAGCTGTGGGTAGATGTTAAATTAATTCATCAGGATAATATCAGCAATATTGCATTTAAGAAAAATGATTATGTCATCAGTATTAAAATGTGCTAATTTAACAAAATAAATATACAACACATAAAATTATAAAAGTATTGACAAGCATATTGTATTTATACTATACTATGTCATGTGTCTGCGGGATAAATAAACCGAAAAAGCACATGATATGCGCGAGTGGCTCAGAGGTGGAGTATCGCCTTGCCAAGGCGAGGGTCGCGGGTTCGAATCCCGTCTCGCGCTTCAAAAAAGACATAGCTTTCCGCCAAGGTGAAGTTATGTCTTTTTCTGTGCGAAAAATCATGGTATTATTGATGCAGCGCTATCACATTAAAAAGATAAACAGGAATTTATCGGGAAGATTGAACTGCGCTTATTTATATAATACGATAAACGAAAAACAGGAATTGAATGTTGATGAATTTAGGTGTTAATAGTAGGAATCACTGATGTAAAAGGATTTTGACAGTCAATTTTCTTCTATGGAAAGGTAATTTGATAGACAACATCTGTTCTTTGCTACATAATGAAAGACAAAGGAGGACCAAATGAATATAGGACAAAAACTTAAAAATACGCGCTTGACTGCGGGATTAACGCAAGAGAGTGTTGCAGAGAAAATAGGGGTAAGCCGTCAAACAATATCAAATTGGGAGAACGATAAATCTTATCCCGATATAATCAACGTTATAGCGTTAAGCAACCTATATTCTATCAGCCTTGATGAATTGTTGAAGGAGGATTTGAAGATGGTTGAATATCTACAGGAAAGCACCGATGTGGTCAAAAGCAGACAGAAACTCTCAAAACTGGTCTTGGTTATCGCCTATCTTGTGATATGGGTATTATCAATTGTTGTTTTTTGGCTTGGAGGCAATCAAGATGCAATGGGATATTCTCTTGTCGTATTCTACTTCGCTTTACCAATCAGCACACTAATAATTTCCGTCTTTATTGGAAAAGGTGATGGCTGGACTAATGTCAAGTTGCTCATGCTACTTTTCTTTGGTATCATGAATATGCTGGCTCCGTATTTTACATTCAGCCTGAGCAACATGATAACTTTCAATAAAATCAATATGCCAGATGCCATAGGATTCTTGTCAGGCATTATATGCGCTGCAATTGGAATAGCTATTGGTTCAATAGTAAAAGATATTGCTGAAAGAAAGTCAGATTGCAGCCACAATTCTACTTCAAAATAAAATTTATCCGTAAGATTATGAGCATAACACGAAGTCACTAAATCCCAATTTTATTGTTAGATTGGTTTCCATTTTTAAAACACATGGAAGAAAAGTTGGGATTGAGATATCCCAGCGTGACTGCTGATTCCGGTTACGAAAGCGAGGAGGGATACAGCTATCTGAAAGAAAACAGGCGGCAAGTCCCCTATATCAAGCCCCAGATCTATGAGAAATGGAAAAAGCGCAGTTTTAAGAAGGATATCAGCAAACGGGAAAACATGGATTATGACAGAGAAACAGATAGTTATACCTGCCATGCGGGTAAAAAGTTAAGTCCGTTGTATATAAAAAAGCAGAAAAGTAAAAATGGCTACGAATCCGAGGTGACGGTGTATGAATGTGAAGACTGGACCGGATGTTCTCATAAGGAAAAATGTACGAAAGCCAAGTGGAACAAACGGCTGAATGTTTCTAAAAGCTTCATTGAGAAACGTCAGGAATCCTATGAAAATATCATAAGTGAAACAGAGGAAAACCAAGGTAAAATTGGAAATACTTTTGTATGGGGTATAACATCAACAAACTCCATGCAAAGATACAGAATGAACGGACAGAAAGTTATCTGTTTCCATTGAAAACGGCATAAAAAACAAGGTGAAAACAAACAGTTTAATAAAGTACGTCTGAAAAAGGAAAGGACTCCACAAAACGGGATGCTTTTCTTTTTTTTGCTTAAATAGAAAAAGGATGTCACTCCATCAATTTATTTTAGTGATTTTCCACACCCTCGCTTGCCGGGGACTGAGAATGGCAGCAGGGCCTTTCGTCTTCTTTGCCGTTCCGCATACCCCGGCTGGGGAAATTCCGGAATATATGCGACGGGCGGCGTACAGGTTCAATCTGTTCCCCGGATTCGTCCGCATGCTGCTGAAAATGACCGCGCTGGCCTTGGCTCCTCTCACGTGAATGCGATCGCGTATTTAAATTTTCTGATAGCGGATATCACAATCTCCGGCTTCCCGCGTAATATCCTCTGTGATAGCCTAAAATAGAAAGCAAATCTTAGGCATTGCTGCAAGAGCGATGGATGATTGGTATCTGCGCTTCAACGCCCGTCCGGTGCACAACACCACGGAACTGCAGCAGTTTTTGGAAGAGGCATGGTGAACCCGATAAGGGAAATTATTTGGTTTAAAGGAGGTACCCAATATAGCGGTTCTTTGCGCGAAGCCAGAGTCAATCCGGATGTAAAAGTTATCATAATCCGCAGTAACGGTAAGTCTTTCTGCACCGGCGCTGACCTTGGAAACCTGGACGAGGTTCGCAAGAATGTTATTGTGCTGCGCGAGCATCTGAGTCATTATTCCAATCTCCTGATCGAACTGACTAATGCGGGAAAACCGACTGTTGCCGCAGTGCAGGGGGCACGCGTTGGCTGGCGGGCTGCGGCTTCGCCGTTACAGCCGACATCACATTTGCAGCCGAATCGGCAAAGTTTGGCATTCCTGAGGTTACGAGAGGTATATGGGGTATGATGATTACTGCCCCGATAGCGCGTCTCATCGGCACCAAAAAGAGTCTTGAGCTGATGTATACCGGCGAACACATTATGGCTGCCGAGGCCGAAAGAATTGGGCTTATCAACCATGTTGTGCCTGATGACCAATTGGATCAGGCCGTCAGTGAGTTTGCAAAAACTCTTGCAACGAGGAGTCCTCTGGCGCTTGCACTGGGTCGGGAAGGCATGTATAAGTGCAGGGATATGGAGTTTTATAAATCTATGGATTATCTGCACGATCTGGTTGTCCTCCTTACCGCCAGCTAAGATGTGCATGAAGGTTTAACCGCTTTCCTTGAAAAGAGGGAACCGGTTTGGCAGGGTAAATAAAGCACACAAAGTACCAGGATTTCAAGACTTCCCATAAGCAGTGACCGAGAACCACATATGTATCTTGCCGATTAAGAAAGGAGGTATATTGGTTTGGTAGAATATATTCGCGTTGAGCAGAGAGGCAATGTAAACATTCCAAGTGCTATAGGTAAGGTAAGAACAACAGCTGCGTTGTTGGACATATAGTCACTCAAAATAGTAAACTGCGTTTTCCAGTAACCTATGGGGATTGAATAAGAAGCTTTGGCCCTAAAGTATAACAGAGTGGCCAATGCCGGAGAACTGTTGTTGTATATAGCTCTTTCAAAATATCTTCAGGAAACTGTGAATCATAGTAACAGGAAAAAAATTGTGAGTTACTACTTGACAAAAGTCACTACATAACAGAAAGCAGAAAATCAGGAGCAACTATGGAAATAATTGCTCCTGATTTTTTTGCTCTTTGGCAAATGTGAAGTACACCTCAAATATTAGATCTTCTATCTAACATTGAAGGTACACTTCATATCTATTACAAAACATATAAATTTCAAAATGATAAATAGATTTAAAATATTAACAATAATAATCAGGAAACTTTTCTTTTAATATTGCTTGATCTAATAAAGCGGCGCCAATGTGTTTATCCATGGCCTTACGTGCTGCTGCTTCGTCTTTGACCTCTAGTGCATTACATATATCTGTGTGTTCCTTGATTACACGGTGCTCTATATTGATGCGATAGCTCAAATTCCTCTGACGATCAAAATGAGACATTACCGATTGCATGGTATCATAGGTAAATCCCATATCACATATATTATAGAATTCTTTATGAAAAGCTTTGTCGAGGGCTAAAAACTTCTCTAAGTTCCTTCTGGGACCGCTGGAAATATAATCTTTTTGAAGGGTGATTGTATCGTATAAATTATCTAAACTGCTTTGCGTAATGAGTTTACAGCTCATAGCTGCAAGTTCACTTTCAACTGCTTTTCTCATAATACAAACTTCTTCTACGATATGTGGATCAATGTATGATACATAGAGTCCTTTTTGAGGATAGCTATTAATTAACTTCTGATTAACCAGAGTAATGACAGCTTCTCTAACGGGAGTTCTACTAATATGAAGCTCTTTTGAAATTTCCATATCAGAAATTTTCTGTCCAGGTGACAGGTTCAAGCTTACAATCTGATGTAAAAGATATCGTAATGCATACTCTCTTGCATTCTCACTCTTTATTTGTTTGAATTCTTCCATTATAACCCTACCTTTTATTTTATCATAGTATATTAGTGTCAAAGTGTACAAATATGAGTATATAAGGTGAAAAGCAGTTTTGTCAAGAGATAGGCTAATTGTTGAAAGGTATCGTAACAAATATAGGAAAAAGTACATATGTCGATAATGATTTATATTTTTAATACAATAAATTAACAAAAAAATATAAAAAAAATATAAAAACTGTACAAAATGACAATAAACAAGTGAAAAAGGATTGCATTAAATTTGTAGTTATGATATATTAACAGTACTGTAATATATTATAGGGATACTAATATACAATAAAAGTATTGGGAGGAAGAAAATGAGACGATTTAAAAAATTAATAACAGTATTATTAGCTTCAAGTTTACTGGTAACCACCTTATCAGCATGTGGGAATTCAGCAGGAGAATCTAAAACCACTGGTGAATCAGGAGCGAAATCAACTGCAACAGGTAAATCCATTAAGGTAGGTGTATCAAATATGATGACCGGACCTATGGCGGCAGGTGGAATTAGAATGAAACAAGCAATTACCTTAGCTTTTGAAGAAATTAATGCCAAAGGCGGAGTGTTAGATGGGAGACCTTTAGAAATGGTACTAGTAGATGATGCAGGTACACAAACGGGAGCTGTCAATGCTGTTAATAAAATTTTAGGTGATAATGTAGCAGTTTCCATAGGACCTCATACATCATCAATGGTATCAGCCACTCAGGAGATTTATAGGAAAGCAGGAGTCCCATTTATAACAGCCGCAACCTCACCGAAATTAGTAGAGGCAGAAAATCCTTATTTCTTCAGAATATCAGTGTCTGACGGAGCAGTTGGACCAGCAATGGTTGATTTTGCAATTGAGAAATATAATGCTAAAAAAATTGCTGCATTATATGACACAGATGATTATGGTGTTGCAGCTGATGGTGCTACTAAGAGTTTTTGTGATGAAAAAGGAGTCGAGTATTATTCAGAGGGCTTGACTACAGGAGACAAAGACCTTACTTCTCAGCTGTCTAAGATCAAGAGCTGGGAGCCAGATGTCATCTTTGACTTTACACACGATGCTGAGGCAGCTTTAACCGTCAGACAGCTTAGTGAATTAGGAATGGATGATATTCCACACGTAGGGCCTAATGCCCTTGCAATGTCCCAAACTTATGATTTATGTGATGCGGAACAATTAGAAGGTACTTATGCTTCTACAGATTTCTTCGCAGATGAAACAAATGAAACTATGAAAGCATTTTTAGACAGATTCCATGATCGATGGAATGAAGATGTAGAACGTTATGCTGCTATGTACTATACAGCGGCTTATCTAGTGGCAGATGCTATTGAGCGTGCAGGTTCAGATAATCCGGAAGAGATCAGAAAAGCACTCTCTGAGACAAAAGATTTTGAAGCAGTGTTTGGATCCTTGAACTGTAATGATAAGGGTGAGATGAATACCAACCTTTACATACTAGTGTTTGATGGTGAGAAAAGCATGAGCGTTGCACAGTAAGTATCACTTAATTAAGTATTAATCAAACGCAAAAATCATTTTATGTTTTTCTTGGTTAGGCGTCAATAGAAATCAAGACAAGCAACATATTGACGCCTAACATTCTAGGTCCAAGGAGGATTTATTTATGCAGGTTTTAATACAGTTATTGATAACTGGTATAGCTATGGGATTCATTTACGCACTGGTAGCTATTGAGTATACCATTATATGGAATGCAACAGGATTATTGAATTTCAGCCATGATAAATTCATCTTATTCGGTGCTTACATGTTCGCAGGTACATACGTATTAAGTTTGGGGCTGCCACCAGTCATAGCGGTTTTATGTACAATCATTACGATGTTTTTATTTGGAATTGTGAGCGCATTCGTAATATTCAATCCATTAAGCAGATTATCTACTAATTTATTTGCCGTAATTGGAACTGTTATTTTAGGTAGGATTATAACAGAAGCAGTTCGCTTGATCTGGGGTCCTCTACCATTTTCCTTAGATGGATTCTTAAAGGGGTCGTATAAGATTGGCTCCGTAGTCGTATCAAGATCCCATGTAATCATTATTCTAGTCTGTACTTTGATTACCGTTAGTCTTCAATTGTTTTTCAAATTTACGAAGACAGGTAAGGCCATGAGATGTGTATCTGAGAATAAAACAGCAGCTTCTTTAATGGGTGTGAACGTATCTATTAACATTGCACTAACAGTAGGGATTTCAGCTGTCATCTGTGCTATTATCGGAATCCTAGTTGTTCCAATCTTTAATGTGGAATTACAAATGTCTTCTATGATTGGTCTAAAAGGCTTTGCATCAGGTGTAATTGGGGGCTTTGGTCACCTTCCGGGGGCGATTCTTGGAGGAATATTATTAGGGGTTGTGGAAATATTTGGAAGCATGATAATCCCGTCCGTTTATAAGGATTGTCTTTCATTTATTTTGTTGATTATATTCTTATTAATCAAACCTTCAGGTTTACTGAGGGATAGAAAATAAGGGGGGAATTGAGGTAAACATGAAAAAACAAAATAAAACATTAATAATTGCATTAATATGTATAGGCATTGCTGCTATTCTTCCATTATTTATTTCTAATAACTATCACTTGAATCTTATGATTCAAGTATTGATCAATATTATCATAGTGCTTGGTCTTAACTTTATTACAGGTCTTACAGGACAGATGAACTTGGGAACAGCAGGTATCTTCTCAATGGGAGCATACACATCAGCCTTAGTAGCAACGAAATCAGGAGTCAATCCATGGATCTGTCTTATCCTAGCTGCAGTTATGGGAATTATCATCGGTGTAGGCTTGGGATATCCTTCCTTAAGGGTTTCGGGAGTATATCTGGCGCTGACCACCATCGGTTTTTCAGAGATTGTCAGAGTATTAATGACCAATCTAACGGATCTAACAGGTGGTGCCTTAGGAGTAAATAATATACCTGTATTTTCTATCTTCGGCCATGAATTTAGAGAAAACAAAGAGATCTATTACTTGTATCTTGTGATTGCATTGTTGCTCATATTCAATGCTTATAGAATCGTTAACTCCAAATGGGGACGTTCTTTCTTAGCAATTAAGGATAATCCAGAAGCAATCAATGCAAGCGGCGTTAATATTGCCAAATTAAGAATCATGGCATTTACACTTACAGCTGTATATTCCACAATCGCAGGCAGCCTATACGCTCACTACGTAGGATTTATGAATCCTAGTGCATATAATATAGAGTTCTCAATAAACTACGTAGTAATGCTGGTTATCGGCGGAATCGGTTCGGTGGCAGGAAATATAGCAGGAGCCATCCTTGTTACCATAGTACCAGAATTACTTAGATTTATTGAAAACTACTATTGGCTTGTATTCTCTATTATTACACTACTATTCGTAATTTTTCTTCCGAATGGAATGCTCTCTTTATTTAACAAGAAGAAAAGTATGAAAAAATAGGGGAAGGAGTAAAAGTAAATGGAAAATAACAAGGAAAGTAAGACGATTTTAGAGCTAAAGAATGTAACGAAACGATTTGCAGGTTTAGTAGCGGTAAAGGACCTATCCCTTAAGATGAAAGAAAGAACTATCCATTCCCTTATAGGACCGAATGGTGCTGGCAAATCAACAGTTATCAATATGATCACTGGATTATTACCTTTAACGGATGGAGAAATATATCATAGAGATACGAAGATTAGCGGTATGAAAGCTTATCAAATAGCTCAAACCAGATGCAGTAGAACCTTCCAAAACCTAAAACTATATCGTTCTATGACGGTGAAAGAAAATATTATGACAGGAATGATGATGGACATGCACCAAGGGTTTTTGCCATTTATGTTTGACTTTAAAAAGGCAAGACAAGAAGATAAAGCAATGAATGAAAAGGCAGATTTAATATTGAAATTTATAGGGCTTCAGGAACTGTCAAATGAGTATCCAGCTAATATGCCATATGGAAAACAGAAATTAACGGAACTAGCAAGGTCACTTATGTTAGAACCAAGCCTTCTATTCTTAGATGAACCAGCAGCAGGCCTTAACCCATCAGAGCGTGTGGAATTTGTTGATATCATCATGAAGGTATTTGAATCGGGCATTGATATATTTTTAATTGAGCATAACATGGACGTTATTATGAACATTAGTGACGATATAACAGTTATTAACTTTGGCTCAAAGATCGCAGAAGGAACACCTGAACAAATTCAAGAAGATCCTCTAGTAATTGAAGCATATTTGGGTGATAGATATAAGAAAGAACATGGCAAAGGGGGCCGCAAATGCTTAAAGTAAATGGAATAGACGTTTATTATGGGAAAGTGCAGGCACTGTTTGATGTATCCATTGAAGTTGGCGGCGATGAAATTGTCTCTATCATAGGAGCCAATGGTGCTGGTAAGACAACGCTGATGAAAACAATCATGGGAATCAACAAAGCAAAAAAAGGAAGCATTGAATATAAAGGTAAAACCATAAGTGGAATTCACACACATAAGATCGTAAAAGAAAAAATTGTCTATATACCAGAGGGTCGTGAGATCTTCCCCAATATGACGGTACAAGAAAATCTGGAGATGGGAGCTTATTCTGTGAAGATGAAAAGTTCTGAATTGCAGGAGCATTTAGATATGCAGTATGAGATCTTTCCAAGGCTAAAAGAACGTATCAAACAAAAAGCAGGCTCTATGTCTGGAGGGGAGCAGCAGATGCTTGCAATTGCCAGAGGTTTAATGCCAGATCCTGAATTACTCATGCTGGATGAACCAAGCTTAGGACTGGCTCCAGTGATTGTAGATGATATGTTCGATATTATAGTACGTATTAATAAAGATAGAAAGATACCAGTAGTTATCGTGGAGCAAAATGCATTTATGGCTATGTCCATCTCTAATAGGACGTACGTTCTTGAAGTAGGGAATTTGATTACCCAGGGAGATAGTAAGGTATTAATGGACACAGATGAAATTAAAAAGGCTTATTTGGGTGGTTAAGATTCTGTAATGAAAATAAAAAAGGTTTATTTTGAAGAAAACCTGATTTGGCTTAAAAGGAGGAGCATATGAGAGCAATAAAATTAACAGAACCACAGAAAGTAGATTGTATTGAAATTAAGGAGCCAGTAGCTAAACAAGGTGAGGCACTTATTAAAATAAAGTCTGCAGGTATTTGTGGAAGTGATATTGGTGCATTTCGAGGAACCAATCCCTTGGTATCTTATCCAAGAATTATCGGTCATGAAATAGCAGGAGAGATTCTATCTATACCTTCTAATAACAGCAGAGGATTAAAGGTAGGGGATCATGTCATTGTAGACCCATATCTATATTGTGGAGAATGTTACCCTTGTTCTATAGGATGTACGAACTGTTGTACCGATCTAAAGGTATTAGGTGTACATGTAGATGGGGGAATGTCAGATTATCTGTCCCATCCGGCAGATATGCTATGGAAGATTCCTGATGCTATGGAATGGGATATTGCACCTATGATTGAACCGCTTACCATAGCTTTGCACGGTGTACATAGAGGAGAATTAAAGGCAGGAGAACACGTAGCAATTATTGGAGCAGGCCCAATTGGAATTCTGGCCGCTATGGTAGCACTTGCTTATGAGGCAGAGCCTATTGTTATTGATGTAGTGGATGAACGTCTGGAGTTTGCTAAGAATATAGGCGTAAAATACACAATTAATTCTATGAAAGAAGATTTGACATCTAAAATACCAGATTATACCAATGGGAGGCTGGCAGAGTTAGTCATGGAGTGTTCAGGTGCTAATTCAGCAATTCAAGCTTGCTTGGATATCGTTTCAAATGCTGGTAGAGTGACACTGACAGGATGGCCTAAGACAGAGACCCCTCTACATACAGATAGGATTACCAAGAAGGAAATCGACATCAAAGGTGCAAGAACCAGTGCCAATGAATTTGAGGAAGCTATTGAGCTAATCTACAAAAATAAAGTAGATGTTAGAGCTATACTTACAAAAGTAATTCCCATGGAAGAGACTCCGGAAACCATTATTGATATAGATAAGAATCCTGGTGATTACATGAAGGTAAATGTGATTTTATAAAGGACATGGATGTAACTGTTTATCAAGAGAGGAAGCAAGTAATAGGAAAGAGAGGATTGTCTATGTTTGAAGAAGCGAAAGAAAAATTAAAAAGAACCAAGCTAGTTCCTGTTATTAAATTAGATAGCGTTGAGGATGCCTTACCACTGGGTAGTGCTTTAAGAGCAGGAGGGCTTCTTGCAGCAGAAGTCACATTTAGAACGGATGCAGCAGAAGAGTCCATACAAAGATTGGTTAAAGAATATCCAGAGATAATGGTAGGGGCAGGAACGGTTGTAAACCTTGAACAAGCAAAAAAAGCAGTGGATGCAGGTGTGAAATTTATCGTCTCACCTGGTCTTAATAGAGGGGTTATAGAGTACTCCGTAGATCAGAAAATACCTATTTATCCAGGAATTTGTACACCTTCAGAATTAATGATGGCATTGGAATACAATCTTTCAGTTGTAAAATTCTTTCCGGCAAAACAGTATGGTGGATTGAATACCATTAAAGCCTTGGCAGCACCTTTCCCGCATATGCAATTTATGCCTACAGGTGGAATTGATATTTCCAATATACTTGAGTATCTGGCTTGTCCTTCTGTTATTGCCTGTGGTGGAAGTTGGATGGTGCAAGATGCACTTATTAAGGGAAAAGAATTCTCCAAAATAGAGAGCCTAGTAAGAGAAGCGGTAGCGCTAGTGGAAAGCAAAGAGTAGGGAGAATGACATGAAAGTATTAATAACACCAACATCTTTGCAAGAACATTCTAAATCAGAAGTATTAAAAAAGTTAAAAGATTCTTCTTTAGAGCTGGTATTTAATCCAAAGGGAAGACCATTGGAAGAAGATGAATTAATTCCATTATTAAAAGACTGTGATGGATATATTGCAGGTCTTGATTTTATCACAGAAAAAGTGCTAAAGGAATGTAAGAAGTTACGAGTGATTTCAAGATATGGAGCAGGATATGATCGTGTAGATATGGTGGCTGCTAAAAAATACGGGGTGACTATTACCAACACCCCCGGTGTTAATGCACAAGCAGTTGGAGAATTAGCTTTTGCTCTCATGATAAGTGTGGCTAGAAGAATTCCGTATCTTAATTGTATGACCAAAGAAGGGGAATGGGCACGTTCTACTGGAATGGAGATGAAAGGAAAGACATTGGGGATCTTAGGTCTTGGAGCTATTGGTAAGGTGCTGGCTAAATGTGCAATGGGATGCGGAATGAAAGTCATAGCTTATGATCCTTATATAGACGAGAACTATTGCAAGGATCAAGGGATTGAACCAGTGACTATGGATGAGGTGATTTCCAGATCGCATATTATTAGCATACATATTCCCCTTAATAAGGAAACGAAACACTTAATCGGAAGCGAAGCAATAGAGAAAATGATGGATGGAGTAATCATTATCAATACCTCTAGAGGAGGCATTATTGATGAAGATGCTGCCTATAAAGGATTAAAAACAGGGAAAATAGGAGGACTGGGTTTGGATGCATTTGAAGAGGAACCTCCAGGGAAATTACCACTGTTTGAATTCCCTAATGTAGTAACAACTCCTCATACAGGTGCTCATACGAAAGAAGCTACGGAACTTATGGCTGCAAGGGCTGTGGAGAATCTGATGAAAATATTAAACGGCGAAGACTGTGCTTACATAGTGAAGTAGCAGACGATATTTAATGACAGGAAGGAGATGAGGGGGTAATGTTAGTTTTAGCAATAGAATCCAGCACAAGTTCAGCAAAAGCAATTTTGTATGATACAGAAAAAGGTATCGTAAAGTCTGATCAGAGAATCTATGAAAAAGAAATAGAAGGTGAAGGAGAAACCAATGCTGAAGGAGTCTTTCAGCTAAGCATGGATATTGCAAGAAGTATTGCACAAGGCGAGAAGATAGAGGCGCTCTCTCTTTGTGGTACTTGGCATGGATTATGTGCTTGTGATGAAGAAATGAAACCTGTGACACCGGTCTATTCTTGGAATTTTGTGAAAACGGCTGATATCTGTAATGCATTAAGAAAAGATGAAGAACTAAAAAGGACGATATATCATAATACTGGATGTATGTTACACGTTACCTATCCTAGACATGGAATACAATACATGGCTCAAGAAGGACTGGATATTACCGATAAATACTTTGTTACACAAGGCGGCTATAACTTTTACCAAATAACAGGTGAATTTCTTGAATCTGTTACTACTCAAAGTGGTTCTGGTATTATTAATTTAAAAGAAAGGAAATACGATGCCTATACCTTAGACTTACTTGGAATCAGAGAAGATCAGTTGGGAAGAGTAGTTGATTACAAAGAAACGCGGCCATTAAATGCATACGGTGCTAAATTGTTAGGTCTTACAGAAGGAATACCAGTTGTTCCTGCCCATCCAGATGGGGCTTTGAATCAAATCGGGAATTATGCCAGCCATCCTGGGATGATGACTATATCCATAGGAACCAGTGGTGCTCTTCGTATGGTTACTAAGATGCCGGTATTACCAGAAGGTAATCAATTGTGGTGTTACTGTGGTGTAGAAGAGTGGATATCAGGAGCGGCTATTGCAGGAGCATGTAATTGTATTGATTGGTATAGAAACAAGATAGGGCGTGGCGAATTATCTTTTGAGGAGTTAGAAGAAACCAGTGATGAGTATCCCAGTGTACCTGTATTTCTACCATTTTTATATGGGGAAAGATGTCCGGGTTGGAATGATGCAAGACGCGGAGGCTTTATGGCTCTAGATGAGTTCCATGGAGTTCCAGAGCTTTATCAAGGAATCCAGATGGGAATTCTATTTAACTCATATCAATGCTATGAAGTACTGTGTAAGGAAAATGGAGCACCCAATCAGATCATCGTATCTGGTGGCATTACCAATTCCAAAGGATGGACACAGATGTTAGCTGATATTTTTCAAAAGGAGATCCTTGTATCTAGCTATCCCAATGCTTCCTCTATGGGAGCCATTGCATTGGCCCTTCATGCTTGTGGACAATTAGAGGATATTAAGGAATTTCGTGTGGATTACAATTCAGCTATTACAATAAAGCCTAGAGAAGAAGCATTTGATTATTATAGAGGATATTATGAAAAGTATTTAGAAGCCTACCATTTAAAATAAAGAAGCAAATATCCTGGAGATATAAAATCATAGGTTTTCAGTTGGATCTTGAGGGAAGTGAAAGGAATGATAAAATCATGAATCTATTACTAGAAGCAAAAGAAGGTGAAGCTCTAACAGATGAGGAAATCATAGAAAGCTTAAGACAGTCCATTGAAAAGCGTAATTTAAATAAAGTATTAATCATACCACCAGACTTTACTCGCTTTCATTCCAATGCTGGTTTTATAACTAATCGGTATTATCATATGTTAAAGGATCAAGGATGTACAGTTGATGTTTTAATCGCTCAAGGAACCCATGGACCTATGTCAAAAGAACAATTTCAGGAAATGTATGGAGATATTCCATTTGAAGTTATGTCAGAGCATAGATGGAGGGAAGATACTATTGAAATAGGCACAGTTCCAGGTGAGTATTTAGAAGAGATCAGTGAAGGAACGTGGGATGAAGAAGTTATTGTAGAGGTAAATAAAAGAGTTATGGATCCATCTTATGATCTGATTTTATCTGTTGGACAAGTAGTCCCTCATGAAGTCATAGGTATGGCCAATCACTCGAAAAATATATTCGTAGGAGTAGGCGGTAGTAAAATTATTAATGATTCTCACATGATAGGAGCTGTCTTTGGTCTGGAGAGAATCATGGGAAAAGACCATTCTCCTGTACGGAAAATTTTAGATTATGGATTGGAACATTTTTTAAGTAATGTTCCAATTGTATTTGTCTTAACTGTGACAAAGGCTTCGCAGAATAAAATTTTAACTCACGGTATTTATATTGGTGATGAGAGAGCCGTATTAGAGAATGCCATTGCAGCAGCACAGAAACATAATATAGACTTTGTAGAAAAAGGTTTTAAAAAGTGTGTAGTTTATTTGGATCCCAAAGAGTTTCACAGTACATGGCTTGGTAATAAGGCCATTTACCGTACGAGAATGGCTATTGAAGACGATGGTGAATTAGTAGTCTTAGCACCTGGGGTTAAAAGTTTTGGTGAAGATAGTGATAATGATAAGATTATCAGAAAATATGGATATTGTGGAAGAAAAAAGATATTAGAGCTGTTTAAGGAAAATCAGGATCTAAGAGATAATATGGGAGCGGCAGCCCACTTAATACATGGCTCTAGTGATGAACGTTTTCATATTACTTACGCAGTCAAAAACATATCAAAAGAAGAAATAGAGAGAGTTGGATTTCAATCTGCTGATTACGATGAGACGGCTAAGAGATACAATGTAAATGAGATGAAATATGGATGGAATATTATGCCTGATGGGGAAGAGATATTCTATATACCGAATCCAGCACTAGGTCTTTGGATAGATAAGAATAGATTTCATGAAATGTAGAATCCAGATTAATCATTTGTAAAGGAACTTTTTGTCTTGGTGACTTTTCGGAACTGACGGTTCAGCCCCTCTATGATGTTTGTTGTGCTATGGCCGATATCGGTATAAGTTGTGTACATGATTCTGCGGATATCATCGTTAAAACGGAAGAAGGGGCTGACTACATCCCAGTTGCTTCCCCAGTTACTGATGGCATATGGATATCTCTGTGCCTTTCAGCCTTGAAGTAGAGCAAATAAAATGGTCTTGCCGCTCCTCAAAGTTTCGGCTCGTGCAGTAGTATAGCTTTTCCCCACAGTCAGCGCAGCGGACGATACCCGAAAACATATTCGTCTTGCCGGTTCGCGTGGGGCGGCGTTTATGTTTCCGCAACTCCTGTACCCGTTCCCAGGTATCAAGGTCAATAATGGCTTCGTGAGTATCTTCAAACACCTTTTGTTTATCCTCTGGATTGTAGAGCTTCTTTTTGGATTTATAGGATTGCTTGTAGGTTTTGAAGTTCACAGTATGACCGAGATAATTCCGCTTCTCCAGAATATCGGATACCGTTGACGACACCCAACGATAGGGATTTGGGGGCTGTTGCGATGAGCAAGAAATACCGTTCTCCTGCCAATAGGCGGCGGGGGTGAACACCTTGTCCGCTTCCAGTATCCGGGCAATCTGTGACGGCTTTTTAGATATGAGTACACATATCATATAACTGACCGAAATAGAGCATTTATGTAAGCGCCATTGATAATTTTTTAATACCTGCGTTATGTATCTTGACATATCCAAAGGCGGCTGCTATAATAAAATACATACTAAAAGAATGTTATGTTAGGAGGGCTGTAAATGGCACGAAATAAATACCCTGAAGTAACCGTAGAAAAAATATTGGAAGTGGCACAGCGGCTCTTTTTAGAAAAAGGGTATGACGGTACAACTATTCAAGATATTGTCAATGAACTTGGAGGTTTAACTAAAGGTGCAATCTATCATCATTTTAAGTCTAAAGAGGAAATCATGGACGCATTGGGAGACAAGATGTTTTTTGATAACAACCCTTTTTCAGCCATAAAACAGCGTAAAGACTTGAATGGTCTGCAAAAAATGCGTGAAGTTGTTAAAATAAATCATGCAGATACAAGCAGAACTGAAATAAGCAGACAGAGTATCTCACTTCTGAAAAATCCGCGTATATTAGCCGGAATGATTGATACCGACAGACGTTTGATTGCTCCGTTTTGGTTAGAACTAATCGAGGAGGGAAAGCGCGACGGCTCAATCCACACAAGTTATGCGAAAGAGCTTTCAGAATTGCTTCCTTTGTTGACGAACCTATGGTTAGCACCGTCTGTTTATCCTGCTTCTGCAATTGAAATGTTCCGTAAGCTTTCTTTTGTCAGGGATATGTTTGACAATATGGGAGTACCGCTTATTGATGATGAAATCTTGGATATAGCAAAGCGTTTTTTTGAACAGATTGAAACGGAAAATTAAAATAAAAACTGCCTTGCAAAAAGCAGTTTTATTTTAGAGACATACATACATTCGTTTGGTATTAAATTGCGTATATACACTTTTTATTATGACAATATACATACCGACCAAATGTATCAAAGGAGGACAAAATGAATACAGAATTAGTTGTATCAACAAAGCAGTTGGCAAAAGCGTTTCATGGAAAAGAGGTTATCCATGATTGCACTATGTCCGTTGAACGAGGAACGATTTACGGCTTCTTGGGAAAAAACGGAGCCGGAAAAACAACCGTTTTTAAGATTCTTTTAGGCTTGCTAAAACCCTCTATGGGCGAAGTAACCGTTTTAGGCATGGATAGTGTAAAGAACAATCTTGATATTTTGAAGCGGACAGGTAGCTTGATTGAAACCCCTCTTTTCTATGAACACCTGTCCGCAGCCGAAAATCTACAAATTCACCTTGACTATATGGGGATAACAAACGCCGATATTGATGAAACTCTTGCAATGGTAGGTTTACCAAAGGTTGGCGCACAACCTGTTTCAACTTTTTCCCTCGGTATGCGGCAACGATTAGGGATTGCCCGCGCATTGATACACAAACCGGAACTTTTGATTTTAGATGAGCCTGTAAATGGGCTTGACCCTGTAGGTATAAAGGAAATGCGGGAGCTGTTTTGCAATATGAAGCAAACTGGTATCACCATTTTATTATCCAGCCACATCCTTTCTGAAATTGAACAGACCGCAGACCGGATTGGTATTATTGTTGATGGTACTGTCATACAGGAAATTACTCCGCAAGAAATCAAAGAACAGTATGCAGGTGGTATTGAGGACTATTTTATGACAGTCGTAAACGGAGGAAAAGGGAATGAATAAACTAATCTCGCTTGAAATAAAAAGGAATGGTTTGAAAACATACCATACCGCAGTCTTGATTGTAACAGCCATTATGTTGTGTTTTCTATACCTATTAGCGGTAATTCCTAAATTAGACCCAACGGAAACGGATTTAGGACTGTTTATGACCTACAACAGTTTAACTAACTTGATTAACATTATTTGTATGGTCATATTTGTAATCCTTTCATCCGTTATGTTTTCAAAGTTTGTTGTAGAGGAATATTCGGGGAAAAGAGCTGTCCTTTTATTTTCCTATCCGGTTGACCGCAAAAGAATATTAGGCGCAAAAGTAATTATGGTGTTTTCCTACACGGTCATTTCAATGTTTCTTTGTGGCGTAGTGATATTCGGGATTTTCTTCATAACAGAAAACCTCTTTCCGATATGTGCAGACACTTTGAAATTAACAACATTTTTCAGCAGTTTGTTATCCCTGCTCTGCTATTCGCTTTTATCTGGTGTATTGAGCATTGTTTCTTTATGGTTTGGTTTTTGGAAAAAGTCTATTTCCACCACAATCGTTGCCGCTGTCATTATTTCAACGGTGGTTTGCCAAATCATGGCTGCGACAATCACTTACTACTCAATCGTTTTAGGCGTTCTTGTTCTTGGCGTTATTGCGGCTGCATTGGTGCTAAAGGACTTGTTTCACAGAGTAGAACAAATGGAGGTATAGGGAATGACAGAGCAAGGATTTGAACAGGCCGTTGAACAATCGGTAGAAAGTTTCGCAAACTGGGCTTGGCAATACGAGCTTATCATTGGATTTGCTTTTTTTATCGTTTTATTGGTTATAGGTTTCGTACTTATGAAAAAGAAAGGCTGCTTATATCTGTATGGGAATTGGTGCGCTTATCGTTGTCCTTGATGTTTTCAAGGATTTCATTAGGCTGTTCTTCTAATGACCCATGAATAAAGAAATTATATCCTATTACGCAGCTCACAGGAGGAATAGCTGATGAACCAAAAATTGTTTTCGAAAAACTTCACACTTCTTGTACTGGGACAAATAACATCTCTCTTTGGAAACTATATCCTAAAGTTTGCCCTATCCATGTATGTTTTAGAGATAACGGGGTCGGCAACCATTTATGCAGGAATTTTAGCTATCGCTACAATACCAACGATTTTGCTTTCACCTTTAGGCGGTATTCTTGCAGACCGGGCAAATAGAAGAAATATCATGGTTGCGTTAGATACATTATCAGGTATAGCTGTATTATGCGCCGCATTACTATTTTCCGAAAATAACGGTATTGCTGTAATTGGCATATTGCTTGTTTTGCTCTCTATCTTGGGTGCGTTTGAGTCGCCCACCGTTCAAGCGTGTGTTCCTCAAATGCAAACAGGGGATAACATTATCAAGGGGAATGCTGTTGTCAATCAAGTGGCTGCGGTAGCCGCCTTGATTGCACCGATACTTGGAAGTGTGCTATATGTTGCCTTTGGCCTAAAGCCCGTTATGGTAGCAAGTATCTTATGTTTCTTTCTTACCGCATTATTTGAGTGCTTTATTAAATTGGAATACATAGCGTCTGAAACCCATGAAGGCGTTTTAGCCATTGTCAAAAATGATTTTTCTATGAGTATGCGTTTTATCCGGAAGGAGCAGCCGGGCATTTTGAAAATGCTGCTTCTAACCGCATTGATTAGTTTCTTCGTAATAGGTACTGCTATGGTAGGGTTGCCCTATATCGTGCGTGCCGTCCTTGGATTGAACGCGGAGTATTACGGTGCGGCAGAAAGCACATTGGGTTTTGCCGCAATTCTTGGAAGCGTCGCTGCCGGGCTTCTAACGGGGAAACTCAAAACACGCAAATTGTCAATCGTCGTCGCGGCTCTTGGCGCATTTTTAATTCCTGCGGGTATTATCTTTCTCGTTCCTGCGGGTACAGTTACAAGATATACAGTCAACCTTATTGCATTTTGCGGCGTACAGATTGCAGCTTGTATCTTTTCCATATTTGCGCTCTCACTCATTCAGCAAAGGACACCTAACAATCTGACCGGAAAAGTTATGGCTTATGTTGCCACTATTTCAATGTGCGCTCAACCATTAGGACAAACCGTTTACGGACTATTATTTGATAGGTTTAGCAACGCTGTTTATCTTGTCCTAATTCCTACTGGCATAATTGTTTGTACTATTGGTTTGTTAGCAACAGGCTTTTTTAGAAACTTGTAACCGGTCTTCCTCTAAGCGGGTTATCTATTTAGAACAACCCTCCCATATGCTTATGATAAGGCTATTTCTTGTTTTGTGCGGGTGTTTTCATCTGACTCCAACTCCGAAAGGTAAACTTCATTAATTTCTGCAAAAACACCCATTGTTGATAAGCAAGGGAATATTTGGGGTTATTTACGATTTTACAGGTTTTTTATCCACACCACATAGCTAACTTATGCTACTTTCGTTTTTTCTGTGGATCTGCTGATAAGCCCTATCTTAATTGTATAAATTAGTGCGAAAAATATTTACCTTTCAGAGTTGATTTAACTCGACATAACGATGATTACGAGATCTATCGTTCTTATACGGATACTGTTTCCTGTCCGTTTTCTTCCTGGGATTTACAGGAAATTGGTTATATGGTAAAATGGGGCTGCCGGGGGGGTGCGGGGGTTAAGAATAATGGAAACACCACACGGGAATATCAGGAATCCAGAGATTTTATCACAAGGACTGGTAAGAGACTTAGAACATCAGAAAGAAGAACTGGCAGGGCTTGATAAAGAAATCGAGTAAATCCTGTAGAGTTTTGATTATAAACTGACCAGTATGCCGGGAATCGGAACGTCATTTAGATTATTGTATCAATAACAAGATTGAAAGGAAATATAATGATTTCAGCAGAAATCAACGGAATATCTCTTGAATTTGAGACTAACGATAAAGTATTTTCCCCATGATGGGATTGTCTATATAATACTTATTCCAGTATTCATAATCACGTCTGACCGTTTTAATGTTAATACTTTGATTTATTTTAGGATAAGGTATACACTATTTGAAAAAGTGTAGAAATAAGCATTTATAATTGGTGTACACAGATTACTGGTAAATTTAGTTTATTTATTTTATTTGATATGATATTATTGTATTAGAAATATATAAACATGAACTTGAAGAAAGGATAGAAATATGAATATAGTGTATACTTCCGATAAAAGCTATACCCAAGAACAGTTGCAAGACTTATTTCAATCTGTAGGTTGGCTATCTGGAAATTATCCAGAAAGAGTATTTAAAGCTCTGGATAATTCGGAGACTGTATTTACAGCTTGGAATGATGAAAAATTGGTGGGTTTAGTAAATGTTATTGATGATGGAGAATTAACAGCCTATCTTCACTATTTATTAGTAAATCCGGTATGTCAAAGCCATGGTATAGGAAAAGAATTGCTTAAAAAAGTTAAGGATAAATACTCCAATTATTTATATCTAATATTAATAGCTGAAAATGAAGACCTAATGGATTATTACCAAAGAGAAGGCTTTGATGTAGTAGAAAGTGCAGTTGTTATGGCAATTACCAAGAAGTGATTTACAAATTTGAATTCATTAAGTAGATTAACAGACATATTAGGAGAATAAAAAATGATTTTTCGAAAAGCCTTGATAAAAGAGGTTCCTTTGTTATCACAATTACGTGTGGATATGTTGAATGAAGAAAACATATACAGCAACATTTAATAACGTGCTTTTAAATAAAACAAATAAATATTGAATAAATGGAATAGAACAAAATTCAGTTTTAATTATAACAGCTGTGGAAGAAGATAAAATTATCGCTATGGGCTGTATAAATTATTTTGTTTTGCCACCAAATGATTGGTGTCCTTTTGGAAAAACCGCCTATGTGGGAAATTTATATACTATTCCCCAATATCGTAGAAATGGAATTGCAAAAGAAATTTTAACAAGACTTGTTGAAGACGCAAAAGAAAGGTCTTGCGAAAGAATGCTAATATGAAAAAAATTATATGCTACTGCGACTAATCATTGGAGGGAACAGAGAATTTAACCCTCCATATATCACAGAGGTAAATTATGGATATTAAAGCAATTACATCAATTGATAGTGAATGGACAAGGGTAATTGATTATGCTGAAAATTGTTCTTGGAAAGCAGGAATAAATTTAGCAAATGCAATGAAAAAGGAACATTTTACAGAGTGGGAACGTGTATTTATAGCAATTGAAGATGATGAAATTGCAGGTTATTGTACCGTTACAAAGACAGATTGTATTCCAGATGTACCGTACACTCCATACATTGGTTTTATGTTTGTTGGAGAGAAATTTAGAGGCAATCGGATAAGCCAAAAACTTATAATAAAAGCGATGGCTTATGCAAAGGAGTTAGGGTTCGAAAAAATTTACTTAGTCAGTGACCATGACAATCTTTATGAAAAATATGGTTTTTCAGTAATTGATAAGAAGATAGCATATTGGGGTGCAGAAGAAAAAATATATATGCAGTGTTTAAATAATGTTATTGTTATTGAGGTAAAAGACGGCTTAAAAAAATCCGCTTATACCAAAGAGGTGCTCGAAAAACTACCCGAATGGTTTGGAAATAAGCAAGCCCTTGGCGATTATGTTGCAAAAGTAGTTGAACTCCCCTACTGGGCCGCATTGAATAAAGAGAATAACTGTATCGGCTTTTTAGCTGTTAAGACGTATTATGGACACACAGGTGATATATTTGTGTGCGGAGTGCTTCCTGAATATCACCGTAACAGTATAGGAAAAGCTCTTTATAACCAAGCGGAGTCGTATTTAATCCAAGCGGGCTGTAAATACGTAATGGTTAAAACACTGAGTGATGCAGTAAGCTATGAACCATATGCCCGAACAAGAGAATTCTACAAAAGCGTTGGATTCGAGCCGCTTGTTACACTGACTGAAATGTGGGACGAAAAAAATTCTTGTCTCATTATGCTTAAACCTCTTATTTGACGCAAGGATAACATAATTTCAAATTATCAAAGGAGTTACCTGTTATATAATTCAAATATTGCCAGATTTCAATACATAAAAATATGTGCACAATTATGTATACATAAATCAGAAGTGGTCAACCCCCTTTCTTTTCAGTGTTTTTAGAATGGGATTTTTTGGTGCAGGGTTATCTATATAAGAATGGATGATTAGTAAAAGGATACGCGGGGGTAGATATGAGACTGGATTATTTATACAGTTATCTGTTAAGAAGTACACACTCTCCGGTTCGCCAGTTTGATAAAAATGGGGAACTGGTTGCATTTTTTGGCATGGACAAAGAAAAAGACCCCCTGTTATGCGATAAAGCGTTCCTTAATAGGATACTTGAGAATGCAAAAGCAGATTATCCGGTTATCTATCTGGAAAAGTATCCGATTTATTATGGCATAGTGGAAGATAAGGAGATTGTTTATGTTATAGGGCCAATTATTGTCGATTATGATTCAAGAGTAGACGACGGAAGAAAATGCAGTGAATATATTGCAAAAACGCATAATACAAAGGAAGAAGGGCACAGAGTTTCTTACTGTAGTTATGAAAATTTCTGCGAAGAAGTTTTGCTGCTGTATAACTTTTTAAAAGATTCCAATATGACTTATCAGGAATTGAATAGTAAGAATTATCTGGATGAGGAATTGTTAAACGATACCCGGAAAAAAATAGGACAGCTTTTTTTTAATTACCAGGAACATGAAAAAGTCCATAATCCATATGACAGGGAAAAGCGGGAAATGGAGAGCATTCGATCCGGGGATATTGAAAAACTCAAGAAAAGTATCAATGAGGTATTTGACGGAGAATATGCAATTTTGTCAAAAGACAAGCTTCAGGCGTCGAAAAATCTTGGGATTGTGGGTCTGGCAATATCCTGCAGAGCCGCAATTGAGGGAGGCATGTTACCGGAAGAAGCGTTTTCGGTCAGTGACAGTTATATTTTAAAGGTGGATGAATCCAATAATATCGGACGGATAGAGGCAATTGTCCAACAGGCAAAAATTGATTTTACTACAAGAGTTCAGAAGGAAAATAAAAAGAATAAAGAAAATCCATTAGTTGAACAATGCAAAAAACTGATTTTTAAAAATATGCATCGGAAAATAGAAGTCAGGGATCTGGCAGAACATTTAAATATTACACCGGAATACCTGTCTACCTTGTTTCGAAAGGAAGAAGGTATTTGCCTGCAGGATTATATCCGAAAGGAAAAAATTCAACTGACAGAAAATCTTCTGGTTTATTCGGAGTATTCGATAGAAGAAATCAGTAATTATTTCGGCTTTTGTTCACAAAGCCATTTTGGAAAAATATTTAAAAAAATAACGAATATGACACCGAAAGAGTTCAGGGACAGATATGGTGTAAAGGATTTTTCACGGAAATACAGTACATAAAATTTTATTATGTACTGTATTTTTTTATTCAATATAAATTGTGTTGTGTTCTATTCGAGAACAATTTTTCCGGAAGATGCGCATGACGTGCCAGAGCGTATTTGAAAAATCATTGCACCGTTCTGACCGCCCCAAGCATTTTTCAAACACACTCCAGGGAAATTTGCCGCTGAAGCGACTAGTACAGCATTGCACAATTATCACTTAATTCAGCACCCGCTATTTCCGCCAGTGCTGCGTTATCGTCAGTCAGCGTAGAACACCGCTACGCCTCCCTCCTCTGCCTTGCTCTGACGCAAATATCAGGTACTGATATTAAGTGAAATTTATGCAAGGCTGTACTAGTACTTCAGCGCAGAATTAGTTTAGCAGGCTATCTGTACAAAATAAAAATATTATATATTATTCCTGTGATAAAAATATTAGCTGCTTGATATAGAAGAGCAGATAACTTTGATATATTCAATTTAGTTAATAAATATTAACGAATGCATTTACAGACGTCTGAAATGCAGAAACTATTGTATAAGCATTAGAGGCAAGACTATGGAGGAGGAATTGTTCATTATGGTTAAGAGAAAAAAATTATTATCAATTGGATTGGCAGTAATATTAACGGCTATGACATTGAGCGGCTGTGGTTCAGATTCAAGTGAAACTGCAGACAGTACTGCTGCAGACACATCAACTGCAGGCGACAAGGTTACGGTTGAATTTTTTAATCAAAAGACAGAAATAGTTGATATTTTAGAAGGATTGGTTGCTGAGTATGAAAAAGCAAATTCAAACGTAAAGATTGAACTGATAACACCTTCTGATTCAACAACCGTTTTAGCAGCCAGAATGGCAAGCAAAGATACACCGGATATATTTACGGACTGGCCTGCCACCAGCACATTTGCGGCAGAAGTGGATTCCGGAAGTGTATTAAATCTTGAAAATACAGGTATTATGGATAATATTCAGGATTCTGCAAGAGAAAGTCTGAAACGGGAAGATGGGGAATATTCGGCACCAATGTCCTATAACTGTTCCGGCATCTGGTATAATAAAGATATCTTTGAGGCAGCAGGCATCAGTACAATTCCGGCAACCTGGGATGAATTGATTGCCGATTGTGATAAATTAGTTGAAGCAGGGTATACACCATTTGTGACATCGGCCAAAGAAACGGATATTACAGACCGTCAGTTGCAAGTATTCCTAGCCTCTTCTTTTCAGGATTCCTATGATGAATTTAAAACAGATGCAAGTGCAGGTACGTTAGACACCGGCAAAGCATATGGAAAAGAATTAACCGCAATGGCAGAGAAGATGGTACAGGTCATTGGATACAGCCAGAAGGATATCCTTGGGACCGATCAGGATTCTGCCACCGCAAATTTTGCCAACGGAGAAGGAGCATTGATGATCGGCGGTTCCTGGTTATATGCATCTATTACGGCAGCTAATCCGGATATGAATATTTCCATGATGGCAATTCCGGGTGATGCGGCTGAATTAACCAATACCTGTGCTTCCGCAGGAGATATGGCTCTTTCCATTGCAGCAGACACGCAAGTAAAAGATGCCGCAATTGCTTTTGTAAAATGGATGACGTCTCCGGAAATCGCTACAAAATATGCGGAGCAGGAAGGAAATCCATCCTGTATAAACGGTGTTGATTATGTTGCGGAAGAGTTTGCCGATTTATATGCGGATTATGTTACCACCGGAAAATTCATTGTAAACCCGGATTGCTACTGGTCAAGCGGACAGCAGGCAGCAGCAGGTGCAGCAATCCAGCAGTTGTACTATGATCTTGATACATCGGTATTTGCAGAAAATATTGCAACCGCATTCAATGAAAATAAATAGAATATTACAGAATTAGAAGTCTGCACGCATCTAATCCCCACAATGAGGATTAAATGCGTGTTGCAGCTTAGAGACGTTGTATTATGAAAGGGAGAGAAAAAATGGGTAAAGCAAAAAAGAATAAAAGAGAAAGAACCTTTTTTCTGATTACAATCGTACCGTTAATGCTATATCTGTTATTATTTGTAGTTCCGGTATTTATGGGAATTAACTACAGTCTGACCAACTGGGATGGCTTATCGGGCAAATACCGTTATATAGGACTTGGCAACTATATAAATATATTTACGAATAAACGTACGGTAAAATCCCTTTTGTTTACCGGAAAATATACAATACTTTTAGTACTTATTGTAATGGTACTGGCAATGCTGCTTACTCTTGCATTGACCTATCTTGTCAGCAAAAAACTCAGGACGTTTTACCGGTCTGTTTTCTTCTTCCCTGCAGTATTAAGTCTTGTCACGGTTGGTTTGACCTGGAATCAGATTTTTTATCGTGTGCTTCCGGCAATTGGAGAAATTTTGCATAGTGATTTACTTTCCAAAAATATTTTAGGATCTCCTAAAACCGCAATATGGGGAATTTTGCTGGTAAACATATGGCAGGGAACATCAATTCCTTTTATTATGCTGCTAGCGGGAATACAGAATATTCCGGCAGATATTTATGAGGCTGCAAAAATCGATGGAGCCAATCCGTTTCAGCTGTTTTGCAAAATCACGGTACCCTATATGCTTCCTGTAATTAATGTGGCCTTTGTTATGGTATTAAAGAGCGGTATAACCGTGTTTGACTATATTCAGGCAATGACAGAAGGAGGGCCTATACAGTCAACGGAATCTGCAAGCGTATTAATTTACCAGCTGGCATTTTCAGACAGCAAGGCAGGTTTGGCAACCGCTTATGCGGTAATACTGTTGATTATTATTGCTATCGTGTCGGCACTGCAGATGAAAATCAGTTCGAAATTTGAGGTGGGTCAGGTATGAAAAGAAAATTACCGTTACAGATTATCGGTTATATTTTGCTGTGTATATTAGTTATAATTATTATTTTTCCGATTTGGGTTACGTTTGTAACAGCCTTTAAAACAACGGAAGAATCAACCAGAAATTTCTTCGCTTTCCCGACACGCTTGTATTTGGGGAATTTTACAGAGGTAATGAGCGACAGTCATTTTGGTGATTATGTCAGGAATTCACTGGTAATTACGCTGGCCTCCATTTCCATTATTGCGGTTATGATTCCGCTGGTTTCTTATGCGATTGCGAGAAACAGGAAGCAGAATAAATATTATGCGGCACTCTATGTCCTGTTTATTATGTCCATATTTGCACCGTTCCAGGTTTTAATGGTTCCGCTTACCCAGTTATGTACAAAGCTGCATATCATGAATCAGGCGGGAGTGATAATTATTTATAGTACATTTGCATTGGGACAGGGGGTTTTCCTGTTCTGCGGTTATTACAAATCCATACCCATTGAGTTGGAGGAGGCGGCAGGCCTTGATGGCTGTACGGTTCTCGGAACTTTCTTCCGGATTGTATATCCCCTGGCAAAACCCATGACAGTTACCGTAATTATTTTGAATACCTTATGGATTTGGAATGATTTCCTGCTGCCTTTGCTTATTTTGAACAAATCGGCATCCATGTGGACACTTCCTATCTATCAGTATAATTTTAAGTCAGCCTATACCTTTGATTATAATCTGGCTTTTGCATCCTTCCTGTTTTCCATTGTACCAATGATTATTTTGTATGCATTTTTACAAAAGTATATTATTGAAGGATTAACAGCAGGTGCAGTTAAATCATAAAAGACTTGAGGCGAAACAGCATGAATAAAATTAAGATAAAAGAGTCAAAAACGATTGGGCATATCAATCCAAAACTTCACAGCCAGTTCATTGAATTCCTGGGTTCCTGCATTTACGATGGAATCTGGGTAGGAGAAAATTCGGAAATCCCTAATTATAACGGCATGCGTAAAGATGTTGTAGATGGGCTGAAGGAATTGGCACCGCCGGTAATCCGGTGGCCGGGCGGCTGCTATGCGGATACCTATCACTGGAGAGATGGAATAGGTCCAAGAGAGGATAGGCCAATCACCTATAATGAAAATTTTGGTACCTTTACGCAAGATAAAAACCAGTTCGGAACACATGAGTTCATGGAATTATGCCGGAGGGTGGGTGCAGAGCCATGGCTGAATGTGAATATGATGACCGGCAGCGCTGGGGAGATGAGAGAGTGGATGGAGTACTGCAACCGGGAAGAAGATACAACACTGTCCAGTGAAAGGGCAAAAAACGGTTCAAAAAAGGCATTTCAGGTAAAATACTGGGGCATCGGAAATGAATCCTGGTGTGGAGGCGGAAATGCAACGGCGGAAAGTTATGCGGATGTATACAGGCAATATGCTTCGGCAATTCCGCTGTTTCATTCAGGTATGCCGGGGCATGAGAATGAAAAGATCCTACGGATAGCCTGCGGGCCGGATGGAAACAGGTCCAAAGAACGTGTGGAATGGACCGGAAGACTTTTTCAGGCTTTAAAGAATTTCCGTCAGCCGCCCCTGGATGCGCTGGATCTTCATTTTTATAACTGGAACATTACGAATCTAAAGGAAAAGGAGGATGAATTTGAAGGGGCAGACTGGTACCGTGTCATTAACAGCTGTCTTAAGTTAGAAGAGGTAATATTGGAACAGAAACAGCTGATTGAAGAAGGGCTGGATTCTTTTGAAAAACCGGAAGTAATGTCTGCGGATCATTTTGATTCGCCGCCTAAATGCCGGCTGGTAGTCGGAGAATGGGGAAACTGGCATGGCATGGCTTTTCAGAGCAAACCGGCTCTGTATCAGCAATGCTCAATGCGGGATGCTATTACAAGTGCGTTGACACTGGATATATTCCATCGGAACTGCAGCCATGTAGAGATGGCATGCGTGGCGCAGACGGTGAATGTCCTAAATTCCCTATTTCTTACAAAAGGAAAAGAGTTTGTGAAAACACCGAATTATGATGTATTTAAAATGTATATGGTACACCGGGATGCATCGGCAATAGAATGTGAATGCGAAGAAGAGAATACATCAGAAGAGGGGCGGTTATTTATTTTTGCATCCATAAAGGATCATATCATTAATTTCAATGTTATAAATACGGATTTTAAAAAGGAAAAAGAAGCCTGTATACAATTTGAAAAGAATGCCGCTTTGGAAGAGGTAACAGTCCTGAATGCGGATAGTCCGAAAGCATGCAATACATTCCAGAATCCGGACAGAGTCCGCGCAAAATCCGGACAGAATCTGGTAAAAGCGGGGAAAAATCCAGTAAATGAGTGGCGGAATCCAATAAATGCGGGGAAGGAGTATCAAGTTGTAATCCCGCCGGCATCCGTGAGTGTGTACCGTTTCAGACAGGAGGACTAAAGGCAGTATTTCGGCCGCAAATCCTTATGTTACTGGATTTGAGGGCTGTTTTTAATCATTATTGCTGCAAAAGCCAGAAGAAAGGCTGTTTTATGTATCATCAAAGCTATTTGCAGCTAAAGATTACCTGCTTAACAGCCATGGGATATCGGTTAAAAGATATAAAGGAGGGGCCGGCAGGTTAACCTGCCGGCCGAATTATGAAAAAATTTATATAAACAAGGTGGGAAACCTTGATTTATGCTACAAGTTAAGTATACCGTTCACATGTGTATAAGATTTGATAATTTTGTGAAGTTATTGTTAATTTTACAGAAAACTTTTGTTTTGTCAGCTGTCAAGGGCGGCGGTAGCATACCAGTAAACTATATTTAGTCCATTTTCAAGATTCTGACAGAGCCTTTTTTAGCTCGAAATGGAATATTATGTTTTTACACCCTGTAAAATGTGCAATATAATATCTATGCATAAGGATATTAAAATATTGAGGGAATTCAGGTGTTGAAGTGTTGATTGACTTCTTATATTAGAATAAGTATAATAAAATAAATTGCAATTTGTTGATTAACTAATGGATTACAATTTTGAAATGTCATAATAAAGGAGCTAAGAGTATGCATAATGATAATTCTACAAAATGCTGGGGTAAAGCTGGTAAAGAATGGTGTGAAGTTGCTCAAAGAAATGACTTTAGGATGTTCTTTATTATGCCATATACATTGCAACAACTTGGTGATGTTTCTGGAAAAAGAATATTAGATATTGGATGCGGTGATGGTGGATATTCAAGGGCATTAGCACAAAAAGGAGCACTTGTAACAGCAATTGACTGCTCCGAATATTTGATAGAATATTCTATTAATACAGCAAAGGAACAAGGATTGATAATCATTCACTATATCCGTAATAGTTGTGACTTATACGATATACAAGACAATTATTTTGACGTTGTTCTTTGTTCAATGATGTTAATGGATTGTGAAAATTTAGATGGAACAATTAAAGAAATAGCTAGGGTGTTGAAAAGTGATGGCAAAATTTTTGCTAGTGTTCTCCATCCATGCTTTAATGGAAAGAATATAAAATGGACCGATGGAGATAATGAAACCAAGGTAGTAGTAGTGCAGAACTATTTTTTGCCAAAAGAATGGGAAATGCCACCAGCTAAAGGTATAAATGATACTGTTATTTGGAGACATCGAACATTAAATGAATATGTAAAAGTTTTTGTTAAAAATGGTTTAAGAATAACAGATTTAAATGAACCCTTACCTACTGAAGAACAGTTAAAAATGTCACCAAGAATAGGATGGCTAACAAAAATACCTATGTTTTTATTTTGGGAGCTTGAAAAATAACTTTTATACATATAATTTTACAAGTATTTGATGTTCAGCAAAACTGAAATTATTCATAAAGGGGACAATATAATAATGCTTAGTAATTATAAGGTAATTGATGAAAACAATTGGAAGCGTGCATTACACTGTGAAATATTTAGAAACAGCATTGAACCGTCATACTGTGTGACTTTTGAGTTGGATATAAGTAATTTCTTAGCAAGAGTTAAAGAGATGAAGTATTCGTTTACAATGGCACTAATCTTTATTATTTCTAAATGTGCAAACGAAATTGAGGAGTTTAGATATCGCTTCGTAGATGGTCAGATAGTGCTTTATGACAGAATTGATACCGCTTTTACATATATGGACAAAGTCACCGAGCTTTTTAAGGTTGTTAAGGTTGAGATGCAGGATACATTAGAAGAATATATTGCCATAGCTATAGAAAAGGCTGAAAATCAAAAAGAGTATTTTATAGGGCCATTAGGCAATGATGTATTTCAGTTTTCGCCATTTCCGTGGGTATCATATACTCATATTTCACATACTAACTCAGGGAAAAAAGATAATGCTACACCTCTCTTTGATTGGGGAAAATTTTTTGAAAGGGATGGAAAATGGATTCTTCCTTTTTCTGTTCAAGTGCATCATTCCTTTGTAGATGGGATACATATTGGAAAGTTGGCCGATTCTTTGCAAGATTACTTAAATAGGTTCTGATTTATCGGTGAGATTATGAGCATATCTGCACCGGGGGCGAAAAATCTTTAAGTGAAATCATAAATTCTGTTATTAACGCGGGATTCATAATTAAAGAATTTAACGAACATCCTAATCTTGAAAACGAAAAACTGCCGCTGCCTGAAGTAACACAAATATAATCTATGAAGGAAAAACTCAAAATGAAAATTGTGAAAGCTACCAAATATTACGCGTATATGCTACGCTGCGCAGATGGTACAATCTATAGCGGCTACACAACCGACCCATGCCGCCGTACTGCTGTACATAACAGTGGACGAGGCGCAAAATATACCCGTTCACGCCTGCCGGTTGAGTTGGTTTATAAAGAGAGCTTTTCAACAAAGAGTGAAGCTCTAAAGCGTGAAGCAGCTTTGAAAAAGCTTATCCACGCCGAAAAGCTCTCACTGATCGAGCAACGGAAAATAAACCCAGTTACAGCGAATTGTAGATTATTAATATAATTCAGCCAGATGTTTAGCTGACATTATATTAAGTGAATTTCTTAAAGGTGACGATATGATAATAAGAATGCGATACATCTTTACAGGCTGTGTACAAGGCGTCGGCTTTCGCTTCAGAGCCTATCAGGCAGCACATTTACTCGGACTTACCGGTTGGGTACGTAACGAGTTTGACGGCAGCGTAACAATGGAGGTTCAGGGTGAACGATACGGTATAGACGCCATGCTAGAAATGATTAAAAAAAGTCATTATATAGACATCGATAATATAGACACGAAAGAGCTTCCTACCGCCGTGAATGAGAATTCCTTCGAAATCTGCGGCTGAAACTGCGGCTGAAAATAGCATATAGGTTAAATACACGCCTTAACACGCAGCTTAAAGGTCTCTCTGAACTAAGGTCTCTCTGAACTTTGCGTTAGACCAGAAGTGAAAGGAAACTATATAGCAGCTGAAGCGATAGCAAAACAGCTGCAAGAGGACTTGTTGGAAATCAAGCCCCAAAAGAATACCCGCCGAAAGGATTTTAGAAGTATTTCTGGAGAGGGAAAAGCAATTCAAAATCCAGCATGCCGGGCAGAAAATGCTTCAGGCAAACATCATTCATGATAAAGGGGTGTGCGCAGGGATGTTTCATAAAAAGAAGGTAAAGGAACTGTATGACAAGGAGAATCTAAAGCCAGTAATCCGGGCGAGTATCTGTAATGGAGAGAAAGTCGCCGGATTTAAGAATCTGCATACCGGAAAATTTACGGAAGTTATGCTGATTAGGGATAGCCGAGACCTGGATGAATTTTTAAAAAAGTATGATATAACCGTAGCGGAAATTACAAAGGAATGGTAAGAATATGTGAAAAACGATTTACTTTTACGATTAAAGTAAATTATAAAGGAGGAGCCGGCAGATATCCTGCCGGCCAAATTTATGAAAAAAAAAATTATATAAACAAGGTGGGGAACCTTGCTTTCTGCCATAAGTTAAGTATACTGTTCATATGTGTACAGGATTTGATGATTTTATGAAATTATTGTTAACTTTACAAAAAGATAGTGAGAGACTGCCAATAAAGAAGTTAAGAAAAAGAAAAAGAGCTAAAAATTACAAAACTTTTACATTAAAATGCCATAAATTTTGCCATAAAAATATTATAATATTTTTTGAAATATATTTGGGCACAAAAATCCACAAGAATTTAAGATTGAAATTTTCATTAAGACTGAAGTTTTGCTAATTGGTTTGCAATCTTCCTTATTTCCAGATATAATTAAAAAATATGATGTATTGGGATAATAAACGTATAGAGAGGATGTACAAGATGGCGCGAATAATCATGTTCTTTGATATTGACGGAACAATATTGACTGAGGATACGCAGATGATTCCCGATAGTACCATAAAAGCAATTAAAGATGCAAGAAGGAAAGGACACCTAGCATTTATAAATACCGGAAGAACTTACTTTAATATAGAAAGAGAAATACGGGATATTGGATTTGACGGTTACATATGTGGCTGCGGGACCTATATAAATATTAATAACCAGGTGATTGCAGCGGCAACAATTGAAGAGTCAACCTGCAGAAAAATCATCCGTTTATTAAGAAAATACAATATAGATGCGGTTTTGGAAGGATTGGATGATGTTTATTTTGATTCCAGGGAAGTGGTATCAATGGATATAAAAATAATACAGGAACATTTTCACAGGAGGGGTTACGGACTTAAGAAAAACTGGGATACAAAGGGACTTATTTTTGATAAATTATTTGCGAAAGCGAATGCGGATACGAACCTTGATGAATTTATTAAGTCACTAAGTGACGGATTTGATTGTATTGACAGGGGAAGCCGGCTTTTAGAAATAGTACCGCGGGGTTATTCCAAAGCCGGCGGAATTAAAAAGGTCCTGGAATATTATCACCTACCCCTTGAAAATACGTATGTCTTTGGGGACAGTTCCAACGATCTTTCCATGTTTGAATATGTATCCAACAGTATAGCTATGAAAAAAAGCGATGAATGTATCCATAATATTGCGAGTTATATAACGAAGGATATTCATGAAGACGGGATAGCATATGCCCTGCGGCATTTTTGTATTATATAATTTATAAAGTCCCTTTTTCATGTAATAGGAGAGGGCTCTATGTCAGATGAAAAATTAGATGAAAAACATGGTTCTATGGACGCGGGCTTCGGTAAAAGGAAAGCGCAAATAAAAAGATATATTCAATCGAAAAAAGGAAGTCGGAATGTAAATAAGGTCAAATAAAGGTCAAATATATGAAAAAAAATTCTAATTTTCTATTGACAGAAAAGCTTTCATACACTATAATATCATTTGTGTCTGACGCACATACATGCTTCATCTGTGTTTTAAATTATATACGCGCGAGTGGCTCAGAGGTGGAGTATCGCCTTGCCAAGGCGAGGGTCGCGGGTTCGAATCCCGTCTCGCGCTTAATTGAAAAGGGCAGGAAAACTAGTAAAATCAAGCTTTCCTGTTTTTTTGTGTCCAAAAATAATGTGTGCAGGATGTGTGCAACATCCCTTTACGTACGGGGACTGCTATAATGCCTTGTTCATATAGGCACGATTCTTTTCGATTTCGTTGTAATTGTAGATATAGCCTTTCGTTGTATCCGTATCTTCATGGCCCATATACACACTGATTTCCTCTAAAGGCATGCGGCCCTCTGCATACAACCGACTGAAAAAGGTTCTTCGGATACAATGACTGCTCTTAAACGTTACTCCAGCATCTCTGCAATACTTCTCCAGCCAGTAGTTAAAGCTTCTGCTAGTCATTCTTTCACCATTTGACTGTGTGAAAAGATATTCACTGTCAGGTGAAAGCTTTTTAGCCTCTTCCAGAATCTTTTTTGCTTTTTTTGTTAAAGAACAGTCCGATAGCCAGAGGAAATATCATGTTTCACGTATTCCACAACCTTATAGCCTTTGCGGATATATACTCCGCCTACTCTTTCCTCATCAACAATCTCCATCTTATGAATATAGACTTCATCATCAAGCATATCTTCCTTTTTCAGAACAACCAGTTCACCTATCCTTGTTCCGATTTGGAAATCCATCAAAATCGTATAAGCTTCCATAGTTCCTTGTTGATAGAGAAAATCTTCAAGGATTTCCATTTCTTTTTCAAGATAAAGCTTGGAACCATCTTTTTTCTTTTGAATGGAGCGGAATTTAATGCTCGTATGTGTGTTGAGTAATGGATTTACCGATAGGATCTCCTTACCCATTGCTATCTGAAAGACAGAATTCAAGATAGTTTTCATGTTGTTAAATTCTTTTCGGGAAAACTTAAATGTGGTAATGGAATCATTCAGAAAATCATTCAGCATTCTGGTGGTTATTTTCTGAATGGGAATCGTAACAAGCTTATAATCAGCATAATACTTACGCTAATGCTGTTCATCCCGTTTAACAGTCTTAATATCAATGGTATCTTCTACAGACTGTTTTTCTCGCTTTTCTATCCACATCTCATATAAATCACTGATAGTATAATCACTTTTACGGTCACTATAATATTCGTAGAGCTTACTAATCAGTTCTACATATGATGGTGCGGCTATCTGCTGTCTTTCTTCGTCCTCTTTCTTTATGGTGGTTATGTAGCGTCCATCCTGCCTAGAGCTGATGGAATATGGATGATGCTCTTTTACATAGTTTTCTTTGGTCATATTTATTTTTATTGCGACTTCTGTTGCATCCAAGATACCACATTCATAAGCTTCCTGCAAGATAGATAATGCATCAAGCATAATAATGTGACCTCCTGTCAATTGTTTTAAAAATTTGTTTCATATTTCATAAAACAATATGACAGGTGATTTTAAAAACGAAGCTTTTTTCTACAATATGCCCGCAGATCCTGCGGGCATAAGAGTTAGCGCAAATAATGTTCTGCAATGTATTGATTCTGTTATGACCAATAACAGGCATGTTTCTGATAATCCTGAAAGGTACTCCAGGTATAAATCTTATGTATGGTAATACGTTCTTGATAACTTAACATTGCCTTAGAATCCTTTTTCCGCTTTTCTTTCAATAGTGCACGTTCCGCCCTCTGGTCATCATATTTCGAATGACCGATTGCCATTTTTGATTTTAATTTGATCTCCACCTGATGAACCAATGATTGGTGTTTCTTTTCTCTGTTACGAGCCATTTTCACCTCTTTTCCGCGCAATCTTTATGCGCATGACGAAGTATGTGCAAGAGCTTTGTTTGTTTTGTTTTCTCCTTTCATCATATACAAACTTAATATGCTATTATTTAAAGTACGATATTTGAAAAAATGACATGATTAACCGTTTACTTGAAGAGGGATACGAGTAACCGTTATCATGTCTATTTGAATATGCGTACACTTTTTCTAAAAGTGCAGATAATACACTTTTTTCCAGCATGGATTGACTTACTATAATCGGATATGTATAATTACATAAATGTGAAATTTAATTACATGTTATTTATAGTGAAAGGGTGATAACAAATGTCGAATGAAAATAAAATTACGTCTAAAATTCTAAATAAACTTCACACTCCACAATTATTAGATGAATTGGTTAATAAACTGTCCTTTTCTGAAATTAACTCATTGTTAATGGATTTATTTTCACAAATAACTGAAAATATAATTCCTGAAGATATATTAAAAAGTTATTCTTCGAATTATTTTGTTAAACCAAGTAGCATAGATACTATTGATTATCATAAATTAGAAGTTGAAGTATTATCGGAGGCTAAAGAAGAAGGAATTATTCCCATCATACTTTCTCCACTTGCATTATTAGGTTGTTGCTCCTCGATTGCTACTGTTAATCAAAACAAAATTATATCGGCGTTACGAGGAACTGAAATTCTTTCAGACCCGACAAATATGTTAGCAGTATATATAGCTGATGGACTTAAAAGCGGCACTATTAATCGAACAAACAATGAAATACATATTTGCACAACACATAGGTTAACACGAGTTCAAGCTCAATATTATCCTGGTCAAGTACCTCATTTTGGACTATTTTGCATGGTTTCTTCTGGGAAGGATACTGGTTCATATGATTTTGAACGAAAAGCAATAAAAAAGCATATAGGCTTATATAAAACTTTTTTAGAAATAAAATTTCAAGGTAAGATATTACTAGAAATACAACATCGTGCTGGTTATAAAGATTCTAATGGCTTTTTTGAAAGAATTTCCGGTTATATTCATAAAGAATTTCAAGATACTCAAATAGTAGTAACAGACAAAGATTTAATGAACTCATATTATAAGGGAATTAACATTAAAATATTTTTAATTATTGGCGAGCAAACTTTAGAAATTGGTGATGCGGGTTTTGTTGATTGGACTCAAAAACTACTTTCAAGTAAAAAAGAAAGAATGTTCATTAGCGCAATGGCCCTTGACCGATTGTTGATGTAGTTGCAGCAAATGTTTACATATTGACAAGACATGAATTTGTTTACAAAAATCACGCATCCCTTGTGTGCAAGTATGTGTGCAGATAAATAACAGAAGCCGCAAACCTCCTATTTATCAGTATTTATGTGTGCGGGGATTTGTTCGAATCCCGTCTCGCGCTTACGAAATCCTTTGATTTTCAAGGGATTTTTTTGCGCTGATATGTGTACGGTATGTGCACTACTTTTTGGACAATGCTTTATTCATGATATCAAGGTTTTCTTGTTCCATATTAGGATCATAAATATAACCGAGCGTGGTCTTTTCATCCACCTGACCAAAGATATCCCGTATTTTATCCAAAGGCATTCCTGCTGTACTCAACCGGCTTGCAGCTGTTATTCTTGTGCAGTGAAGGCATACACAATTTAACCAAGTGTAGGTGGTACACTATTCCTATTTGTGTACATATCAGCTCAGCTAAAAATTTTTATTACTTTTCCATTCAATCATTGACTTTATATTAAAAATGTAGTATTTTAGTAGAAACATATAATAACAGGCTATGAAAAGAAAGTAAGCAATGGGATATGTTACAGAGAGCTTTTATGGTGAGAAGAAGCACAGAATACATTGTTGAAAATGCTCTTGGAGCTGCGTACCAACTACAATAATTGTATAGGCTACGATGGGAGTGCCCATTATAGCACCAGAGTATCGAAGTTAATTCCGTACTCGCAGAGGTCTATATTGTAAAATATAGATAAATTAAGGTGGTATCACGAAGCATATAAGCTATCGTCCTTGAAATATAAGTAAGGGAGGGTAGCTTTTTTAGTGTCATAATGAAATTATTGGAGGGAAAATAAACGGTTATAAGATTTGAAGAAAAAGATGCACAATAGGTAGCAAATTTAATAGCTAGGACTTTGCGAGAAACAAATTGATTTCTTGGAGGGCGTAAATTTTTCTGTGTCCAAAGCTGAAGTATCATGATGAATACCATTGCTTTTGGCAGGAATTAAATATGTATTTCTCTTGTCGAATTTTGTGTTCATTTATAGTTTAACCATTTTGTGGATGTCTATTCATAT
>JAATFT010000098.1 GCA_015655075.1 Clostridiales bacterium | reverse complement strand
TGCAAAGACAGGATCGATTATTATCTGGAAAAAACAAATCTGACAGAACACCGGAAGAAAAAGAACAGGCAATTATCCGGAGGAATGAAACGCCGGGTGGGATTGATACAGGCATTACTTCACAATCCGGAGTTCCTGATATAACTTCTAAACAATATACGGAGCATGGTATGACAGTAAAGATAGTTAGTGAGGAACAGCCGGATATACAGTGTCACCCGTCTGAAACTACATTGGAAGATGCTTACATTTATATGTCAAATTTTTTTTGATATAAAAAGCTTGAAATAGTATCAATAGAAGCTGTATTTTTAATATGTTTGCAGACAGGATAATGTCATTGTAATTTTGGAAAGGATTTTGAAATTAAAAGCCGCAACCCTATGTTTTGGTTCAGATATACCTTCATGCGTTTTGCATGTGAAGTTACCTATATGGGATTGAAAATTATGCTAAAAAGCTGTATCCTTTAATTAAAGCAATTAAAAGGGGAACTGCCTTTAACCGATGAGTTTTTTAATGGAAATCATGGAAATAACCACGGAAAGGAAGAATATGATGGATTTGAAGTATTTACAGCTTTTAGCAAGGGAGTATCCGGATACGGAATCGGTAGCCAGTGAAATAATTAACTTAAGTGCCATTAATTGCCTGCCTAAAGGAACCGAATTTTTTTTCAGCGATATACACGGGGAATATGAAGCTTTTCTTTATCTGCTCCGCAGTGCTTCAGGAGAAATTAAGAATAAAATAGGCCAGGAATTTGACCGGTGCATGTCTGAACGGGAAAGAGAAGAGCTCGCCTACCTGATTTGTTATCCGGAGCAGTTTTTAGCCGGGACGGACATGGATAAGGAAACGCTGCGGCAGTGGGAAAAAAGCACCATGTACCATCTTATCCATATCTGTAAAGTGGTATCCGCCAAGTATACCCGTTCTAAGGTAAGAAAAAAGATGCCTAAGGAATTTGCCTATATTTTTGACGAATTTCTCAATGTGGCCGATGACGTAAATAAGGAATTTTACTATGAGAAAATTATCGATACCATACTGGACATACGAATGGCAGACAGCTTTATAATAGCAATCTGTGAACTGATCCGCAAACTAAGTATTGACAGGCTGCATATTATCGGCGATATCTATGACAGGGGTCCCAGGGCGGATATCATTATGGAGGAACTTCAGAATTTTCAGGAGGCGGACATTCAATGGGGAAATCATGATATTTCATGGATGGGAGCTGCCTCAGGCAACCGTGCCTTGATTGCCAATGTAATCAGAATGGCGATCAGCTATAATAATTTTGATTTATTGGAGGACGGGTATGGTATTAATCTGCGGGCATTATCCATTTTTGCAGCCGAGGTGTATAAAGAGGAGGAGTGTCTGAATTTTGCCCCTCATGTGCTTGACTGCAATGAATTTGATCCGGTGGATTTTCAATTGGCCGCAAAGATGCATAAAGCGATTACAATGATCCAGTTGAAATTGGAAGGACAGTTAATTAGACGGCACCCGGAATATGGGATGGAAGACCGGGACATGTTAAATAATATCGACTATATTAACAATACCGTTACCATTTCCGGAATATCATATTCCCTTAAGGACACCCTGTTTCCAACTATCAATCCGGATTCTCCTCTGGAACTGACTAAGGAGGAAGAGAATCTCATGGAGATATTGGCCCATTCCTTTCACAGTAGCAGGCTGCTCCATAAGCATATTCGTTTTTTGTATTCCAACGGCTCCATGTATAAAAGTATTAACGGAAATTTACTGTACCATGGCTGCATTCCCATGGATGAGGAGGGAAAATTCCTGCCCGTCTCATTTTACGGAAAGGAATATTCCGGGAAGGCCTTGCTGGATTATCTGAACGGTGTGGTTAACCGGGCATATTTCCAAAAGGATAATGGAAAAGATAATGCCAAGGTGCAGGAGGATGCCCGTGATTTTATGTGGTATCTGTGGTGCGGCAGGAAGTCGCCGCTTTTTGGAAAAAGTAAATTGTCCATGTTTGAAAATTATTTTGTGAAGGAGAAAAAAGCCGGGGCGGAGATATTTAATCCCTATTTCCGTTTAAGCCAGAAGGAAGATGTCTGCAAGAGGATATTGAAGGAATTCGGACTGGAGGAAGATACGGCGCATATTATTAACGGTCATGTGCCGGTCAGAATGAAGGAAGGGGAAAGCCCCATTAAGGCTAACGGTCGGCTGTTTATTATTGACGGAGGATTATCAAAATCCTACCAGTCAAAGACGGGGATTGCCGGTTATACGCTAATATACAGCTCCCGTCATTTAAGCCTGGCAGAGCACCGGCCTTATATCCGTAAAGAAGGAGAAATGGCAGGTATTATTCCGAATATAATGACAGTTGAAACCATGGATAAACGTGTTTTAGTTGCCGATACTGAAACCGGAAGGGACATTCAGGAAAAGATAGAAGAACTGCGAGAATTATTAAAGCATTACCGCGAAGGCAGCATAAAAGAGAGAAAGTGAAAAGGAAAAGAACCGCAAAGAAAGAGAGGATAACCGGTGAATATTATGAACGGGAAAAACAGATATTACTTGCTGGTATTATCATTTCAATATTAGAGGGGACAACGATTCGGTAATTAATCGATTCAGAGGCATTTTCCGCTGATAAATATTTTCCTATTATAAGGAGCTGATTATCCGGGAAATACGTGATTAAGCCTCTATAAACTTTCCACAATACTGCAGAATGGCTTGAATATGTCCGCTGTCGCGGCAATAATTCCGGATTTTTGTGTGAAATAAAAGACGGTCGGATGAATGGCGTCGATAATACCGCCGGCTTCTTTAAGGATAATAGAAGCGGCGCCGTAATCCCAGGGGCTTAACATAAGTTCGTAGTAGGCATCCAAACGGCCGCAGGCTATATAACAGATGTCTAAGGCGGCGGAACCGGAACGTCTGAAATCGGCGCATTCTTTAAAGAGCTTTTTTGCAATATCAAAAGTCTTATCTGCCAATGCGGAATAATATGGGGCGGTGCCCAGTGCCACAATTGCCTGGTTAAAAGGCCTGGTACTGACTTTGATGGGCTTTTCATTAAGATAGGCGCCTCCATCCCGGATTCCGAAAAATAATTCCTCGAGAAAGGGATTAAAAACGGCGCCTAAGATACCCTCCGATTTCTGATACAGGGCGACAGAAATTGCAGAATGTCTGAAATCGTTGATAAAGTTCTGCGTACCGTCAATAGGATCAATTACCCACGTATATTCTCCGGGGACGGGCTGGATATCCTGTTCTTCTAAAATAAATACGGCATTTGGAATTAACGGTTTTAATTCGTTAACTAAAAATTGCTGCACCTTGATATCCATATTGGTTACATAATTTGCATGTCCTACTTTGGCGGTAATTGAGGTTACCGTTTTATCTGCGATAAGAGCGCCTGCTTTTTTTATCAGATGCTCCACTCTTTTTTTAATGAAATCAAAATCTTTTGTGTTATTCATTTCTGTTTCTCCTTTTTATCAGGTAAATACCAGCAGAGTCGGTAATACCAACTCTGTTGGTATGGTTATGAGCAAGTGGCAAGCAGAGCTAAATATCCGCTTTGACTTCCGGATATCTTAAATTTTGAAATGGAACTGATTTCTTGACACAGTTTCATGATAACAAAATACTTTAACTTTTACAATATCTTTCGCCGGCTCATATTACATGAGTAACTTATTTTTATATTTTTTAATGATTAAAAAAAGTATGGCATTTTTTATATTAAAATTTATATAATTATGTAAAGATATTTATGCAAAAGTCTGAATTTTAATAAATAATAAGAAATAGTTTGACAATATCAATTTTATAAAGATATAATAAAGAAAAACTTTTTTGAATGATTAAAAAAAGATAAAATAACATATCGGGGAGGAGCTGTATAATGAAAGGAAGCAAGGAGACAATGAAGGTTATCAATAAACAGAATATTCTAAATACATTTATTGATAAAGATACAATTACAAAACTGGATGTTGTCAATAATACAAAATTAAGTGCCGCAACCGTGTCCAGTCTGATTGCCGACCTGGTAGGGGAAGGGCTGATAAAGGAAAAAGAAATCGGCGAGTCCAAAGGCGGCAGAAAGCCCATGCTGTATAGCTTGAACGATGATCTGGTCTATGTTTTTACACTTCGTGTAACACCTAAGGGAGCTATAGTGGGAATTGTTAATTTAAAATGTGAGGCCGTATTCAGTAAAACGATTATAATGTCCGTACATAGTAATAAATCTTTCCGGGAAATGTTATTGCAGGCTGTTTCTGATATCCGTACCTATAAAAGTGATTTGATTGATAAAATTAGTACGGTTGCGATAAGTGTTCCGGGAATTGTGGAGTTTAGTACCTGCAAGCTTATTTATTCGTCAACTTTATATATTGAAAATCTTGATGTAAATAAGCTTGTGCATGAAATATTTGATACCGCCGTTGAGGTGTATACGTTCAAGGATACGGATGCGCTTATTCTGGGTGAACATTATTTTTCCAAATCCAATATACAAAACATGGCCTATATTTTATGTGAAAACGGCGTTGGGTTATCACTTATTTCAAGAGGAGAATTATTCAGACAGGACGGCTGCAGCCTGGAACTAGGCCACCAGACTATCGATTATCACGGTTTAAAATGTAAATGTTCCATGAACGGCTGTATCGGAACCCTATTGTCTGAAAGTCCGGCCTTAAGGCGTTATACAGAGTTATACGAAGAAAAATACGGACGGACCGTTGATACGACCAGCCTGGACTATGACGATATTATTAATTTGCATAAAAACGGAGATGTTATAGCAAATAGGGTAATTTATGAGCAGCTTGAAATTTTATCAATCGCAGCCATTAATGTGGTGAATCTTTTTAATCCGGATATTATTGTTATCGGCGGTCCTCTTGCACGTTTAGGAAAAGAACTGGAAAAAGTGGTAAGTGAAAATGTAAGGCAAAAAGCATTAAAGCCCTTTGTTTCAAAATTAAGTATATATACGTCAAAGCTTGAGCTGAGTTCTTCACTGCAGGGTATGGCAAGTTATGTACTTAAGGTGCAGTTTTTTAAAACCATTCGGATTTAGGCTTAAGTAAAGCTTATTTCTATATATTATTACAAATTATAATTTCAAGGGAGGTTTAAAAATGAAAAAAACATGTTCAGTTTTATTAGCGGTTATCGTGGCAGCTTTCCTGCTTACAGGCTGCGGTGGAGGAGCGCCGGAAGAATCTGCTTCTTCAGGTGATTCATCATCGTCTTATACATCGGAGGAATCTTTAACTGCCGATACGCAGAAGGTTGAATTGACTTATTGGCAGCATTCCAGCGAAGCAAGAAATGCAATGATAACGGAATTGGTGAAAAAGTTTCAGGAGGAAAATCCAAACATTACGGTTCATCTTGAATTTATTCCCGAGGATGACTACACAGAAAAATTAATTCCTGCATTGGCGACAGACTCGGCACCGGATGTATTCCAGGTACAGTCGGGCATGGTGACCAGATTGGCAAAAGTCGGTTCCATTCAGCCTTTGGATGAAGCGATAATGCCCACGGCTTCCATAGAAAGTGATTTTATCGCATCAACCATTGACGGTTTAAAATATGGCGGGAAGTATTACGGTGTGCCTACGGATACCCAGTCGATATTACTGTACTGGAATAAAGATCTGCTTAAGGCGGAAGGTTTAGATTCCGAAAAGGGACCCCAGACATGGGAGGAAATGTTTGAATATGCCAGAAAGCTTACGAAAACCAACAATGGACAGATGGTTCAGTCAGGGTGGGGGCATAAGGGTTATTTTCCTGAGGTTACTTCCATTGTGGAACAGTACGCCGGAAAATTCTACGACTCCCAGTCCGGCAAGTATGTTTTTGCGGATGATGAAACCGCAGTTAAGGCCATTACGGATATTTCCAATGTTATCAGAGTGGACAAGGTTTATGATGAGAATTTTATGGCAAATTGGGCGGGATTCAGGGAAGGAAAGGTTGCTATGATGCTTGGTCACCCCGCCATGATTGGCAATCTTGCGACGACGGCTCCGGATATTAATTACGGCATCGGCCTGATACCGGCTGCCGATACCGGAAGCAGAAGCAGCTGTGTTACCTCCTGGGGATATGTAATGAGTAAGAATGCAGAATCAGAGGCCGCTACAAAGCTGATAGATTATTTAGGCAGCGAGGAAGTGGAAAAGCAGTGGACTTTAATCACAGGCGAATTACCGGCAAGAAAAGCGTTGTTAGACGATGCAGAGCTGAAAGCGGATTCCAAGATTTCCATAGCTCTGGAATCACTTAATGAATCTTTTGTAGGCTCTCTTCAGACCGGTGCGTTAAACACTATTTGGAACGATGCTTACGAAAAAATTATGGTAACGGACGAATCCTTAGAAACCATATTAAAAGATTGTCAGGATAAACTGAACGAAGAAATTGCAAAAGATATAGAATAACTTTAGATAAGCTTATCTGCAATTTTGCGGCAGTCGTTCAGAGTAAAAAACATAAGTAAAAGATCGTCACTATGGTCTTTTATTGCATGTTGTATATTTTATAGAGGGAGGAATGAATATAGTGAATTCATCCAAGGTGCAAAAAAAAACTAAAAAAGTTAATATGATTAAAATTGCACCCTATCTTTTTATAGGGCCGGCGGTTATTTATATTTTTGCGGCAACAATTATTCCTATTATCATGGCGCTTCCCATTAGTTTTACAAATTGGTCGGCACTGACTCCGGATAAAAAATTTGTAGGAATCGATAATTATCAAAAATTGATATATGATAAGGATTTCTGGAATTCCTGTCTCATTACGGTGAAATTTTTTGTTTTCGTTCCCTTAGTAATGCTTGTCAGCCTTGGTACTGCTGTAATACTTAATGTAAAGCTAAGGGGTATTAAATTTTTCCGTGTGATTTTCTATTCTCCCGTAATTACTTCCACGATTGCCGTGGCATTGCTGTTTGAATGGTTCTATCAGCCGTCCTTTGGTTTATTTAACAACATATTGAATTTCTTCGGCTTGGCGGGAATCGGCTGGGTGAATAATGCCTCCACCGCAGTAATGTCGGTTATCATATTTAAAATCTGGAAGGATTTCGGAATAGGAATGCTGATTTATCTGGCAGGTTTACAAGATGTTCCAGGCGAGATTAAGGAAGCGGCATCTATCGACGGAGCCACGGCATGGCAGAAATTTATTTATATTACTATGCCCATGCTACGCCCGGCCCATATATATCTGTTGATAACAAATATAATCGGGGTGTTTATGATATTTCAGGAAACCTATATGTTGAAAGGCCCTTTAAACAGTACCCGCTCGGTAATCAATTATATCTATGACAAGGGCTTTTCAAGTGCCGAAATGGGATATGCCTGTGCAATGTCATTTGTATTATTCCTTATTGTAATGACAGTTACACTCGTTCAATATAAAGCTACAAAAATGGATCTATTATAAAGGAGTAATTGTAAATGAAAAATAATAATGCACGTAAAATATATTTTAAAATTATCCTGTATTTACTCATTTTAATAATTACCGTTATTGTGGCTTTTCCCTTCCTGTGGATGATATTATCATCTTTTAAGGAACTGTCGGAATTTTATAATGTCCCTCCGACTTTCCTTCCGGAAAAATTCAATCTGGACAATTATAGGGAGCTTTTTTCCCGGGGACAGTTCGGGGTTTATTACCTTAACAGTATTTTGGTTACTTCCATACAGGTGGTGACTTCAATTTTAATTGATCTGGCGGCCGGATATGGATTTGCCAAATATCAGTTCAAGTACAGAAACGGGCTGTTTTTAATGGTACTGTCATCCACCATGATTCCCTGGGTGGCTACTATAATACCTCTTTACATCCTTGTATCTAATCTTAAGATGGTTGATACCTATTGGGGCCTAATATTAGTGGGAATGGCTGATGCGACCTTTATTTTCCTTGCCAGGAATTTCATGACGTCTATTCCTACTCCTTTATTGGAGGCAGCGCGTATTGACGGCGCGGGTGAGCTGACCATTTTCCGGAAAATAGTAATTCCGTCGGTCAAACCGCTGATTGCCGTAATCGGTATTCAGAAAATGATATCGAGCTGGAATGCATTCCAGTGGCCCCTGCTTGTAGTCAACAGTGATAAATACAGGACCCTGCCCATAGCAATAGCCAAGCTTTCCAGCCAGTATGAGGATGCTTATGATTTAAAAATGGCGGCGGCAGTTGTGGCAATTGTGCCGGTTTTAGTTATTTATATATTGTTTCAGAAGTATTTTACGGAGGGTATTTCCCTTTCCGGCATTAAGTAAGGGAAAGCCAGGATGCGTGTAAGCGCGGATAGGAGCACAATGGTTGATTATCATATACATACAAATTTTTCCGACGGAGAAGTTGATTATAAAACAGTGATTGACCTTGCGGCAAAAAAAGGTCTGGAGGCCATTGCGATTACCGACCATTTCGATAAAAATGACAGCAATTTGCGCAATCAGTTCGCAACGGAGGAGGAGCTTTTAAAACACTTTAGCAATATAAAGGAATATGCCGCGGGTAAGCCGGTTAAGGTTTTTTGCGGAGTTGAAACCTGCACTGACTTTGACGGCAGGCTGAACCTGTCGGAGCGGATACAAAAAATATGCGACGTTATTATTACCAGTCCGCACTACGTGGAATATGATGCCCATGTTGAGCAGGAAGATTATTTTAATAAAGCTTATTGGGATGCTTATAAGCAGAAGCTGCTTCATATGGCGGCCGGCAAAGGCGATGTGCTTGGGCATCCGGAAGGGTATCTGCCCATTGGAAAATTTGGTACCGGCAATACAACATACGAATCACGGCAGAAAATCTGCCGTGAAATTTGTGAACGGTTTTTTGACAGAGATTTTATCGATGAATTGGGAAACCGGCTGGTAAAGTCTCAGAAATCATACGAGCTGCATTGTGCTACCTTCACTCCAAGAGAAACCGTAATCAGCCGGCTTGCAGAAAAAGGCGTCACTTTTTCCATCGGCAGCGATGCCCATGCAATGAATATTTTAGGTGAGACGGAATGGGCTTATAAAATGGTACGGAAATATAATTTAATTCTTTATCAGCCAGAGGAAAAAACGATGTAATTTGGTTAAGAAATATCATGAGGTAATTGCGAAACGATATAGTTTTCTGAATATACCATACAATTAATACGAATTTCATAGCTTCAGTTGCCTTTAGAGCAAAATTCAACTCTGAAATTGTATTAATTATACGGTATATAGATATAATAGCCTTGTTTCGCAATTACCTATATAAGAAATGTCATAAAAAGGAGTTGAAAATCATGGTAAATGTTGCCTTGATAGGCTGCGGCACAATGGGACGCACCCATGCAAACAGCTATAAAAATATTAATAATGCAAATTTAATAGGTGTATGTGATATAAACATGGAAAAAGCACAAAGCATTGCCAAGATAAGCGGATCCCATGTTTATCTAAAATTTGAGGAAATGTTGGAGAATGAAAACATTGATGTGGTTGATATATGTATTCCGACTTATATGCATAAAGAGTATGCATTAACTTCTATGGAGGCCCGGAAGCATGTTTTTTGTGAAAAGCCCATAGCACTTACCTTAAAGGATGCGAATGAAATGGTAAGATTTTCAGAAAAGATGAGTGTTAAATTTACGGTGGGCCATGTGGTCAGATATTTCCCCGCATACAAAAGAGCAGTCGATGCCGTGGGACAGGGAGAAATCGGCATTCCTAAATTAATCCGGACCACCAGAAACCAGGGCTTCCCAAAATGGAGCTGGGAGGGCTGGTATATGGATTATGAAAAGAGCGGCGGACCTATCCTGGATTTAATCATACATGATTTTGACTGGATCAATTATTATTTTGGAGATGTTGAAAGGGTTTATGCTCAAAGCTTAAACGGGAAAGCTAAGGAACAGGATCACTGCGTTGCGACTCTGCGGCTGAAAAACGGTGCGATCGCTCATGTGGAAGGCAGTTGGGCGTATCCCGAGGGCTCGGTTTTCCGTACTACTTTTGAAGTAGTGGGTACAAACGGACAGATTGAGTTTGACAGTCTAAAAAGCTGCGGGATAGAAAAACAAATTAACAATGGGCATCATATTACCAGCTATTTATCGCCCACAGCCCATTCCATGGAACCTTATCAGGCCGAGCTCCGGGAATTTATTAACTGCGTAGAGGCTGATACGAAGGTATCGGTCAGCGGCAGCGAAGCAGTTAAGGCACTTCAAGTGGCGTTGGCGGCAATTGAATCCTCTTTGACCGGTAGGCCCGTAACATTAAAAAATTATATACACTGAGCTCATGCGCGATAAACATGCAAGAAGGGAGTTATCATTATTATGAAGGAAAAGGTAAAGATTGGAATAATCAGTTTCGAGCATATGCATGCACTAAGTTATTCCAAGGCGTTGTGCAATATAGAGGACGCGGAAATAGCAGGTATCGCTGATGCGGATGAATTCAGAGGAACTCAGATGGCCGCAGAATTTAATACGAAATATTATAAATATTATAAAGAGCTGTTAGAAACAGACCTTACCGGTGTGGTTGTATGCACCAATAATAAAATGCATTGCCAGGTTTCCGTAGACGCTGCAAACAAAGGTAAACATGTGCTGGTGGAAAAACCATTTGCAGTGGATATAGAATCGGCTGAAAAAATGCTGAAGGCGGCGGAGGATAATAAAATTAAAATCATGACGGCATTTCCCATGCGTTTTAATTCTAATGTACTGGAAGCAAAAAAGCTGATAGATGCGGGAGAAATCGGCGACATTTTATGCATTATCGGTATCAATCACGGGAAGATACCCTCCGGCTGGTTTCTGGACCCTACGCTTGCCGGCGGCGGCTGTGTCATGGACCATACGGTGCACTTATCGGATTTGATGAGATGGTTTGTAAACAGCGAATATAAGAAGGTATACTGTGAGTGCGGTAATTTAATACATAATAAGAATATTGACGACTGCGGAATTGTAAATGTTGAATTTGAAAACGGCGTATTTGCAAGTATTGACTGCAGCTGGGCCCATCATAAGAATTATACTATCTGGCCTCAGGTTGATATGGAAATTATCGGTACAAAAGGTGTTTTAGAAGTTAAGGCATGTGCACAGACGGAACGTATATATAATGCAAAGGAAGAGACGGTTGGGGATGTCGCGTGGAATGAAAGCGGTGACGAAGGACTGATACGTGAATTTGTAGATGTTTGTAAAACCGGAAAAAATCCTTTTGTTTCGGGACTTGATGGTGCAAAAGCAATGGAAGTGGCACTTGCCGCCTATCAATCTGCTGCCGCCTGCCGGACCGTAGAGGTTGAACATATCCAAATCTGAACAGACATAAATTGCAATGGAGGCAAAAATGAAAAAGTTTAAGGTTGGTATTATAGGCTGCGGGCATATTTTTTCCATGCACGCAGTGTCGGTGGCAAAGCAGGCAAATGCTTCTCTTGCCGCGGTATGTGACAAGAAAGAGCATATCGCTAAGGCGGCGGCAGAAAAATATAAATGTAATTATTATACCGATTATAAAGAAATGATAACACAGGAAAAGCCGGATGTGGTACATATCTGTACTCCCCACTATCTTCATCCGGAAATGGTACAGTATGCCGCAAAGCAGGGGATTAATATCCTGACGGAAAAACCAATGGCAATTCATATAGAGGATGCATATGCCATGCAAAAAGCGGCGCATGATAATAATATCATTTTGCAGGTCAGCTTTCAAAACCGCTACAATCCCGGCTCAATACTAATAAAAAACACACTGGAAACCGGTGAACTGGGTAATATATTATCAGCCCGATTACTGGTAACCTGGGACCGGTCCGATGCATATTATTCTGAAAGCGACTGGAAGGGTACCTGGGAACAAGAAGGCGGAGGCGTAATCATAGATCAGGCAATTCACACATTGGACTTGATGAATTGGTTTATCAGTAGTAAAATTGATTATGTTGAAGCTGCAATAAATAGGCGCGCCCATGATTTTATTAAGGTTGAGGATTGCGCGGAGGGTGTCATAGGTTACACAAACGGCGTTAAGGCTTCCTTTTATGCCATGAATTATTATAGTTATGACGCTCCCGTAGAAATTGAACTTCATTGTGAAAAAGGTATTGTAAAGCTGGCGGGCGAAAGGGCGGTTATTACGTTTTATGATAACAGGCAGTATATTGCCGACCGGAATCCCAATGAAACCTTTGACTATGGGAAGGTCAAGCAGTATTGGGGAGTCAGCCACGGGAAAGAAATTGAGGATCTGTACCGTTGCCTTGAAACAGGTAAAATACCCCGCAATACAGTGGATGAAGTAATTTCTACACAGGAATTGATCTGCGCTATTTACAAAAGCGGCATGTTAAAACGCAGGGTAAAATTAAGTGAACTGACTCTGCGGGAAGAATGAAAAATAAAAGGCATATTTTTCACACCCTGATTTAACAACGACATTCAGAAAACGAATGTCTTATGTTGGCAGTAAATCATCGGCGAGCAGATGATTTATGCCATGTGAGCTAGCGGATATTTAAGTCCAGATATAAGGAGAATTGTAAATGACTAAAATCTGTAACGGAACTTTGGAGGATTTTGAACAAATCCGTGATTTTGCCAACTATATTTTTAGCCAGAATAGATGTCCCCACGATTTTAAAAAACTTCTGCCTAAAATTTACGATGACAACCGAAACACGGCGGGATATCATTATCTTGTGAAAGAAGAGGGGAAGATCAAAGCAATGGTCTGTGCCTTGCCCATGGAATTTCAGGTATTGGATCAGAAATTAAAGGCATGCGGCTTAGGAACCGTGTCGGTCCATCCCTATTCCAGGGGTAAGGGCTACATGAAATTTTTAATGAATACGGTTATTGAAGAAATGAAGGCAGACGGCTGTGCCTTTGCCTTTCTCGGGGGGCAGCGCCAAAGATATGAGTATTTTGGGTTTGAGCCGGCGGGAATCCAGTTAAGCTATACCGTAACAAATATAAATATACGTCATTTTTGTAAAGAAGGGGATACTTCCCCTATTGAGATTGTACCATTTGATGGAAATGAGGAAGAATGGCTAAACAGGGCTTATTCCCTTTATCAAAAACAGCCGTTAAGCGTTGTGAGAAAACGGGATGAATTTATTTCCGTACTTCGGTCCTGGGAGTCAGAGCCGTATGTTATTTTAAAGGAAGGCGATTTGGCAGGATATTTTTCCCTTCAGGCAAATGGGACAGTAAACGAGATTATACTTGACGATTTAACCTTGTATCCATTTTTAATGAGGCCCCTGCTAAACTTATGCAAAACAGAAAGCTTCTATTTAAATGCCGCACCCTATGAGACAGATAAAATTCATTTCTTTTCTCAGATAGCAGAAAGCTGTGAGGTTAAAACCAACTGCAATTATGTGATTTTTAACTGGGCGGCAGTCATAAGGGCTTTTTTGAATTTAAAATCGAAATATGAAATACTGGAAGAGGGAACATTAATTATAGCTGTTGAAAACACAATAATAAAAATAACGGTTTCAGACGGCCGGGTATTTGTGAATGAAACCAAAGAGGAAGCCGACATGGTTTTATCCTCTTTAAATGCTGCCTGCTTTTTATTTTCTCCTTTGGGGAGCTTTTCTCCCATGGAAAGCTTTTCCTCATTGGGAAGCTTTATGCCAGGAGGATATGCCAAAGTATCGGATAAACAAAAGCTGCTCTGTTTAAAAACGTGGTTTCCCCTGCCCCTTTACACAGCTGCTGCGGATGGCTGTTAACACTTTAGAGTACTGACTTTAATACTTATGTCAGTGCAGAGTTTGCTTTGCAGACTCTTTCTTACTCTTACAAAACCGGCTGGGCGCACAGCCGCATTTTTTCGTAAAGTATCTGGTAAAATAGCAGATGTTATGAAAGCCGCAGGCCTCTGCAACAGCACAGACCTGCGTGGCTTCACTGGTTAACATATCCTTTGCCTTGTCTAAGCGCGCCTCCAGTAAATCCGCTCTTGGGGTACAGTTGTAAAACAAATTATAGTAATAAAAAAACTGGCTTTTTCCAAGATTCACCAACCGGCACATTTCTTCCGTACTCCAGTCCTTATGGCAGCTTTGCAGTATGGTAAGCCGGGCCTGGTCAAAAACCTCTCGTAACCCCTTATCGCCCACCAGATTTTGCAGGCCTTTATGATGCACGGATCTTGACAGCTCAATCAGGAGATTTTTGATTAAAATATCCAATTTATATTCCCGGTAAAGGTCTTGCATATAAAACTCTTTTGCTGTTTCTTTAAACATTAAATTTAATTCCTGATGATTTTCAAGGTAAAAAACCTGGTTCACCGGAACCGGAAATTTGTTTAAAAAATCCTCATCCGTTGAAAAGTGCATATAGCTGTTGTAAAATTTAGAAACCGCATGGTAGTGCTGAAAAACCTCCGGCGGGTAGAGTATACAGGCGTTGGGCCTGGTGACAATACTGCCGCCGTCGGCAAAATGGACCTTCATGGACGCTAAAAACAATAAAAGCAGATAGTCCTTACTGCCATTGGGCCGGTAAATGACGAAAGAATCCTTGCTGCAAATGTTATAACCGCCATAGTTGAATTGAAACATAAGCTTTACCTTTCTGAACGAAAATAATTTTCCAAACGAGAAAATTTCCTGAACGAAAATAATAAAAGTCCCCGTCTTTTTTATGCCAGGGCAGCTTTTTTTAATCTGTTTATATTTTATCACTATCGGAGAAAAAGTCAAATAAAACGGAACATAATTCATTTCCTTCCATGGGGGATATGGGTATGATGGAATAAAACATAAATAGGAGCACTTTCGGAAATTCTCCGGCATGAAGATTTTGCAGGGGATTTATAAGAGTACTCCGGATGTGAAAGGAGAGCAGAATATATGGAACTAAATGGTAAGGATAGGGTATGGTTGGAGGAGAGCCTGGAAAAGTTTTTAATAAAAATGGAATGGGTAAGTGAAAAATCCAAGAACAAGATTCCGTCGACTACCGTAAACGGTGAACATGATGACAAATCGATTGGAGGCGTTTCCGGAGCTTTTGGGGACGGACTTAATTGGTGGACAAATGGCTTCTGGGGCGGCATGCTGTGGCAGATGTATCATGAGACGGGAAAGGAGCGGTATGCTGAAATTGCAGGAATATCGGAAAAAAAGCTGGATCAGTGTTTTATGGATTATTACGGTCTGCACCACGATGTGGGATTTATGTGGCTGCCTACGGCAGTGGCAGATTATAGGCTAACAGGTAACGGGGAATCCAAAAAAAGAGCTCTTCATGCGGCAAATTTATTAGCCGGTCGTTTTAATCCCTCAGGCAGGTTTATCCGTGCGTGGAATGACGGAGCGGATAAGGATACCAGAGGCTGGGCAATTATTGATACGTTGTTCAACATACCCCTTCTTTACTGGGCGTCGGAGGAAACGGATGATCCCAGATACCGTCAGATTGCAATGCTGCATGCGGATACGGTCATGGACATTTTTATCAGGCCTGACGGGTCCTCCAATCATATCGTTGAATTTAATCCTGAAAATGGTGATGTCGTAAAGACCTACGGCGGACAGGGCTATGCGGACGGATCTTCCTGGACAAGAGGACAGACATGGGCGCTTTATGGATTTGTAATCAGTTACAGGCATACCCGAAAAAAGGAATATCTGGACATTGCAAAGAGGGTGGCAAATTATTTTATTGCAAATATTCCTAAGGACGGTCTGATTCCAGTGGATTTCCGCCAGCCTAAGGAGCCTTATTGGATGGATGACACCGCGGCGGCAATTGCGGCCGGCGGTTTAATAGAATTATCAAAGGAAGAGGAGGAATGGGACAGGGAGGTTTATTTTAATGCGGCAATCAGGCTGTTAAAGGCATTAACGGATCATCATTGCGATTTTACCAAAAACAGCGACGGTGTGCTGACCCACTGCTCGGGGGCATATCATGCTACAGAGCATCATGTGAATCTGATATATGCGGATTATTTCCTTCTGGAGGCATTGTTAAAATTAAAAGGGAATGATTATTTCATGTGGTAACGGATTCGGTAAAAGAAAATTAGAGGATCATGACGGCAGAAGAATTGGCAAAGGCCCCCTAAAGATATTGGGTTTATTTCGTTGACAAATGAGGTTTATTGTGATAAACTAACGACAAAAGGTTTATTGCAATAAACCCAAACCTTTTTGGAGGTCTTTATTTTTATATGGAAGAATTTAAACTTTTTGACGCTGAATTTAAATTTCTCGATATTATATGGAAGCTTGAGCCGGTCAACTCAACCGAATTGGCAAAGGAGTGCTTAAAAAAGTTAGGCTGGAAAAAATCTACCACCTATACAATGCTTCGGAAGCTTTCCGAAAGAGGAATTCTCAAAAATAAAAACGCAACGGTTATATCACTAATTAAACGGGAGCAGGTTCAAAAATACGAGAGTGAAATATTGCTGAAAAAATCATTTGATAACTCACTCCCCGCCTTTTTGGCCGCATTCCTGCAGGATAAAAAACTGACCAGACAGGAAGCGGAGGAAATAAAGAAAATGATTGAGGAGGCGTCCCAATGAATAATCTTAATGAGTTCTTCACGGTTGTACTGAATATGAGTATTACCGCATCTTATGCGGCCGTTGGTGTAATGATTGCCCGCCTTTTCTTAAAGAAAGCACCTAAGATTTTTTCCTATCTGTTATGGTCCGTGGTTTTATTCCGCCTCATTTGCCCCATATCTTTTACATCGGATTTCAGCATTCTGAGGTTATTGCAGACAGATTCCCAGAACATAGCCATTATGGAATATGTTCCTCATAATAACGAGCCGATGTGGTTACCGGGGATAGAGCAGGGATTAAAAAATTCTGACAATAGGTTGGATGCAAATTTACCCCGGGCTGTACAAAGTGAAAATATTAATTTCGGACAGAAATGGATAACCGTTTTAAGCTTCATCTGGGTTGGCGGTGTATTTATTTTATTTTCCTACAGTGTTCTTTCCTATGTTAAAATGAAAATATGTATGCAGACAGCAACCCGCCTGAAAGATAATATTTATGAATCGGACCGGATCGGAACGGCGTTTACCTGCGGATTTTTAAGACCTGGGATCTATGTCCCGTTAGGTATGGAGGAAAATGATCTCTGCTATATTTTGGAACACGAACGTACCCATATACAAAGAAGGGATTATCTGATTAAGCCGCTGGCATTTTTTGTGCTTATATTTCACTGGTTTAGCCCTCTTATGTGGATTTCCTTCAGTCTGATGAACCGGGATATGGAAATGTCCTGCGATGAAAGTGTCCTTAAAAAATTGGGAGCGGATGCAAGATGTGGTTATTCCAATTCCCTGCTTAACATGTCGATTAAAAGGATGATGAGGTTGCCGGGCAATCCCCTTGCTTTTGGGGAAAATCATGTAAAGGCAAGGAGTAAAAATATATTAAAGTATAAAAAACCTGTAATTGGGGTAATAATCGTATCGATTATTGCCGTAACAGGTATGGGAATTGCATTAATTTCAAATCCTGCCCATAATAAACTTAGCAGTGAGTCAAAACCTGCGTTGGAAGATATTGAGACCGAGGCCAGGTTATTTTCAAGCGAAGAAACAAAACTTATAAATATTGGTAAAACAGCCGCCGAGCATTATTATTCTGCCTTTATGGGGAATCAGATTCCGGAGGACTGCCGTATCACCTATTATAAGATTAAGGATGTTGAACTTCTGGCCGGTGACGAAAAGGAATTCTGTGTAGGAGTTACTTCAGACTATTCCACAACCGGACTCTATTTTTTGAGCGCAAACGGCAATTTTATTCCGAATGGAAACGGCAGGGACTGTGAAGGGGATTACAAAGAATTTCGGATTAAAAGCCTGGTGGCCCGGGAATATGAGATTATAAGCATCGGTACGGGAGGAGGTACTCAGGGACTTAAGACGGCAGTTGAAGAGGATTCGTCTGCTGTTATGGAAGGAACAGAGGAAACTGCGGATATAATTGTGGAAGAGGGCGATACGGGTAAAATAGTTGAGGAGAATTTAAGTATCATCATGTCCTCACCGAAAGAATCTTCCAATCCTTGGGATTACATTGATAAACATTCCAATGAGTATGACAGTATCTTAAAATATGGCGGTGAGGAAGCGCTGTATTACATGCTGTCCGAATTTGAGAACGGCAATGCAAAAGGGCTCCGGGGACAGCTTATGATGCTGTTATGCAAGGAATTTTTAGGAGTACGTAATAATGTTACCGATGAGACTCTTACCCCACAGGAATGGTACGCAGCTTTATCCATCCAAAAGGAAATTAAGCTTCCCGATTTTATATATGATGGGGAAGATCTTATTGAAAACCTGGTCTATGCCGCGGAAGTGGAGAAAAATTCGGATTCGGATATAGGATTTACCATCGTTGCTCCTAAGATATTTGACAGCTTTGAAGAAGAAAATTTGCTGAAAGTATTTGTAACTACTTACAGTGTAACCTATAAGCTCTACGAAGGTCATGTGCTGGAAGAGGTAAGCGGCAGTCTGGTACCGTCTGCCATTACTTATAAGAAGGATAAGAGCGGAGCCTATGTGCTGGAAAATTATGAAGAGGCGGGCGACGGAGCTTATTTTGGTACGTCCATCCGTGATTTCTGCACTATGCCCGTATCCGCTCAGAAAATATCCGGTCTTGCGGATAAGATAATTAATTATTTTGACAATATTAAAAACTATGAAGACATAAAAAAATTACAAAAGGATAATTTAAATAAACATCTTGAGAAAAATGGAATTAGCAGCAAAATTAAAATAGAATAATAGTGCTGAAAATTCATTCTACGCCATTAGTCCAAGTATTAACTTGTCAGCACATTAGAGCGTGTTTGAAAAATCATTGCACCGCTCTGACCGCCCCACTTTTCTGTATTCTGCGTCGCGATTTTGGGAGCGTAGCCCCGCTACGTTCCCAAAATTACTCCTTGCCTCGATAATTATAAAAGAGAAACCGCTTGCCTTATATAGAGCAAGCGGCCTTTAGGTTAATTATTGTAGTGAAAAAATTCATAAAAAATATAAATTGAATATAAAATCGAAATTTAGTATAATCTTATTATTGCTTAATTGGAGCATAGTTGTCAAATTGGATATTTTTGTCAGATAAGATAAAAGCAAAGGAGCTAAAGTTAAAAGAAATTATGAAACAGAATCAGGCAGGAAGCAACAGTATTACAGAAGGAGTCATTTGGAAGCAACTGCTCATCTTTTTCTTTCCATTGCTTTTCGGGACTTTTTTTCAACAGTTATATACCACGGCGGATGCGATTGTAGTCGGAAAATATGTGGGTAAAGAAGCTTTATCCGCAGTAGGCGGGACAACAGGGGTACTAGTTAATGTATTCGTAGGATGCTTCGTAGGTATTTCCACCGGAGCTACCGTTACAATTTCTCAATATTATGGCGCAAAGCATGAAGAAGATGTAAGCAAAGCCGTACATTCGGCCATTATGCTGGCCATTGTAGGCGGTGTGGTTGTTATGATCGCCGGAATACTTGGGGCGCCGGCTGCGTTAAGAGCCATGGGCACGCCGGAGGATATCATGCCTTATTCCCTGATCTTTATTCGGATATACTTTGGAGGTATGATAGCTAATCTTGTTTATAACATGGGCGCCGGCATTTTACGTGCCGTCGGTGATTCCAGAAGGCCGTTATATTTCCTGATTGCCAGCTGCGCTCTTAATATTGTGCTGGATATATTATTTATCGTAGGGTTTAAATGGAGTGTGGCCGGAGCGGGGGTTGCCACGGTTATTTCACAGATTTTCAGTGCGGTGCTTATATGCCTGGCTTTGATGCATACCGGCGAGTGTTATAAATTAAACTTAAGGAAGATACGGTTCCATAGGGAAATGCTGAATCGAATCGTACATATCGGAATACCGGCAGGTTTCCAATCTCTGATGTATTCCCTGTCCAATCTGCTGATTCAGTCCAACATGAACCGGTTTGGGATAGATACTATAGCCGCGTGGGCTGCCTACGGAAAAATTGACGGTATTTTCTGGATGATAATGGGGTCTTTTGGCATCTCAGCGACTACTTTTGTGGGGCAGAATTTTGGGGCCGGCAAAAATGACAGGGTAAAAAGAGGCATCAGGGTATGTTTCATCATGGCAATGTCTGTGGCGGCGGGCTTAAGTATTATTCTTTCTTTTGGAGGTTCTTATATTTACCGGTTGTTTACCAATGATAAATTAGTCATTGAAAAAGGAATGGAAATTTTGCATTTTCTTGTGCCTACTTATTGTACTTATGTATCCATTGAAATATTTTCCGGTTCCTTAAGGGGAATGGGCAATGCATTGATTCCTATGCTGCTTACCTGCTTTGGTGTGTGCGTATTGCGTATCATATGGATTTTTGCCGCGGTGCCTGTCTGGCCGGATATGAGAACCGTAATTTTCAGTTATCCCCTTACATGGTCCGTTACGTCCATACTTTTTATCATCTATTATAGAATTTATACCAGTACAGCAGTGCACTGTCTGCCTCATAATTAGTTAAATCGCACTGCCTGTTTTGCCGTCTGCCGCGTCAGCTTCACTCCGCGTAGCCACCACCGCTACCAGGCGTTCGGTTTCCTTGCAGAATGACAAACATTCAGCACGCTTTTGCTTAAAATTGAACCAGACAGTACAATAATAGCGGGAGGATTGCAGAAAAATAATTGCATTTTAAACATCCTCCTATTACAATGAAGGTACAGAAAAGACAAGGAGCGGTGCGATGGAAGAGAAAGAGTTGCATAAAAAAACTTATAGTAAGGTAATTGATTATATAAAAAACCAGATCAGGGAAGGCAAATTAAGTATGGGAGGAAAGCTGCCTGCGGAAAGAGAATTATCCGTGACTTTGGGAATCAGCCGCAATTCCGTACGGGAGGCTATCCGGACCATGGATATTATGGGGGTAATTTCCAGCCAGCAGGGAGCCGGTAATTACTTAACCGGTAATTTTGAGAATAATCTGGTAGAGTCCATGTCAATCATGTTTCTTCTCAATCAAATAGATTACCGTCAGATTTCCCAGTTGCGCCGGGGCTTGGAATTACAGGCATTGATGCTTGCAATTGACAATATATCCGACCAGGAAGTTAAAAAGCTTATAGAGATTAACAACAAACTGGAAAAGGAAACAGAAGACAACAATGTTATTTTGGATAAGAAGCTTCATTATAACATTGCAAAAGCGTCAAATAATATCTTAATTATCGATATTCTACAGGCTCTTTCCGAAATAATCGATCAGTTTATCGTAGATCTGAGAAGAGAAATACTAAGCTCTGACATAAATAAACGGCGTCTTCAGGAAGCCCATACGGAAATGATTAAAAGCTTGGTTGACAAGGATAAAGCCTTAGCTTATGAAGCAATTAACAAACATTTTGGTATAATTGACGAAAAATTGCGTTAAAACATGGCCGGGATAATAGAAATCAGCGGCCGGAAATAAAATGTTCTACAAATGTATTGTTAAAAATATGTCTTTCATTGACATGAATCAAAATGGGAAGTATAATAAAATTACAAAATGGTTCTACCAATTTGGCCGGGCAGAATAATTATTCTTGACAGACTAATTATTTTTGGCAAAATAATGCCGGTGTTACAAAACATTTTGTCTTAACTAATTGCATGATAATAGGTTTCTATACAATAGATAATCTGGTGTCCTTTCTTTTGCAAGCGGATAAGACCTATTGTTTTGTAACTCTTTTTTTGTCTGAAAATTGGTACTACCAGTTTCCTGCAAAGTGGGGCGTTCAGAACGATGCGATGATTTTTCAAACACGCTCCAGGTTTATTACAGAAAAAAGAAAGGTGAAAAGCATGAATATTTTAGTATGTATCAAGCAGGTTCCGGAGAGCAATAAGGTGGAAGTGGATCCGGTTACGGGCGTTTTAAAAAGAAATGGGGCGGATTCTAAAATGAATCCCTATGACCTGTATGCCATTGAAACGGCGCTTAGGATAAAGGAGCAGGAGGGAGGCAGCATCTGCGTGCTTACCATGGGGCCTGTACAGGCGGAGAAAGTTATAAGAGAAGCTTTTGCCATGGGAGCCGACAGGGGAATCTTAATTTCCGACCGGAAATTTGGGGGAGCCGATGTGCTGGCAACCAGCTATACCATTTCCCAGGGAATTAAAAGCGCAGGGGATTTTGACTTAATCCTGTGCGGCAAGCAAACTACCGACGGGGACACGGCCCAGGTAGGACCGGAGATTTCAGAATGGCTGAATATTCCCTGTGTATCCAATGTATCCAGGATTGTGGAACTGGATGGAAATTCCATTGCGGTGGAAATGGATATGACCGATGATATTGAAATAACAAAAATCCAGTTCCCCTGTCTGCTTGCCGTAGACAAAGACATCTTTATGCCAAGGCTTCCCTCCTATGTAAAAAAACAGGAAACCAAGGACCGGGAGATAACTGTCATAAATTTCTCTAATTTAAAGGATCAGGATGAACACCATTACGGCCTGAACGGTTCGCCGACCCAGGTACAGCGTATCTTCCCCCCGGAGGTAAACGCTCATCGGGAGATGTGGAGCGGAACGGCCGAAAAGCTGACAGGTCAGCTATTCCATAAATTACAGGAATTAAAATTCATATAGGAGGATGAAAAACATGGCAAAATTAGTAGTCAATCAAAAATTAGTCAGCAGCATACAGGACATGATAAGCCTATGTCCCTTTGGCGCCATGGAGGAAAAAAACGGGGAGCTGATAATTAATGCAGCCTGTAAAATGTGCAGATTATGTGTGAAAAAAGGCCCTAAGGGGGCCGTTGAATATGTGGAAGAGCCCAGGAAAATCATAGATAAGGATAAGTGGAAGGGCATTGCAGTTTATGTGGATCACATTGACGGGGTAATGCATCCGGTAACTTATGAATTACTGGGCAAGGCGAAAGAACTGGCGGCAAAGATTAACCATCCGGTGTATGCCGTTATGATGGGAAGCGGCATCACAAAGCAATGTCATGAATTACTGCATTATAATGTAGACAAGGTATTTGTCTATGATCATGAAAAATTGGCGCGGTTTATTATTGAATCCTATACGGCGGCCTTTGAGGATTTTGTCGGACGTATAAAGCCCACGGCCATTTTAGTAGGGGCAACCCCTGTGGGGCGGCAGCTGGCGCCAAGGCTTGCTGCAAGGCTGCAAACCGGGCTGACGGCGGACTGCACCGTACTGGATATCAATGAGAATACGGACCTGGTTCAGATACGGCCGGCCTTCGGCGGCAATATCATGGCTCAAATTTTAACACCCAATCACAGGCCCCAGATGGCAACGGTACGCTATAAAGTAATGGATGCGCCCCGGAGGAATCAGGAGGAATTAGGAAAAATAGTGGAATGCACGATTGCTCCTGAAAAATTAAGCACCAATGTTAAGGTACTGGATATTATAGCCAAAGAAAAGGAACAATTTATTGAGGCTTCCGACGTCTTGGTTGTGGCGGGCCGGGGTGTTAAAAAAGCGGAAGATTTGCAGATGCTAAAGGAATTGGCGGATTTGCTGAAAGGTCAGCTGGCCTGTACAAGGCCCGTTATGGAATCCGGCTGGCTGGAAGCGAAACGCCAGGTGGGCCTTAGCGGGAGGACTGTCAGGCCGAAACTTATGATTACCTGCGGAGTATCCGGTTCGGTGCAGTTTACGGCCGGCATGAATCATTCCGAGCAGATTATTGCCATTAATAAGGATGAAAATGCACCCATATTTAAAACCGCCCACTATGGCCTGGTTGGGGATTTATATGAAATCATACCGGCTTTAATTAATCAAATCAAGGAAAGAAAGGGAGCATAAGCCATGAATTATAAAAAGATAGATCAGGAAGATTTAAACTTTATAAACTGTATCATTAACGATGGGGAAAGGGTGCTTTTCGGCGAAAAAATTAACGAAGAATACAGCCATGATGAACTAAGCGATACGGTCAGCTACCCCGATGTGGTTGCCAAGGTCCTTTCCACGGGGGAAGTTTCTGCCATCATGAAATATGCCTGTGACCATAATATCCCGGTCACCCCAAGAGGTTCCGGAACCGGACTTGTGGGCTCCTCCGTTGCAATGGAGCATGGCATTATGATAGATACCAGCTTAATGAACCATTTTCTGGAGCTGGACGAATCCAATTTAACCATTACGGTAGAGCCGGGCGTTTTATTAATGGAATTAGCCGCCTACGTGGAGGAAAGGGATTTGTTCTACCCGCCTGACCCGGGGGAGAAATCAGCTACCATCGGCGGTAATATCAGTACCAATGCCGGCGGCATGAGAGCGGTTAAATACGGCGTTACCAGGGATTATGTAAGGGGCCTTGAGGTAGTGTTAGCCGATGGCAAAGTTGTGGAATTCGGCGGCAAAGTCGTAAAAAACAGTACGGGGTATGCCATGAAGGATTTAATGGTGGGTTCGGAGGGAACCCTGGGAATCATTACAAAAGCTATTTTAAAACTGCTTCCCCTGCCTAAAAAAGTAATCAGCCTGCTGATACCCTTTTCTACCCTGGAAACGGCAATCCGGACGGTACCCCTTATCATTAAATCTAAATCCATACCTACGGCCATTGAATTTATGCAGAGAGAAGTTATTATAGATGCGGAAAAATATTTGGGGAAAAAGTTCCCGGACAACAGTGCCGATGCCTATCTTTTATTAAAGTTTGACGGAAACTCAACGGAGGAAATCGAAAAGGCTTATGAAAATGTAGCTAAAATCTGTCTGGAGCAGGGAGCTGTCGATATTCTGATTTCCGATACCGATGAGAGGGAGGAATCCATCTGGAAAGCCAGGGGCGCATTCCTGGAAGCCATCAAGGGTTCCACCACCTATATGGACGAGGTGGATGTAGTGGTTCCCAGAAGCTATGTCAATGAGATGGTGGAATATATTCATAATTTGCATAAAGAGGTGAACCTTCGGATTAAGAGTTTCGGACATGCCGGAGACGGCAATATCCATGCTTATATCTTAAAGGATGATTTAAGTGAAGAGGAATGGAAAATAAAAATGAAGGCTGCCATGGATAAAATTTACGGTAAGGCCCGGGAATTAAACGGGCAGGTTTCAGGGGAACACGGGATAGGCTATGCGAAGAAATCCTATCTGCTGGAAGCCATGGATCCTGCGGCCGTAGAAATCATGAGGGGAATTAAAAGGGCCTTTGATCCCAAAAACATCTTAAATCCCCATAAGGTATGCCAGATGTAAAGTACGCTACGCCAGATATAATTTATATCCGTTTTTAATTTAATTCCTGTGCTTTTTCTACCCTGTTCCGGTATTGGGACGGGGTGATTCCAGTGGCCTGCTTAAACTTCCGGCGAAAACTGGAGGTATTGAGATAGCCCACAGAAATACTGATATTGTCTATGGACATATCGGTATTTTTCAGCAGGTCCTCCGCCTTATGCAGCCTTAGCTCCCACAGAAAATCGGAGAAATTCTGATTAAACTTTTTCTTAAACAGATAGCTCATATAAGCAATGCTCACATGAAAGCTGTCGGCCAGACCTGAAATAGAGAAATCCGGTGAAGTATAGTTATCCATAACCAGCTGCCTGATTTGAGAGGAATGAATTGCGGTGTTTAAAAGCTCGGTTTCCGAGATATCGATCATCTGATATATATTTCTGAAAATCTCTTCTTTTTTTTCTTCGTAGGCGCAGCTCCGGCAAAAGTAAAGGGCCTCAAAATAAATATCACTGTAGGATTTAAATTTTACGTTTAATCGGTTCATAACGTTTACGTACATAGCGAGAATATCAATTAATATACAATGGATAAAAAATTCAGGGAAGTTCTCCTTGTCAATGGAATTTAATAATTCGCCCATTTGTGTTCTAGCGTCGGTGAAATTTTGATCTAATAAAAGCTGCGTCAGATTATCAAGCTTCCGGTAAGGATAGGAATAGCTTAGTTCTTTCGTTGCCTGGCTCTCAATATTTCCGTAGGAGACAACGGGATTTTCGTTCCAATAGCTGCTGGCCAAGGAGGCGTTTTCATACAGGATTGGAATTGTTAACGGGGAAGGAGAACTGTTGCTGACAGCAATGTAATATCCTGTTTCCTCGTGCAAATCATGGAATAATAAGTTGAGAACCTCATCTTTATACTGCTCATAACCGCTGTAATAAATAAGGAAAACGGCATAATGTTTTGCAACCTCCAATGTTAGGCAGGAATCTTGCGGGGAGAGATTCTTTGTAATGAAATTCTGGAATTTCTGGACGGGAGAACTATACTTAGCCATTACTTTTACTACAAAAATATAGCTTCCGGGTTCCATATTGAAGAGCTGGTCTATATCGGCAATGCCTACGGTGGAATCCCTATTATTTTCTGTGATAATGGAATCCAAAATTGATTTTTGCATCTCAACTCGGTAATGGTCGATTTTGTTCTGGAGCAGGCGGTTTTCGGAAAGAACGGAGGTAAACGCCCTGTCAATTCCTTCTACATAATTCCCATTGAGCATAGGGTGTTCCACTACCTTTTTTGTAAGGAGGTGGAGGGGCCAGTAAGTCAGTTTCATAGCCCAAAGGATTAGAAGAATACCTATACTGCCAATGCAGACTAAAATAAGATAGGTTTTCTGAAAGGCCGTATCTACATATTTTATAAGGGTTTCTTTCGAAGATAAGGCGACGATTAAAAGGTTTCCGGAGGTGGAAAGCGCATAGGTCGCTTCTTTTGAGTTCCTCTCGTTATAGTTTTTCTCTTTTTTGTTAATATCCAGGTAAGGTAAAATTTCATTTGTATTAACTGCGGTAATGATATTTTGTCCTACGTCGGACAGGCAAATGGAAACAATGCCAAAGGGTAAACCATTTCTTAGAATTGTCTGCAGTTCCTGCTTGTTGATTACATAAATAGTGTCAAATGCGGAAGAGTCCATGATTGGAAAATAAAGCAGAAGATTGGAACCGTCCTTGGAAAGGTACAGAAATTGGTTTTTACCGCTATGCCCATAGCTTCCCACGGGAAGTTCAATAAATTTCTGGTTCACGTAGATAAAGTAACTCCCGTCTTTATATTTCACATATTTCCCGGAGGATAAGACTTCGTTTTTCTTCCGGTCAATGTAAATAATATCCTGAATGAAGTTATTGCTGATGGCGTATTCATTAATGCGCCGGGAAGCCTGATATCTGGACCAGTCGTTATTTTCATACCGGGAAAGAGTCAGGTTGATATCGGATACCAAATGGGAATGAAGCTCGTTAACTCTAGTGATATTATCATTAAATTGTTTCTGAATTAGAGTAAGCCGTTCCTGGATTTGGTTATCCAAAGTCTGGAAGTAGATGTTTTTTAACTGAAAGCGGACTGCAAAAAAGAATCCCAGAATTAATATACTCAGGATAATAAAATACGAAAAAAAGTATTTGAGCAAAGTGGCGTATTGAGTATGGTAGGATATATGCGGTTTCTTCATTGACAAATTCTCCAATTCTAAATTGTTGGTCCCACTTAATCATATAATAGTTTACGCCTTTCCGCAAGAATGTATTTCTTTGCGAATTTTGGATAAGAAATGGTAAAAAGTCAGAGTTTATGGCTATTAGAGCATGAGGGTACAAATTTCAAATGAATCGGAAAAAATATTGTCCGGTAAGTTGGAATGCTTCAGGCAGGAAAGTTACCATTGCTGAGAATGATTATGGAAATATTGCCGCATTTCAGTCGGAGGCAGGGTGTAGCATTTATAATAAGATTATTGAAAAATGTATGGTATCTGGAGGACAGGACTAAAAACCCGAAAACTGCTATACAAAATTTAAGTATGAGGATGGAAATCTTGTATCTTGAGGAGTTCATACCCGGCGATTATAATGAATTTAGCTTACATGAACCGGTACCGTTTAGTAAGACAGAAAATTAAATACAATTATAGAAGGAGAAGGAAGATTTATGAAAATCAAGAAAATTTTATCACTATTATTGGTATCTTCAATGGTATTAACTATGACGGCAGGTTGTTCTGGCAAATCCAATGGAGGCGATGAGACAAAAGCACCGGCAACATCAGTATCAGACACGGATAAAACGGAAACCGGGACGGAAGGTGTCACTTTCCCATTAAGTGAAACGGCAAAATATACTATGTTTGCTATTATGAACGGAGAACATGATTTAAAAGATAACGTGACATTTAATTATGTGGCGGACAATGCAAATATTAAATTTGATATTCAGTCTATAATGGCTGCGGATATAATGGAAAAACGAGGAATAGTTTTAGCTTCCGGCGATTATCCCAATGTGTTCTTTAAATCGGGCCTTAGCTATGCTGACTTGGAAAAGTTCGGGAAACAAAAAATTTTTATTCCTTTGGAAGATTTGATTAAGCAATATGCTCCTAATTTAAGCGCAAGAATGGATGAGAGGAACGGCTGGGATTATATAACGGCTTCCGATGGGCACATCTATTCCTTGCCAGAACTGGACAAACAAGAAGGAGCCATGACATCTTACTGGATTAATAAGAAGTGGATGGATAATTTGGGATTGAAAGAACCTGCAGATCTAGACGAATTATACAAGGTGTTAAAAGCTTTTAAAGATGAGGATGCCAACGGAAATGGAGACCCCGATGATGAGATACCATTTACGTGCAGTGATGGATCAAAACCTGATTTGCTGCTTGCTTACTTTAGTATCCCTTATGATTATACTACTAAGTGTGCCGTAATAGACGGGAAGATGACATATATGCCTGTAACCGATAAGTACAAAGAATTTATTGCCTATATAGCAAAATTATATCAGGAAGGCATTATGGATAAAAATGCATTTACCCAGAAATATGAACAACAATGCGCAATTGGACAGTCGGGAGATGTTTTTGGTTCTTTCTTTGACGCCGGTGCATTTATAACGGTGGGACGTGATAATGATGATGATTACATTTTGCTTACCCCGTTTGAAGACGGTCTATATCCGCTGAGTACGGGTATTTTCCCGGGAACCCTGGCGATTACCGATAATTGTCCTAACCCTGAAGTTATCGTGGCATGGGCGGATCAGTTCTACAGCGAGGAGGGCGGTATGCTTGCCTGGTTGGGTATTGAAGGAAAGATATGGAAGAAAGCGGAAGACGGTACATGGGAATGGATTGTTGGACAGGGATATGGCGATGATATTGCCGAAGTACGTGCCGCCAATACTATTCAGGGTGCGGCATATCATCCCTCCATTCAGTCGGACTACTGGTTTGACGCTATGAGTGATAAAACAGATCCGGATGAAAAATATTTGATTGAAGAACGTACAAAAGCAGCCGCCAAGGGGGCGGTTCCCCTTCCGATGATGTATTACACCGAGGAGGATACCGAGACGATTGCCACAATTAAGGCGGATGTGGATCCTTACATTTATCAGTATCTGGCGCAGGTAGCAACGGGTGAACTGGATCTGGAATCCAGCTGGAGTGAATATTTATCAACCCTTGAAGCAATGGGAGTAAATCGGCTGCAGGAAATTTATCAAAAAACATATGAAGATTCTATTTTAAAATAATATAATTTTAACTTAAATAAAAGGGGCTGCCGCGGACTTTTGATATGCTACCATTTGGCGGCAGTTCTTTCTTAATTTACTTTGGGACTTTTACTTTGAAACCCTCGACTGCTGGTTTCAAAGTAAATAAGAAAACAATTATAAAGGTTGACCCAAAAGGGGGATTTTGAGTGAAACAAATATTAAAAAAACTTGGCAGAGACATGAGGAAGAACTGGATTCTTTACGTGATGATTTTGCCGGTGGTGTTTTACTACATTATTTTTGCTTATATTCCAATGTACGGAATCCAGCTGGCATTTAGAGATTATATTGTCAAGGAGGGAATTTTAGGAAGCCCGTTTGTCGGTTTAAAACATTTTCAACGTTTTTTCAGCAATTATAATTTCGTGCTGTTAATAAAGAATACAATCGGAATCAGCTTATACAGTCTGAGTGTTGGATTTCCTATTCCAATTATCTTTGCATTAATGCTGAATTATTTAAAAAACAGATATTTAAAGAAAACGATACAAATGGTATCCTACGCTCCTTATTTTATTTCCACGGTTGTTATGTGCGGTATGATTACTATTTTTCTGAATCCAGATAAGGGTATTTTTAATACCGTAAGAAGTATTCTTCATTTGGAATCTATTGATTTTCTTGGAAAACCGCAGTTCTTTAAATCCATCTATGTATGGAGCGGTATATGGCAGGGAGTGGGCTGGAGTTCTATTATTTATATTTCCGCACTTTCCGGTGTGGATCAGCAGCTTCATGAAGCGGCGATTGTGGACGGAGCCACAAAGCTTCAGCGAATCTTTCATGTGGATATTCCTTCTCTTAAACCTACCATCATCATGCTTCTTATCCTACAGATAGGACAGATAATGAATGTGGGTTTTGAAAAGGTTTTCTTATTACAGAATTCTTTAAACATGAAAGCATCGGATGTTATTGCCACCTATGTTTACCGTGTCGGTTTAGTACAAAATGATTACAGCTACTCCACGGCGGTGGGACTGTTCAATTCTGTTATTAATCTGTTTTTGCTTGTCGCTGCAAACAAAATTTCAAAAAAACTGACGGACGAGAGCCTGTGGTAAGTAACAGAAGTTTTGTGCCTATTAATGCCTGGCACAAATTTCATATACGCGGAATGGAGGATAATATGGAAAAACAAGAAAAATTTAAACGTTCTTATTCGGATAAGATATTTGACATAGTAAATCTGATTATTATGCTGGTGCTATTTCTGGTTTTTGTATGGCCCCTGTGGTTTGTGGTGATTGCCTCGTTCAGTAACCCCAATGAAGTGTGGAATGGAAATGTAATTCTGCTTCCCAAGCAGTTTTCTATGGCGGCATATGAGGCGGTAATTCAGTATAAAAGTATCTGGATCGGGTATAGAAACACCATTTTCTATACAGTAGCGGGAACTCTGACCAATCTGTTTATGACTATCTGTGCGGCTTATCCTTTGTCCAGAAAAGATTTCATGCCGAGAAATTTCTTTATGTTCCTGTTCATGCTGACAATGTATTTCAGCGGCGGTCTGATTCCCACCTACCTTGTAGCCAGTAAGCTCCATTTGATTAATACGGTTTGGGCAATGATAATACCGGGGGCGGTATCCATCTATAATGTTATTATAACCAGAACTTATTTTTTGAACAGCATTCCATCCGGTTTGCAGGAAGCGGCGGCCTTGGACGGCGCAAATTCTTTCCAGTTTCTGATTAAGGTGGTGCTGCCACTGTCCAAGCCAATTCTGGCGGTTATCGGCCTTTATTATGCGGTAGGGCATTGGAACGATTTTTTCTCTGCCCTGATATATATCAATGACAAATCATTGATGCCGCTGCAGACATTCTTAAGAGATCTGCTGATGTCCAATAAAATGCTGGTAAACGGAATGCAGGGAATGGATGCAGCGCAGGCGGAAATGAAGATGCAGCTTGCACAGACATTAAAATATAGTGCCATAGTAGTTTCTACCGTACCGGTATTGTGTATTTACCCTTTTATCCAAAAGTATTTTGTAAAAGGGATTATGATTGGCTCCATAAAAGGTTAAATGCAGTGGCATGATTACCGTTTATTGACATACTTGCGGGTTCTGTTATATAATAGATATATAATTTTGTTAATAAACTATATAGAAAAAACAGGTAATACAATTAATGGTACATTTAAGAGAAGAGATGCCATGAAAGAAAAAAATAAACGTACACATGGACATAAATCCAGGCTTTTTGCACTGGTTGTTTTAGGAAATATAATATTGATGCTGCTGGTGACGGTGCTGGGTTTCCATTATTTTAACGATAAATTAAAGGATACGGGATTGGCCCAAAAGAACGGCTATGAGGTATATGAAAAACATTACGCCTTTATTTCAGGCAGCAGGGAGCAGGATTTTTGGAACGAAGTTTATGAAGGCGCTTTAAAAGAAGGAAAAATCCAAAAGGCATATGTGGAACGCTTTGGCAATAAACTTTTTTCCGATTACGGGAAAGATGAACTGATGCGGATGGCGATCGACGCGGGAGTGGACGGAATCATTTTGGAGGGCGACGGGGAGACAAAGACCGGGGAACTGGTGAATGAAGCGGTGAATAAAGGTATTCCCGTCACAACGGTTTTAAAGGATTCCAACAACAGCATGCGCCAGTGCTTTGTGGGAATTAACAGTTATAATCTGGGGCAGGAGTATGGAAAGCAGGTATTAAATTTACGTGACAAGGATACAAAACGCATCTTTGTATTGGTGGATGAAAAAAGTGCGGACAGCAGCCAGAATATAATCCTTCTCGGTATCAGGGATACCATTGAAAAAAGCTTAGGCAAAAACCATGATTTGGAAATCAAGGCCGTAGTAGTAAATAATGAAGGCGACTTCAGTCCGGAAGAGACAATCCGGGATATTATTATGGATTTGAAAAATATGCCGGATATCATGATATGCCTGAACGCCACCTATACCCAATGTGCATACCAGGCGGTGGTAGACTATAATAAAGTGGGGAAAATCAATATCATAGGCTATTATGATTCGGAAAATATCTTAAATGCCATTGAGAAAGGTATTATATATTCTTCTGTTTCCGTTGATACCAGGCAGATGGGAAGCCTAAGCGTAAAAGCCCTGGCGGAATATTCCCTTACGGGGCACGTAAGCGAATATCTCCCGGTGGATACAAAGCTTATTTCGGCAGATAATATTTTGGATTATTACAGCAACAAAGAAAAAACGGAATAGGTCAGAAGGAGATTCATTTATGGGGAACAGGAAAAGGCTATTCTTAAAAAAATGGAAGAAATTCTCCCTCCAGCGGAAATTGACCGCGGCTTTTGTTTTTACTTCGTTCATCATGCTGATTGTCAATTTTATTATGTATTTCAACATCAACCAGATGATGGGTAAAATAGACGAGGTATATGTAAGCAATGTTAATCTGAATGAATTGTCGGATTCCTTAAGCAATCTGCAAAACAGCATGACCGAATACTTAAATACCAAAAGCTCGGACGCCATTGACGCCTATTACCGGAGTGAACAAAATTACCGGGAATTATTGGACAACTTAAATACCGCCGTTACAGATAATGAAATGCTGCTGATGGAAAAAAATATAAAGAACATGTCACAGAATTATCTGGAGACGGCCTTTGCGACCGTGCAGGCAAAACGGGGACGGAATGTTGAAAAGTATAAAGACTATTATGAAACTGCAAAAAATGCTTTCCAGAATATCAATGCCTTTATTTACAGTCTCAACAACGAACAGTTTAAATATAATTCAGGCAGTTACCAACTGCTGCTCAATACCCTGCGCTATATGGAGATCATCAGCACATCCATTCTGATTATAATTGCCTTTATTAATATCGGATTGATTATTTTACTGACCAGGTCCATTACCAAGCCGTTAAATAATCTTGCAAAAGTGGCAAATGAAGTAGCAAAAGGGAAGTTATATATTGAGCCCGTAGAGGTGGAATCGGAGGATGAAGTAGGGGTTGTATCCATTGCCTTTAATAAAATGGTTTTCAATATACGGCTGTATATTGAACAAATCCGTGAAAATTTAGAGAAGGAGAGAATCTCAAAGGAAAAGGAATTGCGGATGGAGGGACATTTAAAGGATGCAAAGCTCAAAATACTCCAGGCCCAGATTAATCCCCATTTCCTGTTTAATACCCTGAACGCGGGGGCACAGCTTGCCATGATGGAGGGAGCGGATAAAACCTGCCTCTTTATTGAGCATGTGGCGGAATTCTTCCGCTACAACATGAACAAAATGGACCAGGCGGTAACCATAGCGGATGAGGTCCGCCTGACAGACAGCTATATTTATATATTAAATGTACGTTTTTCCGGTGACATTAATTTCAAAAGGGAAATTGATGAAACCCTTTTAGATATCAGGATGCCCGCCATGGTGCTCCAGCCCGTTGTTGAAAATGCCGTCAACTACGGGATACGGGGCATTAACTGGAACGGTGTCATCAGGCTTTCCCTGTACCGGGGGGAAAGGGACGTCTGCCTGTCTGTGAAGGACAACGGGATCGGCATCAAAAAGGATAAAATCGCGCAGATACTGGCCGGAGAAAGATTAGAGAAAGGCATTGCTTACAATTCCAACGGGGTGGGACTTGTAAATGTAATACACCGGTTAAGGCTATACTTTAACCGGGAGGATGTAATAGAAATAAAAAGTGAAGGTAAGGACCGGGGAACGGAAGTCATTATCCATATTCCCCTGTAAGCCTGGGGAGGCGGCAAATGTATAAAATTATGTTGGCGGATGACGAAGGAATTGTAATCCAATCCCTTCAATTTATCATTGAGAAAAATTTTCAGGGAAAATGCCTGGTTGAGTTTGCTAAAACAGGGCGCAAGGTGATAGAGCTGGCGGAGCGTTTCAGGCCGGACATAGCTTTTGTGGATATCCAGATGCCGGGAATTAACGGAATTGATGCCATGAAAGAAATACAAAAAACCAATCCGGGTATTATTTTTATTGTTCTGTCGGCTTATAATAAATTTGATTACGCGCAGAAAGCCATTAACTTAGGAGTAATAGAATATCTGAATAAACCGGTCAGCCAAAAGGTCATTGTGGAGGTACTTTGCAGGGCTATGAAACAGGTTGATGAAAAAAGGGAAAAAAGAAGCAATGACTTAATGATAAAAGAAAAGCTGGAGATTGTGGTGCCTATTATTGAAAACGGCTTTATTTATTCCATTATGTTTCAGGACCATTTTACGAAGGATATTGATAATTACAGGAATATGTTAGGGATTACCCAGGATTACGGCTATATGCTTGCCGTGGTTTCGGGACAGACCCAAAAGGGAAATTACATGACCAACGCCGTGGGAACCAGCATTAAGGCGCAACTGAATTATCGCAAGATCAGGGAAATGGTAAAAGAAGAATATCCCTGTATTATTGGATCCATTATGTCCAATAAGATTCCCGTATTTGTCCCGTGTGAGATTAAAAAGCTGGATTATAACGACAGGATTGATTTAATTGAAAAGTCCAGGAATCTGACCCGGAAATTAAAAAATGTTTTAGGCATTTCCTTCCGCATCGGAATCGGTTGCATAAGGCCGTTAAATGAATCCATGGAATCCTATAATGAAGCTTTAAAGGCCCTGATAAATACAACCGGAAGTGTGGCCCATGCGGATGATCTCACCGTGTGCTGCCATTACGAGGAGGGTTATCCCGTGGAGGTGGAAAAATCCCTGCTGGGCAGTTTAAAGGAGGGCAATACGGCGGAGTGTATCAGACAGGCCAATCTGTTTTATGACTGGATGGCGGAAAATTATCCGGCAGGGGATCCTAACGTCAGGCTGAAAATCCTGGAATTGGTACTTTTTGCGGAACATGAAGTTTTTTTTAGCGGCGGTATGACGTATCTTTTTTCGGGGCGCGGGAATTATCTGGAAGAAGTTACCGGTTTGCAGGATAATTCGAAGGATAATCCTTTGTTAAAGCAATGGTTTATATCAAAGCTAACCCAGGCCTGCCAGAATATAATCGTAAAAAAAGAAGGAAATTCCAACAGCATGATAAAGAAAGCGCGGGATTATATACGGCTTAATTATAAAAAAGACATTTCCTTAGATGATATATCCAGGGAACTGGATATTAGTCCGTATTATTTCAGTAAGCTGTTTAAGGATTTGACCGGTACGAATTTCGTGGAATATCTGACGAATATCCGCATAGAAAAGGCCAAAACGCTGCTTAAGGACAGTAAAAAAAGTATGAAAGAAATCTGTTTGGAGGTAGGTTACAGCGATCCCAATTATTTCAGCCGTATTTTTAAAAAGTGCACAGGGAAAACACCTACCGAATATAAGGAGGAAAGCCTGCTATGAAAAATTTCGTAGTATTTTTTACTCTTCTTCTGTTGACGGGCACCTTAATAAGCGGGTGCAGCAAAAAGGGACAGGAACCGGTAATGCAGGAAAAAGAGGAAAAGAACGCCATCCAAATCGGGATGACCTTTGACTCCTTTATTCTGGAAAGATGGCAGAGGGACAGGGATGTATTTGTTTCGAAATCCAAGGAGCTGGGGGCTTTAGTTAATGTACAGAATGCAAACGGGGATTTAAAAGAACAGATATCACAAATTGATTATTTTATTGATGAGAAGATGGATGTAATTGTTGTAATAGCAATTGATTCCGAGGGAATTTCGGAAGCGGTGACCAGGGCGAAGGCGGCGGGGATTAAGGTGATTGCTTACGACCGGCTGGTGCGGAATGCGGGGGTGGACCTTTACATTTCTTTTGACAATGAAAAAGTGGGAGCTTTAATGGCAGAGTACATGAAGGAAAATCTGCCGACAGCGGGTAAAATCTTAATGATTTGCGGTTCGCCCACCGATAATAATGTTACCCTGGTCATGGACGGGTTCCAAAAGGGAATAAAAGACACAAAGCTGTCCGTCATTGGAACGGAATATGCGCTGGGCTGGCATCCGGAAACCGCATTTGCAGTTACCAACGAGTATCTGACGATGCAAAGCAAATTTGACGGGATCATGTGCGAAAATGATAATCTGGCGGGACAGGCAATCAAGGCACTGGCAGAGAGAAGGCTGGCAGGGCAGATTTATGTGGTGGGACAAGACGCCGATCTGGACGCATGCCAGAGAATTGTGGAAGGTACCCAGAGTATGACCGTCTACAAGCCGGTGGAGAAACTGGCCAGTCTGGCTGCGGAATATGCGGTTGCCATGGCAAAGGGAGAAAGTGTGAAAAGTGCAAAAGAAGCAATGGGGGCAGGTGTGGCAACGGGGGAAACCTTTTTTGACGGTACAGAGGATGTCCCTTATGAGAAACTGGAACCCATTGCAGTAACCAAGGATAACATGGAGGAAATAATAGTGGGGGAGTATCATTTGAAAGAGGACGTTTATCTGAATATTCCGCAAGAAAAGTAAAAGGGATTCCAGCAGGTGGCAAAATTAAACCGAATACGGCGGATACGGCAGATGCAAACATACTTTAGGGCAGGCGTACTTTTTGTTGCAGGGTACCCGATTACAGGAACATGCTATTTGTTCCTGTAATCGGATAAAATGTAAGAAAATGGGACGTTACTGTTTCTTCTGATTTCTGGATACAGTGCACACAATCAGACGTACCAGCGGCCTGCAATATATATCTGCCAGCAGAACGCATGGGAAAATTTAGAGCCACCGTCTGTACCCATTTGGCAATTATCTGCGTACCAAAGCCTCCTTTGAATACAATGGTTGCCGCTTATACTCATCAAAGGACACGTCATGCATACCGTCATAATCTGAATTGTTAAAATGACTGCAATATCTCTGTCTTTTTCTGGATTGACCAATCTGAATGCCAGCTTTCGCCCCAGCACAGAGTTTGCGCAGCAAACTCTTTTTTGAAATGAGCATAGAAAAACGCGTAAATCCATAATCTGGACTTACGCGTCAATGCCGCACGATTTATTGAATTTTAACACATTCCGTTTCTATTTTCAAGTGCGGAAAACAAATTATAAGGACAAAAGAAGCAGGTAACAAAACAATTATGTCTGTTATTTTTCCAGATACGCCTCCAGCATCCAGATAAGCTTTTCATATTCGCCGGCATAGGCGTTAAACTGGTCCGCAGTTTTTTCATCTCCTGTTTCTAAAGCGAGGCTGCGTATCTCTTTGCTTGCGTCGTTAAAAAATTTAATATCCTCCAGCAGGACTTTTACCGCTTCCTGGCCGGATATTTTTGAGTCGCTCAATTCACCGATACCGGATACCTCTAAAGCTTTTTTGACGCTGGCAATTGGATTTTCTCCCAAGGCAAGAATACGTTCGGCAACATCGTCAACTATGGTGGCGGCTTTTCCGTATAATTCCTCAAATTTGGCGTGCAGGGTAAAGAAAGAACTTCCCACTACATACCAGTGCAAATTATGCAGCTTTACATAAAAGATTTGCTGATTTGCCAAAAATTCATTTAATCTGTTTAATAAGCTCATAACATTCATCTCCTTTTAAAAATTTATTATATAAAAATACGATGGGTTAACATGTGCTAACTTAATTATACCATTTATTTTTATTTTTGCATACTTAATTAAAAATTATCCGGCTGTTTTATTGGATTTACAAATAGTATGCAAAGTACAATTCTTATTCTTCCCCAAGAAATAAATTTTATGAATTTTGCAGCGGCACCTTGTACTAGATAGAGCGTGTTTGAAAAATCATTGTACCGTTCTGACCGCCCCACATTGCGGTATACTGCGTAGCAATTTTGGGAGCGTAGCACCACTACGCGCCCAAAATCGCTCCTTGCCTCCCACAAAGTGGAGCATCCAGCCCGGCACAAGCATTTTTCAAACGCACTCTAGCACAGAGATAAAAATTATCCCATGGAAAATTTATAGATAATAAAAAAATAATGCTATTCCTTTTGTGTTATAGTCAGCTCGTAAACAAAAAACATGCCTGCGGGCAATGCCTATGAGCAATGTCTATGGGCACCGCCCCTAAGACATTGCTCATAGGCATGAAAAACAGGAGGTAATTTATGAAGGAGGTATTTTTATGAAAAAGAAATTACTTGGTGGTTTGCTGGTTATTGCTTTAGCTGCGTCCCTGTTTGTCGGTTGCAGTCCTCAATCCAAGGATACAAGTGTGCCTTCCGGTACCGGCGAATCGGGAGCGGGAACCGGCGGAACAGGGACCCAAGAATCGGCGTCCAAAGCAGAAACCGATGAAACGGGAGGAAAACCGGCGGCAGCGGAAAAAGGGCTTGTCGGTGTTTCCATGCCGACCAAAGATTTACAGCGCTGGAACCAGGACGGCGATAATATGCAGAAGCAATTAACCGAAGCCGGATATAAGGTTGACTTACAGTATGCAAGCAACGATATTGCAACCCAGGTATCCCAGATTGAGAACATGATTGCAAATGGCTGTAAATTGTTGGTTATTGCTTCCATCGATGGGGATTCCTTAGGGATCGTATTAATGCAGGCTAAGGATGCCAATATTCCGGTTATTGCTTATGACCGTCTGATTATGAATTCCGATGCGGTTACCTATTATGCAACCTTTGACAACTATATGGTTGGTACAAAGCAAGGAGAATATATCAGGGATGCCCTGGATCTGGACAATGCGGCGGGCCCCTTTAATATCGAAATCTTTACCGGCGACCCGGGGGATAATAATGCAAAATTCGTCTACAGCGGTGCTATGGATGTTTTAAGTCCTTATATCGATTCCGGTAAATTAGCGGTAAAATCCGGGCAAAAGAATTTTGAAAAAGTTGCAACCGCCAACTGGTCCTCTGAAAGTGCCCAGAACAGAATGGACGCCATCATTGCTTCCAATTACGGCAACGGAACGAAATTGGATGCGGTACTCTGCTCCAATGACTCTACCGCACTGGGAGTTACCAATGCACTGGCAGCTTCTTATACCGGTCCGTATCCCATCATTACCGGACAGGACTGTGATATAGCCAACGTTAAAAATATGATTGCCGGAAAACAGTCCATGTCAATCTTTAAAGATACCCGTGATCTTGCCGCCCAGACCGTTAAGATGGTGGATGCCGTTATGCAGGGCGGGGAAGCCCCCGTTAACGATACAAAGTCTTATGATAACGGGACGGGCATTATTCCCACTTATCTTTGTGAACCGGTATTTGCGGACATAAATAATTACAAGGAGCTGTTAATAGATTCCGGATATTATAAAGAATCCGATTTACAGTGATAATCCTATATTATAGGAACAAAAAACATGTTCCTATAATCAGATGGACGGCGCAAAGGCAGCGCCTAAGAGCTTTGCCTTTTGCGGGGAGTGTTGTTGGGAGGGAATCAATTGAATCGTATACTGCTGGAAATGAAAAATATTACAAAAACCTTTCCCGGTGTAAAAGTATTGGATAATGTAAATCTAAAAGTCGGAGAGGGGGAAATCCATGCCCTGGTAGGTGAAAACGGCGCCGGAAAATCCACTCTTATGAATATTTTAAGCGGAATCTATCCTTACGGAACCTATGAAGGAGATATTATATTCGACGGGGAAATCTGCAAATTTATAAATATTAAAAGCAGTGAGGAGAAAGGCATCGTAATTATTCATCATGAATTGGCTTTAATTCCTTATATGACCATTGGGGAAAATTTATTTCTTGGCAATGAGAGGGGAAGGAAAGGGGCAATTAACTGGAATGAGACTTATGGAAAGGCGGATACCCTGCTTCGCACCGTAGGCTTAAGGGAATCCTCACGGACGCTGGTAAAAGATATTGCGGTAGGCAGGCAGCAGTTAGTGGAAATAGCGAAAGCCCTGGCTAAAAAAGCAAGATTATTAATCCTGGATGAACCTACCGCTTCTTTAAATGAGTCAGATTCAAAAGCATTGCTGGACCTGCTTTTGGAATTTAAAAAGAATGGGATGACTTCTATTATCATATCCCATAAGTTAAATGAAATCTCCTACGTTGCGGATAAAATAACGGTAATCCGTGACGGTTCCACCATAGAGACACTGGATAAAAGGAAAGATGATATCAGTGAAGTAAGAATTATAAAGGGAATGGTGGGCCGTGAACTTTCTGATCGTTTTCCGAAAAGAAAAGAGAAAAATATCGGCGATATTAAAATGGAAGTGTCAGACTGGACGGTTTATCATCCCCTATATACGGAACGTAAGGTTGTAGATAACGTATCCATAAATGTGCGGAGCGGAGAAGTAGTAGGCATAGCGGGTCTTATGGGGTCCGGAAGAAGCGAGCTGGTTATGAGTATTTTTGGAAAGAGTTATGGCACCAATATTACAGGCACCCTGAAAATTAACGGAGAAACCGTAAGATTGAACACCGTAAAGGATGCCATTCGTAAAAAACTGGCGTATGTTACGGAAGACAGAAAAGGGAACGGGCTGATTTTAAGTAATCCCATAAAAATCAATACGACGCTTTCTAATCTTGGGGCAGTAAGCAGGCATTCTATTATTGATAAGGATAAAGAATATGCGGTGGCTGTCCAATATAAACAGAAACTTAATACAAAATGTACCACAGTGGAACAAAAAGTAGGAAATTTAAGCGGAGGAAATCAGCAGAAGGTTTTACTAAGTAAGTGGATGTTTGCAGATCCGGACATACTGATGCTGGATGAGCCGACCCGCGGTATTGACGTCGGTGCAAAATATGAAATTTATTGTATTATTAATAACCTGGCTGCGGAAGGCAAGTCGGTCATTATGATTTCTTCCGAACTGCCGGAGGTTTTAGGTATGTGTGATCGTATTTACATTATGAATGAAGGCAGAATGGCAGGGGAATTAAACGGCAAGGAAGCTTCCCAGGAATTGATTATGAGTTATATTTTAAAATCAGGTAAGGAGAGTAAATGATGGAGAATGGAAAAAATATAATAAGAAAATACACAATGGTCCTGGTTTTACTGCTTGTAACACTCTTTTTTGCTTGGGTAACCCATGGAAAAATGCTGCTGCCGCAAAATGTGAATAACTTAATCGCACAAAATGCTTATGTGTTTATCTTAGCGGCAGGTATGTTATTATGTATATTAACAGGAGGGAATATCGACCTTTCCGTAGGTTCCATAGTTTGTTTCGTAGGTGCCGTAGGCGGCACCTTAATGGTAAAAAGCGGGTGGAATATATTTATATGTATCCTGGTTATGCTTTTGACCGGCGCCGTTATCGGTGTCTGGCAGGGCTTCTGGATAGCCTATGTAAGAATTCCTCCCTTTATTGTAACATTGGCGGGCATGTTTATATTTAGGGGCCTTTCCAATGTAGTGCTGCAGGGAATGACAATTGCGCCCATGCCGGATAAATATCTGAACTTATTTAGCAGTTATATCCCGGACATATTAGGAGGCGGTGGAAATTTTAATTTAACCTGTATGGTTTTTGGAATTGCGGGCTGTCTTGTTTACATAATCGTTATTCTGAAAAACCGCAGGAATAAAGCAAAAAACGGATATGAGATGGAAAAACCGGCGGGTGTGATTATAAAGGGTATCGTTATATGTATTGCCATTCTGGCTTTTACTTTCCGCCTTGCCCAGCATAAAGGTATTCCAATGGTTTTAATCTGGGTTGCGGCCATCATAGCAATTTATGCTTATATTACTTCAAAAACCACTATGGGGCGTTATTTCTATGCCGTGGGCGGCAATGAAAAGGCGACAAGGCTTTCCGGTATCAACACGAACAAGGTGTATTTTATCGCCTATTTAAATATGGCTTTTTTGGCCGCGGTTGCAGGCATGGTAACCATTGCACGGTTAAATTCTTCCAATCCTACGGCCGGGACCAATTATGAAATGGATGCCATCGGTTCCTGTTTTATTGGCGGCGCATCGGCTTACGGCGGAATCGGAACCATACCCGGAGTAGTGATTGGAGCCATCTTAATGGGGGTTATCAATTTAGGAATGAGTATCGTAGGTGTGGATGCAAACTACCAAAAAGTTGTAAAGGGTCTTGTATTGCTGGCGGCGGTTATTTTTGACGTAGTATCCAAGAGGGAGAGAAGCAGATAATCAATATTTATAATCGTTTAAGTAATGTGCGTCCATATTCCTTTCTGTCACAGACTTACTGCAATACCGCCGTAAATAAGGGAATGGGTAACAATCGTATTAGGCGTTTTTTTAAATGCCTGCAAATTTTCCAGTATGTAATAGATAATATCCATTAGACAGTATCTATTTAGATACTATATTACAATAAAGTAAATACTTGCAAATAAGATATATAGTGATAAAATTATAATATATAAAATCATATCATATATATTAGAGTAATTACAAGGAATTTTTTATCGAGCGGGGAATTCATCCTGTTCGATAAAAAACCGGACGGAGAGGTGCACACTTGCGGTAGGGAAGATGTACCGCGTCCCGCAAGCGGCACGGCGATTCTGCTTTGCAGAATTTTTGTCCTAATCAGGAAAGGAGAAAGAAGGATGAGTTTTATTGATATTGCCAAAGCAAGGTATGCCTGCAGGAAGTATCAGACCAGGAAGGTGGAAAAGGAAAAGCTTGATAAAATTCTGGAGGCGGCGCGGGTTGCTCCCACCGCGGCTAACTGCCAGCCTCAGAAACTAATTGTTGTACAGGAAAAGGAAGGTTTTGAAAAAGTAAATAAAACCGCCCGCACTTACGACGCGCCTCTTGTCATTATCGTCTGCGGTGATGTGAACAGAGCCTGGACCAGACCTTTTGACGGGAAAAAGCATAATGATATCGATACAAGCATCATAACGGACCATATGATGTTACAGGCTACCGATTTGGGACTTGGTTCCGTTTGGATATGCTATTTTAATCCAGAGGTAATCCGCACCGAATTTAATTTACCGGAAAACCTGGAACCCATTAGCATATTGGCTATTGGTTATGCGGACGGGGAGGCGCAGTCTCCTGACAGACATGATAAGACGCGGCTGCCCATAGAGGCTTTTGTTTTCCGGCCTTGACTGCTAAAAAGCGAAGAAAGGGCAATTCTGCAAGGGCGGCGAAGCCGTTTATATACCCTTGCGGGATTGTTCTTTCTTTGCTATAAACTTACCGATGAATTATGATTTTCCAACTTTCCATAACACTCATAATTTTTTCAACACTGTTCGAGTATGGTTACTTTTTTTGCATATATTCAGTCCGACAACATTCAACACTATTGTTATCACGACAAGCACAACAACGACCCACGACAACACATCAATCGTATCCATAAGAGCAGACCAATCTTCAACATGTACTCTGTGCTTGATTTCAAATATCTGCAAAACTAAAGATAGGGCACAAGCACTGAAACTTATAATCGAAAAGCTAAATACATTTTTTCTCTTCTGGTATTGACTTATTGCTACGATTGGAATTATCCATGATATAAGTCCCAAAACAAGACTTCCTAAATTTAAAAATGCTGACATAAAAATCTCCTTTCATTTCGCACCTAATATAAATAACTGACAATTTACCATCCGATAAATTCTGGTTTCTTTGCTATTTCCATTCTACCACACAAACCCTAACCTGTCACTTCCGTTTCTTTTTGCCCCGCTTTTTGCCCTGTTCTTTGTACTTGGATTTCCCCATTACCCGTATCATCACCTGAAATGTCTGCTCAATAGTGCATGGCAGGCAAAGGTTTGGCAGATTATTTTATCTTTGAATGAATTGACAAAACATATACCGGTTGTTACAATTAAGCTAATTTTAACAAGAACGGCATGTAATCCAATTTGATTTTATATTTCACTCAATGTACGGTTGTGACTGAATCCGGATTTTATAATTATAAATTGAATATTAAAAATATGCTTATAATTGATTCAGCTGCAGGAAAAAGAGGTTAAAATGTATCATCTGAATAAACAGCAAATATTGATAATCCGGCAATTAATCAATGTAAAGGAACCCATAAGCAGCGATGTGCTGGCAGTGGTGTTGGGAACTACTGCTAAAACGGTCCGGAGTAATATGAATATGATTAATGAAATATTAGAACTGACCGGGGGAGCACGTATTATATCCAAAACCGGCAAAGGCTGTTATCTGGAAATATTCGATAAAAATGAGTTTCGGGTATTTACCCAGACATTTAATACAAAATACCTGGATGATTATTGGATTCCCACCAATTCTTCTCCTAGAATTTCCTATATTATACGAAGACTGCTTTTTACGGAGGAATATGTAAAAATTGACCAGTTCGCAGAAGAATTATATGTCAGCAGGGTTACCATAACAAATGATTTCCGGGAAGTGAAAACCCTCTTATCCGATTACCATCTGGAAGTGGAAACCAGGGCTAATTACGGTATCCGCCTGAAAGGAAAAGAAAGCCATATCCGGGTTGCACTTTCCGATTACCTGAATGCAGACGAAGACGGCAGCAGTATAGAAAACGTGGAATATAAATCTTTATATAAACGGGATCCCCAGATGATAACGGAGAAGGCCGCAAAGAAACTGATTGAATATAATGTTTATATCTCAAACAATTCTCTTGCGAAATTGGTAAAATTACTGATTGTATCCGATTACCGCATTGAGCATGGCTTTCCTATTGAATTAAAGACGGAAGAGAAGGACGAGGTCAGCCGGAAAGTGGAATATCAGCTTGCAGAAGCAATCATTAAAGATATCGGTATCAGAAACTGGAGTGAAACGGAAGTCACTTTTATTGCCGTCTTCATTCTGTCAAGAAGGAATATTACCAAAAAAGATTTTTATGATATCCGTAAGGAACGAAAGTATTTTGAAATGAGCGGAAGGATCATTGACTGGATTTTTGAATCCATAGGCGATGACCTGACGGTTTATCCTGATATGAGGCAGGAACTGGCCAGGCATTTAAGAGGGATGTTTTACCGCTTGAAATATGGATTGGAGAAAAAGGATGTGGGTATTTTGGTAAGTAAAGGAAGCAACCCGGCTTTTGAATATGCGGTGGTTGCAAGCCGATTCCTGGAAGAAAGCCTGGGGATAAAAATAAAGGAGACGGAGATTGCTTATTTATCCTACCGGTTTTATACTCATTTTAAATCCATCTTTAACCATAGAAAAATGAATATATTGGTAATACTGGCAAACGGGAACAACGCGGCAGATTTATTTGTTTATGAATTAAAAACCGGATTTGGGAAATACATTGATAAAATTGATGTGATAGAGTTTTATCAGCTTAAGTATACGGCAATTGAAAATTTTGACTGTATCCTTACTGATATTCCCGCAATCCGTTTTGATGTAAAAATATCGGTAAACAGGCTGAATTACTTTTTCAGTGATAATGACATAGCAGAGCTGAAGGATTTTTTTACCATGGAACAGTTGAATTTAAAAAAATTTCAGGATTGTTTCCATGAAGAGTTATTTATTCGGGATATTGAGGCTGCTGCCAAGGAAGAAGTAATTAAAATATTGGTTGATAAAGCAAAAGTGCATTTTAATATGGTAAAGGATGTAGCGGATTTAGTGTTAAACAGGGAGAGGATTTCTTCTTCCGAACAGGGAAATTGTGTTGCCATTCCCCATACCTTATTTGCCTGCAATTCAGAACCTGTTATAGCAATCGGGACACTAAAAAAACCGATAATCTGGGATAAGGAAAAATGCCGGCTGGTATTACTGGTTTTTAACGGAAGCAATGAATACGAGCCATTTTCAGCCTTAAGTCTTGCAAAAACAGCCGTAAAAAACATCCAGTTTGTATATGATATGATAAATGCCAGATCATTTAAGCAGGCGAAGGTCTGTATTTCGGGATTTGCTGAGCATTATAACTAACTTGTTAAAGGAATAAGCACCGTGATTGGTGCTTTTTTTGTACTTCTATGAAAGTGAATTACCGTATTCATAATAATATTTAATATGTTTAGTTTTTTTGCCGGATATATTATACTAATATCATAAAAATAAGAACAACATGTGCCGGTGCACGAAAAGTTCGACTTGGAAGGAAGTCAGTATGAGACATTATCTGATTGCAACCCACGGAACCTTATCCAATGGTTTTTTAAATGCCATTCGTATGATTGCCGGAGATTTGAGGAATATTACTGTTATAAGTGCATATATAGAAAATGTTTCCGTTGAAGAGCAGGCAAAAGGCTTCCTCGACGGAATAAAGGAGGAAGATGAAGTTGTTGTATTTACGGATATTATGGGAGGAAGCGTAAATCAGTATTTTATGACCCAACTGAACCGAAAGCACTTTCACCTGATCACAGGGATTAATCTTGCGGTAATCATAGCTGTGCTGTATTTATCGGAAGATAAGTATTTAGAAGCTTCCGAAGTGGAAAGTGAGGTGGAAAATGCGCGAAGTCAGTTGATATACATGAATGAGTATATGAAGCGGATGACTGTTGAGGAAGACGATTTGGAGAATTAGGAGGTTAAATTATGGCTATTATTCATGTAAGGATCGATGACCGTCTCATTCATGGGCAGGTAGCAACCATGTGGACAAATAATCTGGGAGCAACCCGTATCATGGTGGTAGATGATAATGCGGCAAACAGTGAAGTTATGAAAATGTCACTCAAGCTGGCAACACCCAACGGTGTCAGTTTGTCCGTGCTGCCGGTGGATAAGGCTGCCGCCAGAATTAAGGAAGGCAATTATGAAGGGCAGAGAGTTTTAATGTTAATCAAAACGCCCGAAACACTGCTGCGGCTATTGGAAAACGGGGTTGAAATTAAAGCCGTAAACGTGGGAAATCTTACCTATGTGGAAGGAAAAATAAAGGTAAGCAATACGGTGGCAGTAACAAAGGAGGATATTGCGAATTTCCGGAAATTAAAAGAAAAAGGCGTTGATTTACGGATGCAATTAATACCTTCCAATCCTGCTGATGATTTTATGCAGATGATAAAAGAATTATAACAAGAGGAGGAATAGGGTATGGAAGCAAATGCTCTGCAGATTATTTTATTATGTATTTACGTAGTTATACAAGGGTATGATATGATGAATACCCAGATTTTGGTTTATGGTTACGTAGTATCGGCGGGTCTTTTTACCGGACTGATATTTGGGGATCCCCTTTTAGGGCTTACCATTGGGGGGACGCTGCAATTAATGACGCTTGGAGTTGGTGCTTATGGGGGAGCATCTGTTCCGGATTACACCATGGGGGCCATTATAGGAACGGCAGTAGCTGTGTTAACGGGAAAAGGAATGGACTATGGACTGACTGTTGCCATTCCGGTCAGCTTATTAATGATGCAGCTTGATATTTTGGTAAGAACCATATCCGTGTGGTTTGCACATAAAGCGGAAAAATGCGTGGATGAAGGTAATTATCCCAAAATGGCATTATGGATACGGTGCGGCTGGATTCCCTGGGCCTTAAAGCCGGTAATACCTGTGGTATTAGTTTTAACGGTTGGAGCTGATCTGGTACAAAAAGTCCTGGATATACTTCCGGATTGGTTAATGGGGGGCATGAATACGGCAGGGGGATTACTTCCCGCAGTTGGTATTGCTATTTTACTCCGGTATATGAATACGAAAAATTATATCGCTTATATGATTGTTGGATTTGTATTATTTGCTTATTTGTCAGTCCCGATGCTTGGTATAGCATTATTTGGAATTGCAGCCGGTTTAATTAATTATAAGAAAGCCCAGGAACAGCAGATACAGGTTGCCGGGGCGGCAAGTACAGGAGGTATAGACGATGATGAACTCTAAGGAACCCGTATTGACAAAAAAAGACGTAAATAAAGTATTCTGGACATGGGGAACACAGCCCCAGATCTGCTGGAATTATGAAACCATGCAGGGCAGCAGTACCGTATTGGCCTTAGCGCCTGCCTTAAGAAAAATTTACACGGATGAGGAAGAATATAAAAAGGTACTCCATTCCCATTTCCGTTTCTTTAATACCCAGCCGTATATGGGAGGAATCATATTAGGTGCGGCTTTAGCGGTAGAAGAACATCCGGGTCCGGATACCAGAGAAGCGGTATCCGCGGTAAAAACAGGTTTAATGGGGCCTATGGCAGGAGTTGGTGATTCCATATTTTTTGTAATTCCTTTAACCATATTCGGTGCTATAGCGGCATATATGGGATTGGACGGGAGCCCCATCGGCGTATTGATCGGTATTCTATATGGGATTGCTCTCATATATCTACGCAAATTAATGTTTCAGATGGGTTACAAACAAGGAGCCAAATTTGTAACTACTTTAAGCGGACAGTTAAAAAGTATCACCAATGCCGCCAATATATTAGGGTTAATGGTGATTGGCGCCCTGATACCGTCTACCGTAAAATTAACTTCCAGTCTTACTTTTACAACCGGTGAAGTTATAACCGAGCTGCAAAGCACCCTGGATTCTATCATGCCGTATCTGCTTCCCGGCTGCTTTGTAGGACTGGTATATTGGTTATTAGGCAAAAAAGGGATGACCTCCACTAAGATTATCATTATTGTTCTGCTGTTAGCAATTCTGGGCTATAATATCAAGTTGTTTTCATAAGAACCTATATATCCCCTTCCCAAAGGGTCTTATGTTAAAACAGGGTGCTGCTGGCAAAATAGGAGGATACAATTGTGCAGAAGGCAATGGCTGGATTCTGCCGTTCGATTATATTCCGAGTATTTTGCGGCAGCTCTTTTCATTAATCATTTAATTAATTTAACCGGTGCAGCAGGTTAATACCGGCTGTGCCGTTATAGGTTATGAGCAAGTAGTACAGCGGACCTGGAATATCCGCTTTGACTTATAGGAGGAATTATATGTTAAAAGTATCGGCAGCGAAAACAAATATAACGCCGGAAGAACCGTGTTATTTATGCGGACATGCCATAAGGACTCAGATATCTTCCGGAGTCCTGGATGAAATAGAATGTAACGCCCTGGTGCTTGGCATGGAGGATAATGTATTAATTTGGCTGACCTACGACCTTACCATTATGGACAGGAAGCTGACAGATAAGATAAGAAAACGGCTGAATGAAATTTATGCAGTACCCGTGGAGAATATAACGATAGCTTTTATCCATACCCATGCGGCCCCGGAAGTATATTCGGTTTCCCCTTTTTTTGAGGATAAGGAACATGGCGCAAGGCCGGGATACAGGGATTTTTTGGTTTCTAAGGGGTTAGAGGCGGTAAGCCTGTGTTACGGTAAGCCTTTTGTTCCGGTACGGGCATACGGACAAAATATTATAATTAAGGGATTTTACAGTAACAGAAATGGTCTTGATAAGGTATGTGACAAGAATGTACATATCGTTAAATTTAAAGATGAAGCCGGAAAAATTGCGGCGGCATTTTTAAACCTGGCTTGTCATCCTACCGTGCTGGGACCCCAGAATTTAAAAATCAGCGGTGATTTATTTGGTTATATCAAAAGAAGGCTGGCGGAGGAGTGGGGGATTACTCCGCTTATGATGCAGGGTGCAGCCGGTGATATGAGCAACCGCTGTTACCGTCTGGGAAATGATTACAATGAGCTGGTTCGGACCGGTGAAGGAATCCTAGTGCAGATTTTATACCAGGAGAAAGAAGAAGAACTGGAGGTAAACCGTATTCAGGTGGAGCCATATCATTATCATATGGAGTATGAACCTGATTTAGTAAAATGGAAGAAAGAACTGGATGAAGCGCAGAGGAAATTGGAAACAGAAACAGATCCGGACAAGAAAAAATTATTGGCTTCCGGGGCTGCCATTCTAAGGCTTAAGCTGAAAAAAACCAGGGTTACCATAGATTTTGACGCTTTTATCCTCCGGCTGGGGGATATTGAAATCTGTACCATTCCGGCAGAACTCTTTTCTTGTTTCGGATTAGAAATTAAGAAATCCAGCAAAGCAAGAATGCCCATCCTTTGGGGTTATACAAATTATTCCATTGGTTATCTGGTAGAAAAAAGTGAATATGGTAAAACATTTGAGAGCATGGCTTCCGAAATTCCTATTGGGGAACCGGAAAAAATAACTTCTGATTTATGCAGGCTCATGAGCGGTGTAAGATAATTTCAGGGGTGATATTAGGGCATATCTGTTTATGACGTCCGCAAAGGGCGGTGTTTGATACAGCCTGTTCTTCTAACAGGTTATCTTCCATATTCGCTGCTATAATTACAGATGCAGCCTTTGTAGATTGATTCCAAAATATCCCGGGAGCCGTTATCTGTTGCTCCGGCACCGTCATAGCGGATAGGCTGGGGAATGTTTTCGTAGAGTGTATTATTATAATACGATTTATTTGCTGACATTATTTTTACCTTTCAACTATCTAATCTAAAAATAGCGGTATAAAATATAATATACATAATATTTACCAGAAGTTCCGGATTGGATGCAGTAACTGCAATAAAGCGTATGTATGTATTCATTCAGATTATTTAATTGTAATTAAACAACAGGATATTTTACAGTAAAAATTTATATTTACAGAAGGTAATAGTTATTTTACTTGCAACTTGGGATACATCGACTATAATTAAAATAAGGCGGTATTTTTTCTGCGGCAACCAGAGTTTAACCTTACAAGTAAGTATCCTGCTTCTTAGGGAAGTGTAAGCGGTGGGCCTGGGACTTACTTATTTCAGTCGGAGAGTGGGTTCCGGCTGAAATACCGGCATAGCAGGTAAATATCAGCATAGCTTGGTATGGTTATGAGCAAGTAGCATAGCGGATTGCGAATATCTGTTTTGACCTATTACGGGAGGTTTTGGAAATGAGTGATAAATTGTATATTTTGATTATGAATAATACGGTGTTTAGTGTAGATGAAAATTGTAAAAAGCAGATTATGGATATTGCACCGGATGCCGAGCTGATGATTGCAGACGCAAAACAGACAACAAAAGAATTAATCCAAAAGCCAGATATTATATTTGGACGGCCTGATATAGAGTTTTTAAAAGAGGCAAAAAATTTAAAATGGCTTCACCTTCCCAGTGCAGGGGCGGAAGGTTATACCAATAAAGCAAGCTATTATAACAAAGGCATAAAATTAACCAACTCAAGCGGCGTATTCGGTCTTCCCATTGCCGAGCATATCTTTGCCATGATCTTATCCTATAATCGTAATCTTCAGTATTATGCCTACAATAAACTGGAGAAAAAATGGAACAGATATTCTGATATAAGGGATTTTTACGGTTCTACCATGGGTATAATCGGACTGGGTGATATAGGTTCCCAGGTAGCCAGGAGAGCCAAGGCCTGGGGGGCAAATGTCCTTGGGGTAAAACGCACTGTAACGGATATGCCGGAATATGTGGATAAGCTTTATAGTCTGGACGATATAGACGAAGTCCTTAAGCAATCCGATTATATAGTTTTAGCGTTGCCTAATACGCCCAAGACACAGGGTATCATTTCGGAGGAGAAACTAAAGAAGATGAAACCGAATGCATTTTTAGTCAATATCGGAAGAGGTGCCCTGATCGATCAGGATGCATTGATTAAGGCCTTAAAAGAAAACTGGATTGGGGGAGCCGGCCTTGACGTAACAACGCCGGAACCTTTGCCGGAAGAGAGTCCTTTGTGGGAGCTGCCGAATGTAATCCTGACGCCGCATACTTCGGGCAGTTCTCCCAGCAATATGATCAGGAGGTTTACTATGTTTAATCATAACCTGAAGCTTTATTTAGAAAATAAGCCTTTGGAGAATATAGTGGATTTTACGGAGGGGTATTAGAAGCTTTTTTAGTCACCTGTCAGATTCTTTCCTGTCAATCCACAGATTATAGGTAAGCCCTATTAATACCAATAATCCTCCGATACATTTACCGATTGATAATTCCTGCAATACAAAATAATCAATTATGATACCTATTAATAGCTGACCGATAAAAACAAGTAAGGTGACGTAAAAAGCGGAAAGTTTAGGGGTAATGTAATTTGAGCACATAATTATAACGACTCCTGCCGATCCCCCGAGATAAGCCCATAAGGGAACTGAAATTTTATTTACGGCGGAGAGAAGCGGCTCACCTTTGCTGATAAGATAAATAAAATAAGATAAACTTAGTCCGGTAATATAATTAATTAAGGTACTTTGCAGAGTACCTATTTTTTCTGCCAGTGTGGAATTTATAATTCTTCCCAGTACTACCGAAGCACCGGCTGAAAATGATATTAATAGATAGATAAACAGCATGTCTTTCACACTCCTTCTTTCCTTCCATTATGTTACCTGCCGCAGTATAATTTTAATCAAAGCCCATGTCCGGCAGGCAGTTTTATTTAACCTAATCAATATATTGTCATAACCAGGATTCCACCTGCAATAAAGAATAACCCAATCAGTTTTTTTACTTTAAATCCGGAAGAGTTGGCTCCCGATAAACCGAAATGATCCAGAAAAAGGGATATTGTAGTCTGTCCAAGCAATCCCAGGGCCTGGGTTAAGGATACTCCAAGATTTTCAAAACTTAGATTGGTAAAAAGAACCGTTGCCACACCTATAAAACCGGCACCGTATAAATAAATGGGAAGTCCTGCCTGTAACCGGAATTTCGATTTACTTATAAAAAGCACCAGAAGAATGGATATAAGGCCGGCCACATGGATGATAATGCTGGATGCATAGTTTCCGTAGGCATTTGATAATGTTCCGTTTAATAGGATCATTACGGAAGTTATAGCGCCTATTATTAAGGAAATTAAGTAATTCATATTTTTTACCTCCATTTTTAAATTATTATATGAAAACTGCAGAGAAAGAATATGGGGCGGGAGTTTAATTAGTATTCCTCTGTGAGTATGCGCATAATCCCTTTGTCATATATAAATTAGCATAAATAAGTTGTAAAGAGTTATGACATATGTCATACTAAGTAAATAATAAAAGGATAAAGACGGAGAAAACTGTGAAAAAAATAAACAATGAGAAAGAATTGGATCAATACATTTCCAAATATGCCATGGACGGTTTATTTACCAAGGATATGAAGCCTTATATGGAATTGTTTTTCTTTAAAAAGAATGAATTTATAATTAAAGATAATGAAAAAATGCATTATCTAATATTTCTGGTGAGGGGAAAAGCCAAGGTATTTACCACCCTAAGCAACGGAAAATCCCTGCTGCTCTGTTTTTATCAGGAGTTTGAGATATTGGGTGATTTGGAAATCATCGGTTCACAAAATGCAGTTACCAATATTCAGGTAATAGAAGACACCTACTGCATAGCCATGTCCATCGAAAAAGTAAAGGCTCATCTCCTTGAAGATGCTAAATTCCTGCGTTTTATCTGCGGCTCTTTAGGTGATAAATTATACCGCTGTTCGAAAAACAGCTCCATTAATTTACTGTATTCGCTGGAAAACAGGCTGGCAAGTTATATTTATACCACCGGAGATAGGGTAAGTGTTTCAGAAGGGAAAAATAATAAAATAATTTTCAAGGAGAATCTGACGGAAATAGCTGAGCTTTTAGGCACCAGCTACCGCCATTTATTAAGAACTTTAAACGCGCTGTGTCTGAAGGGAGTATTATACAAGAATAAGGACCGATATGAAGTAAGAGATGAAAAGATTTTAATCAGGCTGTCAGCCGACTTATATCAGTAATTATCCGGCAGCAAATAAGTTAAGCTGGAATCCCCTTTGCCTATGTAAATCTTTCTAAGGATTATACCGTAGTGACTTGGCTGGTACTTACTATAGTTTCACTTGTACTTGCAATTGGAGGATTGGATCGGTTGTAGACACAGAAAAATGGGAGGATATATTTTAATAATAGTTTATACTTGAATATACCGTTAAAAAAGAAAAGTGTACACTGAAAGGTAAAGACTAAATAAAAGTTCTCTGCTTTTCAGTATACACTTTCCTTTCATTTTTATACTAATATACAAATACCATAGAACCAATTCGGGCCGCTGTGTTTTTGACCATAGCCACTGGTTTGTGGAACTCAATATAGAATATAGCTCCGTTACTGGGATTACTGCTCTTAATGAAGCACCAGTTGTTTCGGCAGTAATAAGTCCGGCCCCGCCGGATGATTTAATGCCTGGTTGCAGATGCTCTATTTGTTTTTACAATTCATAAATAAATCGTACAATAGATACTATTTGCGTAAATATTCAGAAAAATTTAAATAAATATTTAAAATAATCAGAAAAATATTGACATTATCAAAGAAAACAAGTATAATCAAACTATTAACACTCGAACCAGAGGAGTGCTAATACTTATTGAATTAAATAAAAAATTAAAATAAAGGCTTAACCAGCCAAAAGGTATTACAGAGGCTGCGCAGGTAAATACCGCTGTTAATATAAAAGACGTTCAACTTATCGGACCAGCGTATATTGGGGATGATGTAGGAGCAAAGGTTTTAATTCAGCATTCTGTGATAGGAAATAACGTTTCAATCGGTGCAGGCAGCGAGGTTGTAGAGAGTATTCTTTGGAATGATGTTTTAGTCAGCAAAAACGTGAAATTATTAATACCGTTGTTACGTTCAAGTCCATTATAGATAAGAATAAAAATCTGATAAACACAGTATATGGTAGTGGAATTACCCAGCCTTATGAAAAATTTTTAATTAAAGCAGTGTTAAATACTTTGTTGAAAACTAAAAAATGATTTTTCACATCCTGATTAGAGTACATGCCAGGACATGTATATAAAAGTTGATGAAAGTAAAATGTTGAATTTTACATATTAAAAGACGAAAGGATGAAACAAATGAAACAAATGAAACAAATGAAAAATTTTAGAAATATTGCTTTTTTAAGTACTTTTCCACCTCGCGAATGTGGAATTGCTACCTTTACCGAAGATCTGATTACCTCTATGGGCCGTCTTGGAGCAATAAATATACAGGTTATTGCCATAAACAATTCGAATAATTATAGTTATGATAATAGAGTTATGGCAAGTATCAGACAAAATGAACGGTGTGATTATATTGAAATGGCAAAAAAATTAAATACTTCTAACATTGATCTGCTGGTAATTGAGCATGAATTCGGTATTTACGGGGGGGAGCATGGTGATTATATCCTTGACCTTGTCAATAATCTGGAAATCCCTATTGTAACAACTCTTCATACCATTTTGTCAGAGCCTGATCCAAAACAAAGGTTAATTATCAATGAACTGGGGAAAAGGAGTGAAAAAATAATAACCATGGCCCAAAATACGAAACAAATGCTTCAGTCAATCTATGGAGTCGGCTCACGAAAGATTGAAGTCATTCACCATGGAGTCCCGAAAAAACCCTTTGAATCAAGGGATATGTTAAAAAAGAAATTTGGATATGAGAATAGACAGATAATATGTACCTTTGGTCTTATCGGACCGGGAAAAGGGATAGAGCACGGAATTGATGCAATAGCCAAGTTAATCGACAGCAGTATCGATAAGGATGGAAACGGTAACGACAATAACGATGTATTATATCTTATTCTGGGGCAAACTCATCCGGCATTAAAAGAAGAAGGAGCCGCATACCGAAATAAATTAGAAGAACTTGTAGGCAAACTTAATCTGAATCGAAATATAAAATTCGTAAATAAATACCTTTCAAAGGATGAAATAATAGAGTATTTGCAGTTGTCGGATATTTATATGACCCCATATTTAACAAAAGATCAGGCAGTGAGTGGTACATTGGCCTATGCGGTGGGTTACGGCAAGGCAATTGTTTCTACGCCATATCTTTATGCGAAAGAAATGTTATCGGAAGGAAATGGATTACTTGCCGAATTTGGCAGCCCTGAATCTTTGGCGGTCTGCATTAAAGACATCCTGGAAAATCCTTTTAAAAAAGCAAAGATGGAAAAAAACACCCTGAAGGTTGGCAGGACAATGTATTGGGACAGGATCGCACAGCAGTATACCGATGTTTTTTTAAATATCACATCAACCTTACAGGTTGGTGAAGTCTAATGCGGGGTACGGACGAGGATATATTATTTACAAACTATCTGTTTAACATGACAGACGAGGTAGGTATCTTTCAACACAGTATATACGGCATCCCGGGTCTAAATAAAGGATATACCACAAAGATGATAACTCAAGGGCGTTGATCTTAGCAGTAATGTTATTTGGTCTGTTCCTGAAAAAAATATTTAAAAACTTATTTAAAAAATTTAGGTTTCCTGTTGTATTGACAAAACAGCAACGCTAAGTATGAATTATAATTAGGGAATTTTTGAAAGAAGGTGTAAAATTAAAATTGAATTATGACAAGAAAGAGAGAGACTGCATGGGAGATATACAATGATTAAATTTGAAAAATTAGGTATTGTTATGAAACCGTTAAAAGATCAATTTGGAAGTTTCGCCAGATTTAACCCTGGTATCCATTTAAAGGATGGAATTGTCCATATGTTATATCGAGCGACAAACAATGATATTATGGATGGCGCAAATTATATATCTTACATTGGCTATGCCAAGCTGGATGCAAATACTAAAATATTATATGACTCTAATGATAAGGTGATTTATCCTACACTGCCTGAGGAAGCGAAAGGCTGTGAAGATCCGAGAATTGTTGAATTTGAAAAAAGATTCTATATATTTTACACAGCTTTTGACGGTATAACTGCCAGGGTGGCAATAGCCAGGACGGATGATTTTGTTCAGTATGAGAAACTGGGTGTTATAAATCATTTCAGCTGGGATAAAGATGCTTTTATATTCCCCGAAAGAATTAATGGGATGATTGCTTATTTACACAGGATTTCGCCAAACATCCAGTTAGACTATTTCGAAAGTTTTGATGAACTTCTTTCCATAAATTCATGGGCAGATTATAAGAACAAAATTAAAACGTCAACAATAATGAAAAGTGAATTTCTCTGGGAAAACCAAAAAATCGGCGGAAGTGTACCTCCGATTAAAACAGACAAGGGATGGCTGCTATTGTATCATGCGGTGGATGATAAGTCTGTATATCGAGGAAGCGTAGCACTGCTTGATTTGAAAAATCCATCCAGGGTATTGGCACGCATACCGTATCCTCTTCTTGAGCCGGCGGAAGAATATGAATTGTTCGGTGATGTGAATAATGTTGTATTTCCGGAAGGTGCTTATATTTATGAAGACTATTTATATGTTTACTATGGTGCAGCTGATAAATATATTGCTGTTGCTAAAATTTCAGTAGATAAATTGCTTAACGAACTACTTCAATATCCGGTTCAGGTACCTCACAGGAACCGGAATTGAAGCAGTATTTGAAAAGATGTTTGGGAGAAGATATAAAATAAATCCCGGCAATATGAATTTTGTGTAGTTAAAATTTAAATAAATGAATTATTCACCTTTGGAGTGAAGCTTATTTAAGAGTTTCATTCTTTTTTACTGATTGTGGGAAATTATGTATATTAAACCGATTTCTCTTCGGCAGAGAGAACCGATTTTTTATTCCTTTCGGTCCAATCATGTTTACTGATGATAAAGACATGGCACTGTTTCCAGGAAAGTTATATGATGGATTTTATTAGACCTTATAACCAATTAAAAAACAGAAAGCACATCAGGCTTATGCTGTTGCACATGGTTAGTCTTAATTGACAATCATTGAATAGGAGGATTTTATAATGAAAACAGAAGAATTATTAGAGTTACTAAGTAATGGCAAGATAGGCAAAACAAAAACTAAATCGAAGCAGAAGCTGGCTATATGTATAGCGGCGGCTGTAGGGCTGGCAGCAGGGGTTATTTCAACTCTGTTTTATCAAAAGAATTCACCAAAAGCTTCAAATGAAAAGAGAAAAGACACAGCAAAAACATTTAAGAAAACAATTAATTCTGCGGTAGACACTGCAGCGGATTCTGCGGATAAAGCAGAACAAGAAGTAAGTGATGTTATTGAAAATGTATCTAAAAGCACAAAGGGCATTAAAAAAGATATTGCTGAAGGAGTTCATGGAGTTACAGATGAAATTGAAAAAACTACTGATAATGTTTCAAAGCAATTAGATAAGTCTAAAAAATAAAAACATACCAGTACAGTGCTGTGTAAGCGAAATCTATGTAGGCTGTACCAGGTTGGTTTGGACAATTATATACGAAAGCAGTTAAAACCAACTGTGGGATAACAAAGAAAGGGGGTATGCTTCATGTTATGGACAATAGCGATAATACTGATAATCTTATGGCTTCTTGGTATAGTTACTTCATTTACCATGGGAGGATTTATACACATTCTTTTAGTAATTGCGGTAATTGTAATTTTGGTAAGGATAATTAGAAACAAATAACTTTAGACAATGATAATAATTTGTTAAAATGGCAAAATAGAAAGGGGAACGGTTAAATGAAAGAAAATAATTTAGAAAATCAAAATCCAGAGGTATTAAAAACTACAGGAACAATAAAACTGGTAAAGATTGTTTATTATATCTTAGGTGTTTTAGAAGTCCTGCTTGCATTTAGGCTGGTTTTTAAAATTCTTGGAGCAAATCCCGAAAGTATATTTGTATCTATAATATATTCTATTACAAAGTTATTTTTAACTCCTTTTACTGGAATATTCAGAATGGCAATATCCAGTGGAATAGAAACAGAGTCTATTCTGGAACCGACGGTACTGATTGCAATGGTAGTTTATGCTTTACTGGCCTGGGGTTTTGTGAAGCTAATTATAATTAGTAATAACAATAAGGATTCTGAAATTGTAGGTTAGCCTGTTCCGGGGAATTCTTAAGGGATTGGAAATAGGCACACCTCCTTATTTGAGATGCCGCAGGGCGGCATCATGTCTGGACGGTTGATTGAATAATGAAAACTTTGAGAGTATGGGCAAATGGAAACCATGCTCTTTTTGCATATAGAAAATAATATGTTAAGATAAGAAAGGTTGGGTATAAATTTAAGAGACAATTAGAAAGTAAGTTTTGATATGAAGCGTATAAGAAAAATAGAGGTACCCGAAAATAAAACGGAACAAAAACGGAGGCTAAAGATAGCAGCTTATTGTAGGGCGAGCACCTATTTGACGGTTCTTTCCGGAAATTAGTTTGACATGCAAGTGTTTTTGCTATGTATATGGGCCGCATTCTAACTTAAATAGTTATTTTTCGACGAGCCCTTATATTTCTTTATCAGGTTTTATGAGTTTTTCGTGACGAAGGATATTTTCCTTCGCATTTTTCATGCTTACAAATAAGAATAGATATAGGATTTCAACCATGGCAACAGAAGAAACCCTTGAAAATGAGAAATTACCAGTTAATAGCTTTTCTCGGGTTGCAGTAATGAGCAGGTGATCCGCTAATAAAGCCAAGGGGGATTCCTTGTCATTGGTAATAACGATAATCTTTGCCTGGCTATTTTTTGCAGCTTTTGCGATTTGAAACAATCTGCGTGATTTTCCAGAGTTTGTAATGATAAGAAGCACATCTTTTTTGGTGAGGCAAAGTGCAAAG
>JAATFT010000046.1 GCA_015655075.1 Clostridiales bacterium | reverse complement strand
TTATGAAAATTTTATTAGAATTTTCAGGGTTGTTTTACTGTTCAGTTATCAAGGTGCTTACCTGATTATTCAGGTTTTTCACTTTACTTTATATTTAAACTTTTTTCTTTATAAGTTCTACCGATGTTTCACACCAGCTCGACTATTTTATCACACTTACAAGGAGTTGTCAACAATTTTTTTATTTGTCTGAAATAAGTTTTAACTCTTAAAAAGTTTAACGGAGAAGGAGGGATTTGAACCCTCGCGCCGCTATTAACGACCTACTCCCTTTCCAGGGGAGCCCCTTCAGCCGCTTGGGTACTTCTCCAGGCTGATAAAATGTCATATAAAACAATAACGGCACCGTCTGTTGGTGCTGTATTGTCAGCGGAGAAGGTGGGATTCGAACCCACGGTTCCTTTCGGAATCACCGGTTTTCAAGACCGGCTCCTTAAACCACTCGGACACCTCTCCGAACGCTCTCTCCAAACACTGCTTGAACAGTATAGCAAACCTTATAAAATATGTCAAGCATTTTTAATAACTTTCAGCTCTACTTTCAGCTCTGTAAAGTAAGTTAAAAACATTTGAAAAATCAAATTACTCCCCTACACGTACTTGATGTGGAAATTACTTTACAAAAGTTGCGTCAACCATGCAGATAAAATCATGCCGAACGAATGTTTGCTCTGCAATTTCGTTCTACAATTACGTAGATAACGGCATCTTTACAGCCAGAAATATTGATATGTCCCTGCCGTTCCTATGGGAAAACTTAAGTTTCGTAATATAAATTAACGCGAAAGCTTCCATAAGGATTCGTTCCGTCGTAAACCGCTTTGCCTCCTTCTCGGTAAGCAGCCTGGAAAACGGGACTCTTCAGGACGGCATGATGCATTTGGCCGATTCACGTCGAGCTGCCAACGGGTGTCATGGGTCGGGAACCCATGCCACCCAGCATTATTATACTCCCCGTAGTAAATTGTGGAATGGGCCTCGGACTTGCCCCAGTGCCCCAGTCATCCCAGCCTTCGGTTTTGATATGAGCTCCAAGCTTGCACTCCAGGAACACGGTCCTGGCATAATTCCGCCAGGGCCTTAAAATCGCGGATATAAACCAACAGAGTCTGTGTCCTAAAGGTGCCCCTTTTATTGTCCGGCATCAGCATCCTTGCATAATCGCCATAGGTAAGCACGGTTTTGTCGGCACCGTCCTCCATGATGGTAGTATAAGGACGGTTAACCGCCAGCTTCTCCCTATAAATTCCTTCATGCACGAAGATTGTTACCGGTTCAGTATGCTCCAGGGAAATCACATTTAGTGCTTCCCCGATACTCGTATAATCTCCTCTTCCATTTATGTCAACATCAATACGGCTTTTCATATTCACACCCTGATTTACTGCCTTAAATCGGGGTGTGAAAAATATGCTTTTTATTTTTCACACTGTTTATCTCACTGAATGTTTGTGTAAATGCTTACATAAACATTGTACTATTGAAAATCCAATACATCAATATTGTTTAATATAATCCAAAAATTATACTGTGATATTATGAAATACTTGATTTACTCTTTGAATTAATATAAAATAGCATTGTAAATACTTACATAGATGTCTGTTTTCCCAAAAGATTACTCATTGTCTTATATACTGCCCCATAGTCTAAGTCACGTGGTTATTCCACTTTTATTTGAGATTTGTACATTTTTGTTTAAACTACCATTGGTTTATATAATAAGGCATTTGACGCCCTAATCATTAATTTTTAACCGGACATAATGATTATAATATAAACGGAACGGGTAAGTAACGCATAGGTAACCTGCCTTATACAGAAGGGCAAGTTTGCTTACAAATTCAGGTTAGAGCGAAAGATCAGGAACATACCTTCTCGTTCATGATATAATTATATGATTTTTATAAAAGTTTGATAGCAGAGATAAGGAGTTCTCTTATGGACATAAAAAATACAAAATTTCTGAGGCGTTTTGTCATCTCTTACAGCGCATTGCTCATTATCATATTGATTATGGGGGTTTATTTGTATGGCATCAGCATCAAAAATGTAAGCAGTGGGATCAGAACCCAGAATAAATTAGTGCTGGAAAAAGCGATTCATGATATTGACGTTAATTTTGCCACAATGGAAGTATTGGCCGGACAGGTAGTGACGAATTCGAATATCGTCCGACTTGCCAATATGGAATATGACACTGAAAATGATTTTTACCTAATGGCTTACCATGCCAGAAGCGATTTGTCCGTATATATATTTACAGAGTCTATCCTGCCCACCAGCACCTATTTTATCTATCTGAAGAAGCCGGGTTACATATTGTCCTTCAGCCAGTTTCAAAACGCGCGCCTGTATTATATCGGCAAGCAAAAATACCTGCAGAATAAGTACGAGGCCTGGCTGGACATGATGAATGACGAATCCCTCTTCCGGCAGTTCGTACCCCTGGATCCGTATAAGAATTACTCGGACTCCGCTTATTTATACATACTCCCCCTGGATGACTATTCGATTAAGAATGTCCCCGCTACCATATGCTTTGAAATTGATTATAAAAGGCTTAGCGAGCTCTTCATTGAATTGAATTTCTTTGATACCGGTTATCTGCATGTAACTGATTCCCATAGTGATACGGTATTTACCATAAAGGGGGATGAGGCGGGGGACATCAATGCCGCAACCCTGTCCGGGCTTTCCTACAGGAATAGCTTTTCTGAATATACCGCCGGAGATCAACAGATGTTTGTAACACACGCTGCCTCCGGTTACAATCAATGGGATTATTATCTGGTGCAGCCAGTGGATGCATCCTTGTATTCCCTGAAGCAATACCGTAACATTTTCATCCTGATCATCTTCTTAGCCCTGGTTATTGAATTCATCATGATTTTCATTCTGTCGAAAAGCAATGTGAGGCCGATTATCCAACTGGGCAACGAACTGCAGGATACCCTGACAAGGCAGAAGACGCTTCAGAAAATCGCCGAGCAGCAAATTCCGGTGATCCGGTACTCATATCTTGCCAAAATCATGCAGGGCGATATATCCACCCAGGAGGAGCTGGAATACGCACGGCATTATCTTAACATAACGACAAAGAACCGCAAGTTTTCCGTCCTATATATGATTGCTTACGTAAATCAATTTGAGCTGTATGTGGAGAATTCCGCAGTTATCGGGCCTGATGCCATGAACCATAAGGAGCTGATTCAGGGCGCGGTGGAGCAATTCTTCCGTGAACCGGTCTATATTCTTAGTTCCAACGAGAGGGAATACTCCCTCCTGATATCCAGTCCGGAGCAAGAGCCTTCCGAGGTGTCTACCGCAAATGTAAAAATATCATTTACAGCACTGCACGAATATCTCATGAGCAATCACTCCATCTGGATCTTTGCGGGCCTTGGGGACTGGAATATCGGTCTGATGATCACCTGGAAATCCTACCAGCAGGCCAGCCAGGCGGTCAGCTATACAACGGAAAAGCATATTCTTGGCTGTTATACGGATATCAAGCATGAAACCAACGGTTTTTATTATCCGATTGAATTAACCAGACAGCTTACGAATTTTATCACCACCGGAAATAAAAGTCAGGTTTTAGTGATTTTTGAGATTCTCCGCCACGAAAATCTGGAGGTGCGGTCCCTGCCTATTAATATAATGAAATATCTCCTCTCGGACATTCGAAATACCTTGTATAAAATCAGATTCACATTAAAAAGCACGGAGAAAAACGAGGGAGATCTGAAAGCAATTGATTCGCTGTTTGACCAGCATATGTCCCTGAAGCTCTTTGAAGATATCTCCATCCGGCTTTGCGGACTGTTTGACACCAACTCGTGCAGCAACAAGTTAATTGCAAATATCAGGAAATATATTAACGATAATTATAAAGACCCTTCCCTGTGCCTGACGAAAATATCCGACGAATTTTCCATATCCGAGAGTTATTTCTCCTATCTCTTTAAGGAGGAGCTCGGAGAGAACTTTTCAAGCTACCTGGAGCGCATCCGTATGGAACAATCCTTGCACCTGTTAAAAGAAGCCGACATTAATGTCTCCCTGTTATATAAGGAGGCAGGCTACAATAATCCCAATTCTTTCCGCAGGGCTTTCAAGAAAACATACGGCATGTCACCAAAGAATTTTAGAAGCGCAAGCGAAAGATAATCATTGTTATTTGCAAAGGAGGCAAGAATCGCAATGTTACCCTGTGCCGTCCCCGAGTATATGGGGGTTCCGTCCAAAGCCATAATTAAATTTATACAAAGATTAGAGGAATATCAGATACCCATGCACAGTATTCTAATCGCCAGGTACGGCAGATTAATCACGGAGGCCTATTATTCCCCCTGTGATAATCACACCCTGCACCGTATGTTTTCCGTAAGCAAAAGCTTCACCTCCGTGGCAATCGGTCTTATGGCGGAAGAAGGCAGGCTTTCCCTGGACGATCCCATAATCCAATATTTTCCGGATAAATTACCGGAAAAGGTGCATCCCTGGATTGCCCGCCTGACCATCCGGGATATGTTGAAAATGCAGACCTGTCATTCCGCTGCCACTTATAAATCGCATCCGGAGCGGGATTGGGTGGAGAGCTTTTTCACCACAAAACCCAGTCATCCGCCCGGAACCGTATTTAACTATGATACCTCTTCCAGCCATACTCTGTGTGCTCTTGCGGAAAGACTGGCCGGCAAGCCTATGCTGGATTATCTGCGGGATCGCTTTCTGAATCAGATCGGATTCAGCAGGGAGGCGTATATGATAAAGGATCCCTTCGGAATATCCATGGGAGGCAGCGGGCTGATGGCCACCTCCATGGATCTGCTGCGGTTCGCGCTGGCAGTTATGAATGGCGGCACCCCGGACGGGAAAGAGCTGCTGCCAAAGGGGTATCTTAAGGAAGCTCTCTCACATCAAACCGATACCCTGTTAAGCGGCGCCACCCTGGATGAACGCCAGGGCTACGGATACCAGTTCTGGCGGATACAAAAGGAGGGTTTCGCCTGCTACGGTATGGGCGGCCAATTAGCCATCTGTATTCCAAAGTATGATCTGATTTGTGTTACCACGGCCGATACCCAGGAAATCCAGGGCGGTAACCAGCTCATCTATAACAGCCTGTATGACGAAATATCACCTTATCTGTCGGAGGAAGCCCTGCCGCCGGATATACCGGCTCAAACCAGGCTGGAAGATCTTGTAAATCACCTTTCCATCCGACCCTTGTATGGAAAAGCCGCATCTCCGTTAACGGCAGAGATACAAGAAAAAGTTTACAGACTGTCCGCGAACTCCTCCGGATTTACCTCCCTGTCTCTTAGGTTTCATGAAAAGAACAGCGATGGACTGCTGATTCTAAGCATCGGCACCCAAATCCAAATCCTGCCCTTCGGACTTGGCCGGATGCTCACCGGCAGGTTTCCCATTTATGGCCAAAAATGCGCCACCTCCGGAACCTGGCTCTCCGAGGATACACTATATATAAAAAGCCACCTGATTGACGAATGCGTCGGTTCGGTTCATTTTCAGCTGGTATTCCGAGATGATGGGGTCACGGTATATATGAAGAAAATAGAAGAGACTTATTTTAATGAATTTACGGGCTATCTTTACGGACAGGTAAAGGCGGATTAGAGCGTGTTTGAAAAATCATCGCACCGTTCTGACCGCCCCACTTTGCGGTATACTGCGTCGAGGTTTTGGGAGCGTAGCACCAACTACGCGCCCAAAATCGCTCCTTGCCTCCCACAAAGTGGTGCATCCAGCCCGGCATAAGCATTTTTCAAACACGCTCTGAAACTAAAAGCCTGATAATGAAAGTATTCGAAAGGCACGTACAATGGCTCACCGCCTCCGTATGCATACACTCCCACCATTGCCCCGGTGAAACGCTTACCCGTCTTTAATCCTTCATCACACAGGTAATTTACTTCCTCTAATGTGACAAAGGAATTAAAATCTTTCCCGCCGTAACTATAATAAAATTCCCGGCGCAGATAATTCGTCTTTACCCGCAGATATAATCCGTTTGCACCAGGATCTATATTCACCGTTTCTGCGGACTCACGATCCAGAGTACCAATATGTTCCCTCACTTTCAGGAGCATACTCCCCTCCTGCCGTACAAATACGCCGAACTTCAGCCATGTATTCTCATCGTAATAGCATGTGATTCCTGCGTCCTGCCCGGGTTTCATCGGTACCAGACCCATCAGGGCTTCAGCCGTGAATATAAAATGCTTCTGACGTCTTAATACAATATTACGGGCATCCTTTGAGCTTAGGGGTGCTTTGCTGCCCCGAAGCCATAGTTTACTATCCTTAAGCTGATATCCCCCGGCTTCCGGCAGCCTTGGAAACATCCATTCCGGCCGAAGGTAATCCATATCAAATTCATCATTATCATTGCTTTTCCACACACATTCCGGCAGGTTGGCCTTTTTCTGCAGGGCGCTTGGTCCATTCAGGTTATTCACAATTGGCCAGCCGTCCTGTGTCCACTGTATCGGGTCTAAGGCTGTTTCCCGTCCGAGAAGGCTGTATCTTCCATTTACCATTCTTCCGCAGAGATAGAACATGAACCATTCCCCGTTCTGGGTCATGACCGGTTTTCCATGACCGCATCGCTGGATGCCCGCCTTTGGGTCAAACTGCTTCATAATCGGATTATAAGGACACGGCTCATAATTCCCATATAATGTTGTCGAACGCGCCACGGTAATCTGGTGGCCCGGGCCTGTACCGCCTTCTGCCAGAAACAAATAGTAGTATCCGTCTTTTTTTATCAGGTGAGGTCCTTCCGGCGCCCGTTTCCGATCCCCGTAATATAATAGTTTCGCTTCTGAAATCTGTTCCGTGGCAGTCTTATTTAATTCAAATATTCTGGCTCCCCGATTAAGAAGCATATATCTTCTTCCGTCCTCATCATTAAAAATAGAAGGATCAATTCCGTCCTCATGAATAAATACCGGTTTACTATAAGGTCCCTCCGGTCTGTCGGAGGAAACCACCATCTGCTTGCGATATACCGTTCCGGTGTCATTCATGCGATAGGTGGCGGTAATATAAAATCTGCTTTCATAATAGGAGATATCCGGCGCCCAATAACCGCGGCCACCTTCCAGTTCATCAAGATATGCCCATTCTGGGTTGGCAATGGCGTGCCCGATGATCCTCCAATGGATCAAATCTCTGGAATGGGATATGGGAATACACGGGAAAAAGATGAACGTGGAATTTACCATGTAATAATCCTCTCCCGCCCTGGCAATGGAAGGATCGGGAAACATACCCGTACGGATGGGATTCCGGTACATCCCGTCAAGAGCCGCCCCGCATACCTGTTCAAAATATGTCTCCAGCTCACTGTGCCCCATCTCATGAGCAATATCAAAAGGCGTTACCAAATCCATATCCGGTGATACCGCCGACATACCCACCTTTTCGATCAGATATCTCGATAATTCTGTATTGCCTGACATGGCGGCGTAATGTAATATATTCCGGTTTCTATGATCCACCGCATTCATATCCGCCCTGGAATACTCTACAATATATCTTACCAGCTCTAAGCTTCCCGTCCTTGCCGCCGCAAAGCTCATGGGAATACCGGAAGCATCCGTATCATTAATGCCGAGAGGATCCCCTATAAGAATCTGCTTTACCAAATCCAGATCTTTTTTTTCAATCGCTTTCTTTAAGTTAATCAACGAATCATCCCCTTTCAATACGTCGTCCCTGCTTAAGAATTACTCCTTAAGAGCAGTCACCTTAATATATTCAAAGTCCGCATAGCCGTGATTATCCCAATGGTCCAGGGCAACGGAAAACAGCCCGATTTTCGCTCCTACCCAGGCATGGGCCAAAGGGACGAAGGGATGTCCGGTATCCCCATATTCACCCTCCTCCAGGCTATAATACATCCGCATAACAACCTGGTTCTGCTCCTTATGTAAAACCAGCCGGAAAATAATGTCACCCATGCCAGGCGCCAGAGCCGTACTCATCATCACCTGCTCCTTTCTGTCATCGCCGTCATCTGCCGATTCAGCATAAACCAGTTTTATACTATCCTTCTGCTTCCTGACCGCAAGATATGCATATTTCCCGCCCATAACGACGCATCCGGCCTGCTCCTCCTCCTTCATCCCCCTGATATCCATCCGGATTTCGCTCCGGAAAGCCGGGCAGATAAGCTTCTGGGTTAATACATTGGAGGATTTCCATAACGTAACCGGTGTTGTGCCGTAAGTATTCAGGCTGTATAACCTTAGATAGCCTTTCCTTTCCCCAAGGGAATAAAACCTCTCGCTATGGTTACCCAGCCATTGCCACTGCAATGCCAGTTTCTTCCCCGTAAAATTATCCGACGCTGACAGATAGGTGGGCTCCGCGGCCGGAAGCCCTCCCGGCTTCCGATGAAGCAGGCACGGCTCACCGCATCCCGTTTCATCCGGGTTAATACCGATTACGGGCCAATCCCCCGCCCAGGTTACCGGCTGGAGGTGAACAATCCGGCCGTATAATCCCCTGTCCTGAAAATGAATGAACCATTCCTCGTTACCCGGTGTATGGATTAATCCGCCCTGATGGGGCCCGTCAATATCCGTGTTGCCCTGCCCCATAACAATCTTATCTTCATAGGGTCCATAGATATTTCGGGAACGTAATACTGTCTGCCATCCTGTCCTTACACCGCCGGCAGGAGCAAATATATAATACCAGCCGTTTCTTTTATAAACCTTTGGCCCCTCGATGGTAGGCTGCGTTTTGGTTCCGTCGAACAAAAACTTATCTTCCCCGATTGCCGCGGCTCCATCGGGTGAAATCGGAAAAATACCTAATATGCTTTTAAACCCGATACGGCTTCGGGCATATCCGTGGATCACATACGCTTTACCATCCTCATCCCAGAAGGGACAAGGATCAATATAACCCTTCCCCTCCAAAAGCAGAACCGGATCGCTCCACCTGCCAAGGGGATCTTTTGCATGAATCATGAAGATTCCTTCATCCGGCATTCCATAACAGATCCAGAATTTATGATCGTGACGGCGAATGGAAGGCGCCCATATTCCCCTGGCATGGGCAGGATTGTTATACGCCTCATAAGGTATATTATCAATGGCATAATTTTTTAATTCCCAGTTTACCAAGTCCTTCGATATTAATATCGGCAGTCCCGGTGTATAATTAAAGCTGGAGGCCGTCATATAATAACAATCTCCTGCCCTTATTACATCGGGGTCTGAATAGTCCGCAAAAAGGACAGGGTTTTTATAATTTCCGTCTCCCAAATCTGATCTCCATAACAGCTCATTTGACATGTCACTATCTCCGTCATCTATAATTTCTCCGGAACAGAAGCACCTGCCGGTCCCCTGGCTTTTATCCGTTCCGGCATGGGCGTCTCCTCCTCGTCTGTAATATTCCCCGGTGCAGCTATTCTTTTACCGCACCTATGTTAACGCCTTTAATAAAATATTTCTGGCAAAACGGGTAAAGAATCATAAAGGGTATGATTGCCACCATGGTGGCGGCATTCTTCACGGTATTTTCCGTTGCCGACCCTACAGCCGTGGGCATATCGCTTCCAAGAATAATGCTCCGCAGCTTCATCTGAAAGTTATACAAATCGGAATTGACGATATATAACTTATAATTGGTATAGTCATTCCAATAGCTTACCGCAAACATCAGGCCGATAGCGGCCAGGGCCGCTTTCGACAGGGGAAGGACAATTCTTAAGAAGATGCCGAAGGGCGAGCATCCGTCAATGGAGGCCGATTCAAACAGGCTTTTCGGAATGCTGTCAAAAAAATTGCGCATCAGCACTATATTAAATACATTCAGACCCGGTAATAAAATCACGGACCACAGCGTGTTCGTCAGACCCAGTTTATTGATAACCAGATAGGTGGGAATCATGCCCCCGTTGAATATCATAGTAAACAGCAGAACGCCGGATAATAAAGAGCGTCCCGGCATCCCGCTCTGAATTAATACATATGCCCCCAGGGTGGATAAAATTAATCCAAGGAGCGTGCCGGCGGCCGTTGTAATCACAGAAATCAAAAAGGGGTGATACAAAGTCGGATTGGTAAAAACAGAGACATAACCGTCAAATCCAAATTTTTCGGGCCACAGCTTCATACCATAGGCCGTCCGCAAATCCAGGGAATCCACAAACACCTTCCATAAGGGTATGATTGTCACAAAACATATTAATAGAAAAAATAATGTTAAAAGTATATTAAAGGCCGTAAGCTTCTTTGTCATCATAATTCTTCTCTCCCTTATACAATACCGCTTCCGCGCACTTTTTTGCTGGCAGAGTTACATGCAATAACCAGAATGCAGCCGACCATGGATTTTATAAGTCCCACGGCTGTCGTATACCCGTAATTGGGTAACGCCCCGCTGTTAAAGGTCTGGTAATAGATATAGGTCTGCAGCACGTCGGACTGCCGGAGAACCGCATCATTTTGCAGTACAAACACAGATTCAAACAGATTCATTACCTTTGCAAGATTTAAGATTAATACCACGATAATTGTATTCGCCAGGGAAGGCAGCGTGATATATCCCATTTTCTGGAAACGTCCCGCGCCGTCGATGGAGGCCGCCTCATACAGCTCCGGACTGATGGAGGACAGAGTTGCCATGTAGATAATCGTTCCCCACCCGGTATCCTTCCAGACATTGATTATGTAGTATACCGGAGTCCACCAGGACTTATTTCCCAAAAAGTAAATCTCCGCCCCCCTTTCCAGGATTCCCATACGGGTCAGCAGGGAATTCACCAGGCCCGCCTGTGTCGGAGACAGGATGAGGGCAAATACGGATGCCGTAACTACCCAGGACATAAAGTGGGGTAAGTATATGATGGTCTGAGCCGCTTTCTTAAACTTAAGACTTATTATCTCATTGAGCAGCAGGGAAAGGACTACCGCCATGAAGGTATTTAACAAAAGCTTTACAATGCTTAATACCAGTGTGTTTCGAAAGGCGGCCCGGAAGCCTTGCATGGAAAACATCTTTTCAAAATTTTTAAACGCTATAAATACCGGCTCTTTAATACCCTTATATTCATAGAAGGCATACCGGATACCAAAGATAGGTGCGTAATAGAAAATAGCGGCAAACACCAGTACCGGCATAAACATAAGGTAAAACCACCGATAGGTATAAATCCTCTTGCTTAACGATTTTGTATGTCTGATAATTATATCATTCTTTTTCCTGCTCATTTGAAAGACTCTATCCTTCCTTAAAAGGGAGCAAAGCCGCAAAAAGCTCTTCCAAAGTTTTTTACCACTTCGCTCTAGTACAGCATTGCATAAGTTTCGCCGAATTTCAGTACCTGATATTTGCGTTGGGGCAAGGCGGAGGAATGAGGCGTAGCGGTGTTCTACGCTGACCTGCGACAACGCGGCACTCCAGCGTGAATAGCGGGTGCTGAAATCATTGAAATCTATGCAATGCTGCACTAGTTATTCAGCTTCTTATTACTGTCCGTTTAACGCATCGCAAATGGCTTCGGACCACTGGGCGCCTTCCGCCTCAAACCTCTTCATTTCATCTTCGATGGACATATCGTCTACCACGACGTTCGCTATAATTTCATTCTTTAATGTAGTTAAATCACCATTATACTGGCTCATTACATCACTGGACGGCACCAGGACGGCCAGTTTAGAATGGGCGTTAAATAGCTCCTGGGATGCCTTTGCTTCCGGAGCAATACTACCCACACCAGGATCCTCAAAGGCCGTAAAGCTGCCGATGGACAGCATCGGATCGATATGATTCTTTGTATACTGTGTGCCTGGCACTTCAAGGCTCTCCAGCATATGAAACTGTCCTTCCGAATAAGTCCCGCCGACAACCTCTTCCGCTTTTGTTGACCAGTGTGTGCCTTCCACACCGTAAGTCCACAGCTTCTGAACCTCTCCGCCGTCAAGCATTGTCTCAAAGAAATATTTGAATACGCCTTCCGGATTCTCACATTTTGAAGTAATACACCAGGACGGAGCCTGTCTCTCCAGGTATGAACCAACCTCTTTAAGAGGCTCCAGAGGGATTAATTCGCCATCCAGTCCATTCTTTTCCAGATTGGTCTTCAGGTTCGTGGCCCATGTACCGGCCCAGTAAGTGAACACACCAAACTTATCTTCATAGAACTTGTCACGGCAGTCGCTTGTACCGTTGGTCAAGGTTTCCTTATCAATATAGCCCTTCTGATATACCTCCTTTAATCTTTCCAGGGCGCTAACCATGGAGGGCTCTGTAAATCCGTCTACCCAGACACCAGAGTCGTCCTGATAAAAAGACGGATAAGCATCCTGGTAAAACTCGGGGAGATAATTGATATAAGGGGACTCTGAACCGATGATACCCGCTGCGGATACGCCGTAAGTATCGCCATTCACGCCGTTGCCGTCCGGATCACCCGTGATAAAAGCATCCAACATGGCGATATATTCCGCATAATTTGTAGGTACGGATAACCCCATCTTGTCCAGCCACGCCTTCTTCACATAGGTGACGCACCCGTTGCCACGTGCGGGGGCAATGCCATATAGGCTGCCGTTCACCTTGAGTCCTTCTACTAACGATATATCTTTTATTCTTCCTGAAGCTTTCAGTTCAGAATTCTCCCAAGCCTGCGTCATATCCCACAGTACGCCTTCCGCCGCATATCCGGCATAATATGTACTTCCCAGTAAAATGACATCCGGCCACTCTCCGCTGGCAAATGTCTGACCCACGACATCGTAATACGCGTCATGGTCGGGCTGGATAATCTCCAAATCTATACCGGTAAGCTCTTTCCATTTCGCCTCAAATGCATCCCTGCCATTTTCCTTGGTTACCAGGGTGCCGTCTACCATCATTGTTATTTTTTCCGGTTTTACAACCTCCTCCGTATCATTGCTTCCTTTTGCCTGAGTACCGTCCCCTGTGGTCTCCGTCACGGAACCCGCCGGATCAGCTTTCTTTCCGCATCCTGTAAGGGCAAGGGACATTACCATTACAAGGGTAACGGCGAACGCCCATACTCTGTTCATGCTTCTCTTCATTCTCATAAACCTCCTTATACATTATGATATTTTTGTACTCTACTTGTTATTGAAATTGCACAACCGTTTCAATAACAAGTAGATATTAGCATCAATTATTGTCGGGAAACAAGGTTCATTTTTTTAACTGACGTGCAATTTTTACTATAAAACCTCCGCAAACATATGCAATTTTTATGTTATGTAAGTATTTTCAGCCTGTACATCTGCATAAATCCAGTAATTTGATACCCTGACGCCGGACTTCCTGACGATTTTCTTCATCTCTGCTACGCCTATGCCGGGCAAAGTCCTGATAATTACAAAGACCGGTCCTGCAAACCGGTCTGAGCGCATAAATAAAAGAAGCATCCGCTTCGTAGATGCTTCTTTATCATGTATCCAAAAAAGAGTTTGCAAAGCAAGCTTTTTTGAATCATATATTAAAACAGGTGCCTTGTAAGGGAAAACAATCCTTTTACACCTGTTTAGAGCGGGCTATTTAATAAGGCTTCCCCTATCAAAATATCTTCAGGCGTCGTAATTTTAATATTGCGATAGCTTCCCATAATCATCTTAATTGGATAATGCATGGTATGTTCCACTACCATAGCGTCATCCGTGATATTTATTCCGGAAATGTCCTTCTTTAATTTTTCGCTGCAGTTCTTATCAGTGACTTTATTTAAGCCGTTCTCCTTTTTTCTATTGTATGCCATCCCATCCATTATCATAAAATATGCCTGCATAATAATATCATAGGAAAACGCCTGGGGCGTTTGAACGGACCATATTTTATTCCGGTCCGGCGTTTCCGTTACAATCCCTTCCCTGTTTACCAGTTTAATCGTATCCTTATTGGGTACTCCTACTACACAAGCGCCGTGATATTCAAGATTCTTTATTGTATCTTCTATTATTTCAACGGTAACAAAAGGTCTGACGCCGTCGTGGATAAGTACATAATCGGCGGACTTAATTTCCTTTAAGCCGTTATAAACAGAATGATAGCGCTCTTTTCCCCCTTCGATTACATGACAAACTTTTTTAAAATTATACTCTTTAAGAATGGATTCTTTACAGTAATCAATGTCATCTTTACCCACTACTAAAACAATTTCATGCGCCGTACTCTCTTCAAAAGCTTTCAGGGAATAGTAAAGTATCGGCTTCCCGCCTAACAGCAAATACTGTTTTGCAGTACTGCTCTGCATTCTTTTTCCCATTCCTGCCGCCAGTACAATTGCAACTGTTCTTTTGTTTCCCATATCTTTCATACCTTTCAAAATAATGCAGATGTAATAATCTTAAGTCAGCCAAGCGGCCTGTTATCTCAAGCAAATTAAAGGTCAGAATAAATAATATCGTCACCAAGCCGGCCGGGCAACCATGCTATCTCTGGCCTATCTTAAGATTCGGTACCGCATTCAAATCCAATCCATGTCTGGTTCCGCTTAAATATTCATAATACGCGGCCGCACCAATCATGGCCGCATTATCGGTACAAAGTACAGGGGAAGGATAATACAGATTAATTCCCTGTTCCTTACAGGCGGCATCCATGGCTTGTCTTAATGCGGAATTAGCTGCTACCCCTCCTGCAATTGCGACCTTATCCATATGATATTCCTGCGCCGCGGCAATTGTTTTAGTAACCAGCGCATCCACAACTGCTTCCTGGAAGGAAGCTGCAATATCCGCCGTATTTACCGGCTCATTTTTCATGGCACAGGAATTAAGATAATTTAATACTGCCGATTTTACTCCGCTGAAACTAAAATCATAGGGAAATCCTTCTATATTGGCTCTCGGAAATTCTACTGCATGTCGATCTCCTTTTCTCGCCAGTTTATCCACCTTGGGCCCCCCCGGATAACCCAGGCCTATTGCCCTTGCCACTTTATCAAAAGCTTCTCCGGCTGCGTCATCCCGGGTTCGTCCGATAATTTCATATTTGCCATATTCTTTTACTATAACCAGATGGGTATGGCCTCCCGACACAATCAGGCATAAAAAGGGAGGCTCTAAATCCTTATTTTCAATAAAATTAGCGGATACATGTCCCTCTATATGATGAATTCCGATTAATGGTTTGCCGGCGGCATAACTGATTGCCTTTGCTTGTGCTACCCCGACTAAAAGTGCCCCCACCAGGCCGGGTCCGTAAGTAACGCCGATTGCGTCTATATCCTCCAAGGTTACATCGGCCTCCGATAAGGCTTCTTTAATAACCTGATTAATTTTTTCTATATGTTTTCTGGATGCGATTTCAGGAACAACGCCTCCGTACAATGTATGGAGGTCAATCTGGGAAGAGATTATATTAGAAAGAACACTTCTCCCATTTTTGACGACTGCCGCTGCTGTCTCATCGCAGGATGTTTCAATTGCCAGTATTAATATATCTTTTTCCATCACTTGTCCTCCCGATATACTTACATGAGTACTCTCGGAAACTCTTTGTATGCAGCTGGCAAAAAATCAGCCGCAAAGATGCATACAGGGGGAGTTTCCGAGAGTGCTTCTTACATAATATTCCGTCCGTTCCCTGTAGTGCTTATCCAACGGAATATAATTCTCTTTCTCATAAATTAACTTTACCCCAGACTGATTTTATTTCTAAAATCAGTTTGTGTCCGGAACATTTTTCATCTACAATATTAACCTTTTACCTTGCCTGCCGCAATACATTTTTCAAACACGCTTTAGAACATTTCAGGGATTAATCTTTCCGTCAACTTCCGGTTCATTCGTCATGGTTAAACTCTAAAGTGATACTTTTCCCATCTTTACCGGCCTTGGAATTGGGAAAGATTTCTCTTACGGCCTCCATATATTCTTCCGGTTTCACCAAAGACGGACTAAAATGGGTCAGCCATAGCTCCCGTACACCGGCCCTCTTAGCTAATCCGGCGGCATCGTAAAATGTCATATGTTTATGATTGATTGCTTTATCTTCTTTATCTTTTTCACCATACATGCCTTCACAGATAAACAAATCAGCCTCTGTGGCATGTTCCCATATGGAAGCAACAGGACGGGTATCCGTACAATAGGTAAGCTTAATACTTTTTCTTGGAGGGCCTAATACCATATCGGGTGTATATGCCCTGTCTCCCGCCCGGATAATTTCACCCTTTTGCAGACGGTTCCAGTACATTTTGGGAACTTTGTTTTCCTCCGCTTTCTCAAGAAAAAACCTGCCGCCCCGTTCAATTATAATATTATATCCATAACATACAACATTATGATTTACCTTAAACGCCTGTATTACATATCCATTTATTCGAATCTCTTCCGTAGGACCTGATAATTCAATAAAATGAAGGTCAAACGGCAATTCCGGCGCAATGATCCGAAGCGCGTTAACCACCCGTTCCAAACCCTTGGGCCCGATTACGGTGACCGGCTGTGTTCTGTCCGCATTACCCATGGTTAACAATAATCCCGGCAACCCGCCGATATGATCACCGTGATAATGGGTAAAACATATGATATCAATTGGATGAAAACTCCACCCCTTTTCCTTAATTGCTATCTGCGTTCCTTCACCGCAATCTATCAATAAACTGGAACCATTATACCTGGTCATTAATGCGGTAAGCCATCGATTCGGCAAAGGCATCATACCGCTTGTACCGAGTAAACAAACATCTAACATGAAATATCCTCACTTATTCTATCATTTTAATTTTCTTTATCTAAAGTATTAACAACCAAGTTAGTCGAACCTATTTATCAAGCTATCTTAAAAAATAGTGAGTTCTTCGGTGCCAAACCATATCATCCTTATAATTTCCATACATGCCGTATACGGACCGTAATTGAACGGTTAATTTTATTTTACCCTTTTCTATGTAAACATACACATATTTCCAAATAAACTGCAAAACAGTTCGTTTTTTTACACTTTAATATTAACATATCCCATATTCATAATCAAGTATCACAGGGACAACACCCCAAAAAGATGTTACAGTTCAGCCTTGCGGCTGAATTGTAACAAAGGATGCACAGAAATTATGCAGAATGCATAATTTCGCGCACACATGTCTTGGGTTTTGTGTGACTTTCGCTTCACTCCACTCACTCAAAACACCTCGCAGTACCATAGGCTGAACTGTAACAAAAAGATACCGAAGAACCGGTTATCTTGTTTAGCCGTTCCCCCGGCAACCGGGTCCGTCTTTTACGGCAGGTTCCTTTATATCGCCAATTCCGGAACAGCCGGCACTATATTTATGTAATATAAACAGCGCCAGTCCAAGCAAAGCGCAAACAAACCAGATAGCTTTTTCACGGTAAATTCCAGAACTTTTTACACCGAATACCGCCCCGCTAAAAAATGCAATCAGTATTGCCGTATAATGAAATGCTTTTTTCATGGAGCCTTTGTCTTTTCCGACTATCCACTTATAAAACATTTCCGCACAGGAGCGCATATTCCCTGTACAAAATATAGGTGCATAAGCAGCGCTTTCTCCAAAGGTCCTGAAAGAAGAATACTGCATTGCCGCCGATAAAGAAATTCCGGTATTGGCCAGAATATCCGGTACCGAGCACGGCAGCAATCCCACACCAAACAATATCATCAGCTCTGCAAACAATACTACCGCTTTCCACTTAACACGCTTCTTTTGAAATATAGTATAAGGAAAGCGGAAAGGACGAACGTAAACAGGTTTACGCCTGGAAGCTTCCTTACAAATTCCCATTGGAGCAGCAGGACGGGGAATACGCTCTTCGTTTAGGATATAACTCAAATGCTGCGCCGCAAAAATACCAATCCAGAAAGCGACAATGGGCACCATGGCGTGTCCCAAACCCTTGAAATCCTGTTTTGCCAGGCTAAAAGCCCCTAACACCAGATTTCCTGTCTGGCCCGTTGCAAACACTCTGCCGCGGACAGTATAGGAATAAGCATCCATAAATCCTCCCATTGCGGCTAATAACATGCCAAACCCTAATGCCTCCGTAATCTCAGCTTTTTTTCCTCCATCCGGGACAATACTTTTATTTTGCATAGTGCCGTTCACCTCTTATTTATCTAAGCTCCTGTCGTAACCTTCCATCGATGCTGCTTGTCGGTTACTTAAATTATACTGTCAGTCTATTGTCCTGAATTAATAAAATCAGTTTTAAAATGCTTAAAAAAAGGATACCACAATATAACATCAGTTGCAACCAATATTGCCCGCAGACGGCAGCTTAAGAAAAACAACTGTACGCAATTCCTATTCACTAAAAAAGCTGTCCCGAATTGGCCCCCGGTTTCCAATTTGTCGGAAATTCCGGCGGACTAATTCGAGACAGCTTAATCCCTGCTATAAAACTTCTTTTTTACGAACTACCTCTATCGGTATTTTAAAAGTAGAAATCAGCTTATCATAGCATTCTTCACATATATTAAATTTATGAATCTCCAAATCATATTTTGAAAAATATCCCCACTCCTTGGCTGCCTCAAAGACATCTTCTTTCATAATTCCCTGCTCCATTATAATCTTTTTCCCGCACACGTTGCAGCATATGTCCTTGTTAATACGAATTTTCATTTTAACCTTGTCCATGTGTCATCCCTCCTGCTAACTTGGCCAACTTCTTAATTACATTATAACGTTTTCCATAGAATTTTTACAGTGGGAATTACTGTATCTCACATTTCCTAATAATAACCAGTTGACCACCGGTATTTAATATTCCACCGCCCCACGGAAGCTAATCTGCAAAATAAATCTATTGCAGCCACATAATAAGGGCATCTTCAGCCGGTGCTTCATAGAAATTCCTTCTCACTCCCGCATCTTTAAACCCTAATTTGCGGTACAGTGCTATTGCCGGTAAGTTGCTTACCCGTACTTCCAGGGTAAACGCCCTTAACCCCTGCTTCCTTCCAAGCTTAATCAGTAGGGATAACATGGCACGGCCGATTCCCTGCCCTCTTAAGTTTTGCTTTACCGCCACATTATTAATCTGCCCTTCTCCGGCAACTCCCCATAAGCCGCAATAAGCCACTATTTCATCCTGTTTCTCCACAACCAGATAGATATTCTCCGGGCTTCGAATAGAATCCGTAAAATCTGCCATACTCCAGGGTTTTGAAAATATGCTGCATTCTATTTGGTGGACCGCAGCCAGATCCTTTTCCTTCATAGTTCGAATCATCATGTGGGCTCCTATCTGTCCTTATGAATCGGAACCGTTTTTTCTTTTTCCTTTAATTCACGCTCTGCCTGAGATAATCTAAGATAAACAGGTTTATGGGTATCCGCGCTCTCTGTCAAGCCTTTGTTATAATATATAATTCCCAACGCGCCAACGGCCGCCGCCCTCTGCTTCGAAAGATGAACCGGAGCAAAACTAAAAGGGACCGTCATTCTATTACAGAGTTTTTCTCCATAAACCTCCACGCCGTCACCTAAAAAGATTACTTCTCTGCCCAAACCGTTAAGCTCATCCGCTATTTTCTCAATCCCAACTGCTTTTTGGGATACCACCACCCTAAATTCGTCCCTGTTGTATTCATAAATTCCTGTATAAACCTGGCTCCTTCTGGCATCCATGACGGGACAGATTAACCGGTCGGTCCCGTATAAGTTATAGGCAAGGGCATCCACGGTAGGTACACTGATAATAGGTTTATTTAAAACGAATCCCAGACCTTTTGCCGTAGAAGAGCCAATCCGAAGCCCGGTAAAGGATCCCGGCCCGCCTGCTACCGCTATTGCATCTATTTCCCTAAGTTCAAGCTCCGATATCTTAACAACCTCATTAATCATCGGCAATAGGGTCTGGGAATGGGTCTTTTTATTGTTTACCGTATATTCCGCCAATAATTTTTCCTCCGTTACCACCGCAACGGAAGCAACTAATCCTGAACTGTCTATCGCTAATATCTTCATATGCTTTTTCCATTCTCCAATGTAATTTTTCTATAATCAAATCCCTTATCCATGTCTTTTTCAATGGTAATAACCGGAGAACCCGGAGGAAGTATTTCTTCAATAAGATTGGACCACTCTATTAAGCAGACTCCGCCGCCATAAAAATAATCCTCATATCCCAGTTCATACATTTCTTCTGCATTTTCTATCCGGTAGACATCAAAATGGTAAAAGGGCAGCCTTCCGTCCTCATATACCTGGAGGATGGTAAAGGTGGGGCTGTTTACAGCTTCCCGGATACCAAGACCTTTGGCAAAGCCCTGGGTAAATACGGTCTTGCCGGTTCCCAAATCACCCAAAAGGCAGTATACTTCCCCGGCTTTGGCCTGCCCGCCTAATTTTCTGCCTAAGTTATAGGTATCTTCCGCCTTAAAACTTTCTATAATCATAACATATATCTCGCTTTACCTTTGTGGATTTATTTAAATGTAATTTAATATCTATGTGCAATTATAGCAGATTAGCCCCAAATTACAAGTAGTACCAAACGACAAGAAAGAGTTTGCAAAGTAAACTCTGCGCGGAGGTGATTGTCCTGCAAACCAAAAAAACTCGCTGTGCGAGCTTTTTCGGTTTTATAGGAATTTAAGTTGGAAGAAACTAATTCAATCCAGTTATAAGCGGTTTTTTAGGAAACCATAGGTATAATGACCGATAATGCCAAGGAATATGCCTTTAAAAAGATTAAAGGGCGTGATTCCATAAAGAACTAATGTAAATTTATCTTTAATTCCGGGAATTACGGTAGCCGCGGCAAGCACATTTTCCATTCCGCCATATAAAGTTGCATACAGGGGAATTGTAACATAGTAATTTATTAAGAAGCCGGCAGCTGCCATACAAACGGTGGCGGCGCCAAAGGAAAGGAAAGATTTATATTTTCCCTTCATCTTTCTATAGATAATGGCCGCAGGCACAACATAAGCGGCGCTTACTATAAAGTTAGCCAATTCACCAACGCCTGCTGTTTTGGTTGCCGTAATACTTTTTACTAGATTTTTTATTAACTCAATTATCACACCTGCCACAGGGCCAAATTGAAACGCGCCTACAATGGCGGGAATATCGCTGAGCTCAAGTCTTAAAAAACCAATATAAGCCGGCGATTCCAATAACATCAGGACGTAGGAAAGCGCCGATAACAGACTGACTGTTACCATAGCTTTTGTAGTGAAAACCTTACCTTTTGTCTTGTTTAAATCAGATGATTTCAGTTTTGTTTCATGGGTCATAGTTGCCATAATTGTTCGCTCTCCTTTTTTAAATAATCAGAAAGGAAAATTCTTGGTTTTTAAGAAAGAGTCTGGCTCGCCAGACTCTGGCGCTGACGCGCTGTCACTTCAGTTACAAACTACTTCCGGCGCGTCATGCGCATCGCCCCGGAGGTAGTTTTATTGAATAGGACGCAATTTCCTATTCAATAAAAAAACCTCGAACCAAAGATTCGAGGCTAATGATTAAAATCATATCCTTCTCACATCCAGACTTTACTGTCGGTTTTGGAATTGCACCAAATCGGCTGATAAGCTGTTCCATCAATTTCGTTAATATAATAACTTCTTGATACACCAGGCCACCAGTTCGCGGACTATACCGCCGGTCGGGAATTTCACCCTGCCCCGAAGAATTTTCCTATTTAATTTTATACTATTTTACAATCAATTTAAACAAATGTCAATATTTTTTTAATTCAATTTTATAACTGAAAATTGCAATATTAAATGTCCGCTTTTTTAAATAAATTTGATAGCGTAATTATTCCCACTAAGTTACAGTTTGATTCTATCTTTCACAATGAGTAAGATGTCTATATCTTTTGTTTATCCACGCTCTTCCTTGTATCATTTTATCCTTAGTCCCGTTGCATGGTATATGTCCCCAAGCCCATTGTCACGGGCAATCATTCCCGTTATCTATTCTTTCTTATGCCTATACATCTCATTGCATCTGTCAAAATTTGAGCGATTGTCCTTGTAATACGCAAGAAGATTATGGTATAATTTAGTCAGAATAAAATAATCCTATTTCTATCAGAAAGAAAGGTAAATTGAAAAAAGCAATTCTGGAAGGCCGGGTTTCACATTTTCTCTATGAAATGAGGGTGAGACCCGGCAAATTTATATCTGTTCCCGGCGGTACCGTCCATGTCAGGCCGGGCGGTCTGCCGGGCGCAAAAATCCAGCAAAACGGCGATACAACCTACAGGATTTATAATCGGATAGAACCGATGCATCCGGCAAAAAGCGGGAGCTTCACATGACAAGGCACCGGCGGTGATCCGCCGGGACGATACGGCCTCAAAGAATCCATTACAATGCTCTGACGCAAATAAAATCTGCATAAAACAGCCTCTGGAAATTAACCCCAAATTAAAATTTAAAAATATAAAGGAGGAAGGACATGAATCATTTTGAATCAAGGCTAAGAGCCGAAGGCAATACATACAAAGAACTTTTTGCACGCAATCCATCTAATCCAATCCTTAGCGCAAAGGACTGGCCTTATCCCGCCAATACGGTGTTCAATCCCGCTGCGACGATATACCAGGGAAAGGTGCTTCTGCTTGCGCGCGTAGAGGACAGGAGAGGATTTTCGCATCTAACCAAAGCGGTCAGCGAGGACGGAGCCAGCAATTGGATGATCGACAAAAAACCAACTTTTGAGTCCGACCCGGCCTACCCGGAAGAAAATTGGGGCATTGAGGACCCGCGCATCACCTATGTGGATGAACTGGGAAAGTATGCGGTAATCTATACGGCATACTCGGAATCCGGACCTACGGTCTATCTGACGCTTACGGAGGATTTCATCAATTTTGAGAGACAGGGAGCCATTATGCCGCCGGAGGATAAGGACGCGGCTCTATTTCCGAAAAGATTTAATGGAAAATGGCTGCTCATCCACCGTCCTATCGGACATGGCGCGCACATCTGGATCTCCGCTTCGTCAAATCTGAAGGATTGGGGCGACCACAAAATCCTCATCACATCGCGCGGTGGAGCATGGTGGGACGGCAGCAAGGTAGGACTATGCGCTCCGCCTCTGGAAACAGCAGACGGATGGCTGATCCTCTATCATGGAGTCCGGGTCACGGCGGCCGGAGCGATCTACCGGCTCGGTCTGGCTTTGCTGGACCTGGAAGATCCTACAAAGTTGCTGCGGCGCGGCGACGAATGGATCTTCGGCCCTTGCGAGACATACGAAAAGCAGGGGGATGTGCAGGACATTGTATTCCCCTGCGGCTGGATCCTAGACCGGGAAACCGGAAAAATCCGGATGTACTATGGCGCGGCCGATACCTGCATCGGGCTGGCAACTGCAACGCAGAACGATTTGCTGGCCTATATCCGTAGTTGTCCCGAACAGAAACCTTAAAAAGAAAATGGCGTTCGAAGGGCGCACCGTCGTCAGCATATTCAGGCTGATCAGCCCCGGCAATGGTTTAGGAAAAAATGGAGATCCTTTTCTCAATCCAGATATAATAATTGTCTGCAGATAGCTTTGCAACGAATAATACCGCAAAGTGGGACGGCCAGAACGGTGCAATGATTTTTTAAACATGCTCTAATGCACACAGGCCCTTTCCCGGATAAAACCAAGACCCAGATGACGCCTGTCAGATGTACGCTCTTAATTGTCATATACCAGGGAATCAAGCCGGGGCATTAACTAACCTTGGGGCGAAATTTCCTATTTAAAAAAGGATTGTCGCAAATTGCGACAATCCTTTTTTATAGACACCGGCTTACCATTATTTTTTAGTAGGTATGTATTTGTGAGGAAGACGGGAACATCCAATTTGTTTTTACGTTGGATACCGTCATATTCCGGTAATATAACTGTGTGGTTTTACTGTCGGTACGGGCAACACATTCCGAACCGTTTTTAAAAGTACAATTATCAATATAGATAGTGCAGGTAAAGGTTGTTCCTCCATTCTGACGTATTACCTTACCAAAGGTATCCGCAGTAAAATTCTTAACAGTGAAGGTGCAAGCTTTATTTAACTGGAATATCTTATCGCTTGCGTTGTAAGCGGCACCCCCGTCAACGGTAACGGTGCCCTCCCCTTTAACGGTTAAGGCGTCTTCTCCTACGTCTTCCCAAACCACATTTGTAACGGTATTATTGCCGTAGCAATGTACCCCGTCACACCCGGGAGCCGCAATCCGCACATTTTTTAAATTTGCTCCTTTTTCCAGCTTAAAGATAGGATCCTGGTCTTCGTCCTGACTGCCGTCTCCCAATCCAACGGCAATAATCGTTTCTCCATTACCATCATAGGTTTCCCCTGCTTTTACTACGATGGTGCTGGTAATCGTTTTTGCTTCTGCCTTGTTCCACCCAAATGCTCCAATTAATACTTGGGCAAATAAAAGAGACACTGCCATAAACACTTTTAGTTTCTGCATGATAATTCCTCCTTATTATTATTTATTTTTATTCTATAAGTAATCCATAACCGGTTATTCATCCCAGTCTGCCCTCCTTCCTGAATACAGCTTCAGCTGCGGAACACTTATAAAATAATCTCTCCTCAATAGCTAAAGTACCTTCGACTAATATAAATTAAGTAATTCTCAGCCTTCTTTTTTACTCATTTTTCCATCTCTTAAATAAATTTTATCACATTAGTTAAAAATTGTAAATTAAAATCGCATATTTACATTAAATTAAAATTATTAATTAAAATGCTGTAAAATTTTTTACATGTTTAAATTTCCTTTAATAAGTTAAACTATTCCAAATTTGCATGTCTTTCAAAATGTTTATCTGTGGGAGTATTGGTTTGTTCAGCCAGCGATATAATCATAGAATCTGTCAATACCAGCATACTGATTTCAAACATGCTGCCGCCCGGCAATATATTTTTTTTGTTTTCCTCGCTTTCCGGAAGCTTATCCGTATAAGCCGGAATACGGACAAAAACATCTGCAAGCTGCCCTAAGACAGATTCCGAAAAAATTGACATAACGGCAATCGTTCCTTTAAATTTCTTCGCACGTTCTGCTATGGATACAAGATTGGTGGTTTCCCCGGAGGCACTGCCCACAATCAACAAATCGCCCTCTTCAAATCCCGGAGTCGTAGTATCTCCCACAACATAAGAATGATAGCCAATATGCATCAGGCGCATGGCAAAGCAGCGAAGCATTAATAGGGACCGACCGGCTCCGCAGACGTATATCTTATTTGCATGCCCGATGGTCTCCATTAAATTTTTCACTTGCAAAAAATCTATTTTCGACTCAATTTCAGAAATTTCTAATCCGGCTGTTTCCGCAATTTTAGTAACCTTCATCCCATCAGCCTCCTAACGGTATTTGCTTAAAATACGGTACATCTCTTTTACAGTTTTTTCAGGACTCTCCACATTATACAATCCGCCGCCCACAATGATATCGGCGATATCACTTTGACACGCCGCTTCAAATGTTTCCAGCTTAATTCCACCTGCCGCAGCCTTCCGGCATTTGATATCCGCAAGTTTCTTTATTTCCTCCACAGGATCCGCTCCGGTATCCTGGATATCGTATCCAACATGTACACAGATATAATCAGGGCCCCATGGTTCTATTTCTTTTGCCCTTTCATAGATATCCTTAATTGCGCACATATCTACCAAAACCTTTGCGTTATACTTTTTCGCCGTTTCAATTACGTCTTTAATCGTTGCATCATTTGCGGCAGCCAGTACGGAGACCATATCGGCCCCCGCTTTCAATACAATATCCGCCATAATTGAACCGCCATCCATTATTTTAATATCTGCAAATACGGTTTTCTGAGGATATATATTTTTTATTTCTTTAACGGCTCCTGCTCCCTCGGATACCATCAAAGGGGTTCCCAGTTCAATAATATCCACATATTCTCCTATCTGCTCCAAAATGCTTAATGCCTCTTCTGTCCTTAATAAATCCAACGCTACCTGTAATTTTTTCATTTTAACCTCCATTTATTTTTCAACCTGACACCCGTTACATTTGCCACATACAATAAAATATCCTGCTGCAGACATTTTATTGTCTTGAATAAAAAAGTTAAAGGAATCAATATGCGGCTTGCGAACTGAGGTAAAGCCTGCTTATTCCAAGCCTTGTTACCTACTCATATTCTATTTTCCTTTAAACTAACTCTTCTTTCCTGTCCAGCATGTTCATAATCTGTTCCCTGTATGGGTCCACGTTTCCGAGAAAGTCAAACGCCTCCGGATTTTCCTTAAAGGACCGGTATACCGGTTTGTTAAATACGATACCCAGGTCCTTATTTTCTTTTACCTGTGCATATTTAATCCGGGGGAGGTTTTTATAATTTCTATTTTTTTCAATCATTAACCTGCCGTCCTTATAACCTACGTATGCGCCAAGTCCGTGATAATACTTAACAGGTGCATAATCCACCGTGCATGGAGTGTAAGCAAGATTTGAAAAAACCAGCGGTCCTTCTCCTCCGTTTACAGAACAATGACCGTAATTAGGCGGTATGATAATTGCCTGTCCGGCATATACACGGACCGCTATCAGATCGCTGACATGCAAATTCTCAAAATCCGTATTTTTAAAATTATCCGCTCTTTGCAGGATATAGACAGCGGTACCGGAAATCACTTCATATACTTCCGGATACGTACTGGTATTCATTTCATTCCATGAATGGTAGTGCCCGCTTGTTTTTTTACTTTCATTTCCGATTAAACCGCCTCTTACCACTGTAATATCATACTGGAATTTATACTTTTCAAATAACCCGCTGTGGGCAGGATCCAAAATCCCCCTATAAACATCGTAAATCGGTTCATCCTCCCAATGATTGGAATCATCTTTAAATAATCCGTGCATGTCTGATAATTTCTTTTGTGCAAATCCTTTATATACAAACGGGGCGCTTAACGCCAGCAATCCGTTTTCCTCATTCATATATATGGGAAGTCCGCTGTTTTTTAACTCTTTTAACATAATTACTCCTATTTCTTTATAATTTTGATTAGTTTTTTCTGTCCGTATTTTAAATTTCCTTCCGCTTCAAGCCTGATTCCGTATTCCTCCGTATTCAAATTTGTAAAAATCACCGATGATATTGCAGACAATCCTCTCTCTTTCAAAAGGTTCAAATCTACGTCCGCTATTTTCCGGCCGGCTTTTACGGTATCTCCTGTTTCAATGTAAACCTGGAAACCTTCTCCTTTCAGATTTACGGTATCAATTCCCAGATGCAGCAATACTTCATTTTTATATTCATCCACCAGCGCAATGGCATGCTTTGTGGGGAATATACTGATTACCTTGCCGTCAATCGGGGATTTAACAGCGGCATTCTGTATTTCTACGGCAAACCCGTCTCCCATCGCCTTTGATTTTAATACTTCATCAGGCACTTCTGCAAGCGGCATAACCCTGCCCTCAAACGGTGATACAATATTTTCCAGCTTCACAGGGTTTTCGCTCACATTAACGTCGTCCTCACCCTTTGAAATTGTTTTTCCCGTAACAGCATTTCCTCTTAAGCTGGCAAGGACCCCTTCTTTCACGGAAACCGCCTTCATACCGTAAATAACCTGTACGTTCGTCCCTACCACGCTTACTCCCGAAGCGGAAAGATTACTGAAACGTTCCTTCCGTACCTTTTCCACTTCTTTTACATCGACTCTTAACCGGGAGAAGCATGCATTCACATTTATAATATTGCCGCTTCCTCCCAATGCCTCAATGACCTTTGCCGCTAATTCCATGTCGTTTTCCACAATGGAATCTTCCTCTGTTCCCGGCGCTTTCTCTTCCCTCCCCGGTGTTTTCAGATTCCACTTTTTAATGGCAATGGTAAATAATAGGTAATAAAAGGCAAACAATACGATACCTACAGGAATAACAATCCACCAGTTCGTCCGGCTTGGCAAAATATTGAAAAACAGATAATCAAGGAAACCGCCTGAGAAGGATAAACCTAAATGGGCTCCTAAAAGGTTCTTTACCGCAAACCCTAAACCGGTAATTACCGCATGGATTAAGAATAAAACGGGGGCACAAAAAATGAAGCAGAATTCAAGAGGCTCAGTAATACCGCATACAAATGAGGTAATTGCACCGGATACCATAATACCCGCCACCTTTTGACGATTCTCCGGTCTCGAACATCTGTACATTGCCAAAGCACAGGCAGGCATGGTAAACATTTTCAGCACAAACAAACCGTTCATAAATGTACCGGCCGTAATATCAACTTGGTCGCCTAACTGTGCAAAGAAAATCAACTGATCGCCGTGGATAACCTGTCCCGCTTTATTCACATATTCTCCGGCCTGGAGCCAAAAGGTCGGCCACCAGATATGGTTCATGCCAAAAGGAATGGTTAAACGTTCCACAAAACCAAACATAAATCCGGCAACGGCTGGATTGCTGTTTGAAATGAAGGATGATAATGAATTTATTCCATTCTGGACCGGAGGCCATACAAAACACATAACCAGACCGATAAAAAAAGCGGAAAATGCGGTGATGATCGGCACGCTCCGTTTTCCCCCAAAGAATTCCAACGCCTGGGGCAATTTTACTTTATAAAATCTGCTGTAAACACTGGATGCAAGAACACCGATGATAATACCTCCCAGCACACCGGTCTGAAGTGTGGGAATGCCCAGTATTGTCGTATAAGCTCTGGATTTTTCCACCATCTCTGCGTTAATACCTAATGTACCGCCGATGGTTACGTTCATAATAAGATAACCAACAATTGCGGAGAGCGCAGCCACGCCGTCATTATTTGACAGGCCGATTGCGACGCCTGCCGCAAAAATCAACGGCAGGTTTCCAAAGATGATATTTCCGCACTGCAAACATACATTAAAAATGCGGTTCATCGTTTCCCCGCCGGCAAACGGCATCATTTCCAGAAAGCTCGAACTTGTAAATATTGTGCCTAATGCCAATAGGATACCGGCGGCCGGCAGAATGGCAATAGGCGTTTGTAATGACCCCCCTATGTTTGTAAGCTTGTTGATAAATTTTTGCAAAGTCCTCATTAGAATCCTCCTTTTTTCTTTAAAAGATTTTGTACCTTCCCAAAGTACCCATGCGTTATTTTTACCGTTTTATATTGTTTTATATTGTTTTGTTTCTTTCCATTCCCCCTTTCGCCTTTTCTTAGTACTTTCTTTCCATATAAAGGCTTAAAGCCAATCCTTATTTACAGTATAATCCACAAAAAAACTAATGTACCCGGCTGTTTTTTCATCGTTTTTATCTTTCAATTATTTTATACACTACATTTCGATAGAAGTCAATACTTTTCAATGAATTTCAATAATTTTCAAGATCGCCGGAAATTAACCCATATGGATTTATATAATACTACTGGAAAGTTCAATAAAATTGTGATAAGGTAAATATAGAATTGCTCATTTGCCTTCTTCTGATTCCGGCTTGAGCAATACGAAAGGATAATTCGTTATGTATAAAAAAGAACGGCAAATTTACATTATGGAAAAAGTCAATAAAGACGGACGGGCAATCACAAATGATTTGACCGCAGAACTGAATGTGGCGGAAGACACAATCCGCAAGGACTTTCAGGAGCTGGCTTCCAAAGGCCTTGTACGAAGAATCCACGGCGGAATTCTGAAAATAGAAAATGATCTCCTTGATTTTGATAAACGGATATCAATAAACCTCTCGGCGAAAAAAAACCTTGCTAAATATGCTACGGCATTAGTGGTGGATTATTCCGTCTTATATCTTGACAGCGGCACAACAAACCTATGCTTTGCAGAATCCCTCCCCGCAGATTTCAAAGGAACCATTATTACCAATTCTCCTCAGATTGCACTGGCCTGCTGTAATAAACGATATGCCAGAATTAACCTTCTAGGCGGAGAATTGGATTTAACTACGAAAGTCATTAAAGGCTCCAGCACACTAAAGCAGCTGGAACATATTAATATTGAATGTTGTATTTTAGGAGTTTCCTCTCTGGATACAAAAGCAGGCATTACGGTTCCTTCTTTTGATGAGTCTATTTTAAAAAAACAGCTGATTATGCAAAGCAAACACATTATTGCTATTGCAACAAAAGAAAAATTGAATACAATCGCCACCTACTATATCGCGGACGCATCAAGCATCACCCATCTGGTTACCGATGAAACAGATGATAATATACTAAGGGATTATCGGGATAACGGAATTAATATTGTAATTCCGGACAGCTTGTGACAAAAAATACCGGTTCCCCCAAATCAATAATTGAGCGAACCGGCTAATATCTGCCACCCGGCGTAGATAAAGAATAAGCTTCCGAACCCTCTTTTACAATATCTCCGTGTCCGCCTTTATAAGGACTTGAGGATGTATTTGATTTACTTTTGTTGGATGATAGGGCAAAGAAGTTTAACCTTGCTATTCGCGATACTACACTAGAGTGTGTTTGAAAAATGCTTGTGCCGGGCTGGATGCTCCACTTTGTGGGAGGCAAGGAGCGATTTTGAGTGTGTAGTGGTGCTACACTCCCAAAATCGCGACGCAGTATACAGCAAAGTGGGGCGTTCAGAACGGTGCAATGATTTTTAAAACACGCTCTAGTGTGCTGACAAGTTGATACTTGGACTAATGGCGTAGAATAGATTTTCATTCTGCGAGGCGGAGGAATGAGGCGTAGCGGTGGCTACGTCGATTGACGGCAACGAAGCAGATGGAAATTCAGGCAAGCCATTAGACAAGATATCAACTTGTCAGTGCACTAGTCAATTTTAAAACAAATTAACTTGTTTTTTCCCGTTGCCTCCTTCCCCGCAGGCTCCGTCCAGCCAGACGGTAAAGACTTCGCCGTACCCGGCGAGAGTGCTCCCCCCTATCCTTTCAGTCCCCCCAAGCTGATACCCAAAAGAAGCTGTCTCTGGCCAATCAGATAAATCCCTGCGGTAGGTATTAATACCAGGATAAGGCCTGCAAATAATGCTCCCCAATCCGTTGCGTACTTTTGTACTTCAAACAGATTGGCAAGCCCGATGGGCAAGGTCTTTTTGGTGTCATCGGTCATGATTACCAGTGCCAATGGATATTCATTCCAAAATCCCATGGCCGTAAGCATGGTTATGGTTGCAATACCCGGCTTACACAGGGGAATGATAACATTTAATAATATTTTAAAATTACTGCCGCCGTCAATTCTGGCCGCTTCTTCATAGTCGGTGGGCAGTGCGCTGATAAACCCACGCAGGGTAAAAATCGCAAAGGGAAATTGCATCACCGCATAAACCAGTGCCAGCATGGTGCGGTTATCCAATCCGTTTACCGCCTGCAATTCCAGAAATAAGGGTATCATAATATAGGTGGCCTGTAAAAAAATACATGCCATATAGATATTCAGAATGACTTTAGAACCAAAAAAACGGTATCTTGCCAAACAATAGGAAATGGGGACAACAAACACTAAAAGAATGATTGTCGCCAGAACCACCACATAAATGGAATTTAAAAAATAGGAGGCCATATTGGCTTTTTTAACGGCGTTTATGTAATTTTCAAAGTTCAGGCCGGCGGGAAGGGAATAGGGATCCGTCAGGTATTCCGTATTGGTTTTAAAGGAGGACAACAGATTCCAGACAAACGGATACAAAAAAATGAATGAAGTAAGTATTAAAAACAGCCGCAAAATCCAGTTTGTCACTTGTCTTTTTACGATATTGGTATTGATTCGCATATCCTTATTCCTCCTAATCCGTTCTGTCCGTCAAACGTCTGGACAAAAGGGAAAGCACAACGGCAGCCGCCAGGGTAAACATGGCAATCGCCATTGCATAGCCAAAATTGGCGTTTCGCATGCCCTGTGTATACATATATTGAAGCAGTACGGAGGAAGCCCCGTTAGGTCCGCCCGCCGTCATAACGTTTGACAAGGTAAAGCTTAAATTAATAGTTCCGGAAAGTGACAGTACATAGGTAATCCCAATTACATTCCGAAGCAGGGGAATCGTAATAAAGAAGAATTTCTGAATTCCTCTTGCCCCGTCCACATCGGCGGCTTCATATACCTCTTTCGAAATCCCGTCAATGGATGCGATATACATTACCATATAGTAACCAGCTGCCTGCCAGATAAGAGCCGCCGCCACACACCACAAAGCGGTCTTACTTTCCCCCAGCCAGGCATGCTGGAGATTTTCCAAATTCAATAATTCCAACAAATGATTTAAAATTCCCTTGTTGGGATTAAACACAGAGGACCATACAATACCTACTATGGTAAGGGAAATAATACTGGGAAAGAAAAATATGGTTCTATAAAAAGCCTTTTCCCTCAATTTGCTCTGTGTCAGTACAAATGCAAAAATTAAACTGAAAAATAAAGTCAGGACCGGCACAACAGCCATTAGCTTAATTGTATTCTGCAAAGACTGAAAAAAGGATTTGTCCTGAAACATATATTTATAATTATCCAATCCGATAAACCGGCTGGCGGTCCCCACATTCAAGGCGGTGGAATCCGTAAAAGACAGATAGATAGCATTAAACATAGGAAAGATCATAAACACCAGAGTTAAAAAAATAACCGGCAGCGTACAGACAGCGATAAATAATTTAGGTTTCTTAGCCAAGCTTTTCACTCCTTCTTTAAACATGGGGCTGCTGCAAAAACACATTACCGTTTTGCAACAGCCCCATAAATTTATGTAAATTAATATTTTGGGGGACTTATTTATTCATCCGCTGCTTCCTTGTCCGAACGGATCTGAGCAAAGGCGGCTTCCACACTTTCCGCCCACTGTTCTGCGGTCATTTCACCATTCACTACAGAAGTAATCGGATTAAAAACTTCATCGGATACATTGATTTTACAACCTGACGGCAGGGATTCAAAATTCATGACCAGGGAAGCCGTACTGGTTTCATCATAAATTCCATACATATTGTAAGTGGATTCCGAAACATAATCCTTGGCCAATTCCCTGCCCGCTTTTACCGCATAAACGGCACCGGCCTTTTCCGCAAATAATTTCACGGATTCATCACTGTATAAAAATCTTATGAATTCCTTCGCAAGATCAGGATTCTTCGCCCCTGCGGGAATGGAAAACTGTTCGCAGCTGTCTAAAACATAGTGTACATCATCAGCATGAAAGGTTGGTATGGGAGCCATGGCAAATTCAAACCCCTCTTCCCTTGGTGCCTCCGCCATTTCACTTTCCATCCATGTACCGTTCGTAATAAATACGGCCTTTCCCAACATCATTTCGGACTGGGATTCCGTATGGTTCATACCTACGGTCCCCTTTAACAGATAACCCTTTGTGGAAATATCCGCAATTTTCTGCAATACTTTTAATACGGTTTCATTGTTAAAAGAGCCTTCTTCATAAGAACAGATTGCATTAATTGCCTCCATCCCGCCCGCCGATGCAATAGCCGGCCAAAGCACTTCTTCCAGATAGCCCGGATAAATTCCCTGATAGGTAAATAAAGCCCTTCCGTCTTCTTTTACAGTATCGCCTAGGGCAAAGAATTCATCCCAGGTTGCAGGAATCTTCCAGCCTTTTTCATCAAATAATGTTTTATTGTAAATCAAACCTTGAGGGCCTGTATTAAAGGGAGCCAGATAAATCCCCTGATCTCCCGTATAGGGAGCACATTTTGAACTTTCCAAAAGACCGTCTTTAATATCCTCCCTTAAAATACCGGTTTCCGCATAATTCTGCCCGTCAAATACATCCGTTATCTCCATCAGACCCTTATCTTTCATTAAAGACAGGATCAAGCCATCCTCCGATGAATCATTCAGTGCCATAAAATCCGGCGCATTTCCTGCCACAATCTGGGGTCTGATAATATCTGCAACGGTTGGGCTGATTGTCATATTGACGGTAACACCGGGATGCTCCTGTTCAAACAGCTCCACTACTCCGTTCCAGTATTCATCGCCAAAACCTCCCTGAAAAACCGCAATATTCAGCTCCTGTTCTGCGGCGTTTCCTTCCCCTGTCTGATCAGCCGAATTACCCGCGCTGTTTTCTGCATCTGAATTTCCCGCGGAACTACTTTCCTTGGAATCCCATGAGGAACAGCCCGTCAGACCGGCAAAAATCATAGTAGTTGCCAAAAACGCCGCAAATAATCTTTTCTTCATAATATTTCCTCCCTGAAATTTAATTCTTTCCGCAATTCGTTAATTATTCGCTAATTAAAATGATGCTTAAGCAACCTGACGACATCATTATAAAGGATTCTTTTTATTCTGTATATTCATAATCCTGCCCGGTATATGGACAATTTAACGGGGCTTCCCTGTACTTCCTTTTCTGTCAAATAGAACATATGGATTATTTTAATATTATTATAGAAAATTTTGTACAGTCTTTATTTTCCATCTACTATTTTTTATAAAGTTTCGCTATAATACATATAGATTTATCCGTTTTAAATAAGAGTGCTCAATAAAGCAGAGGAGAATGAAAATGAATAATTGGAAAGGAGGGGCGGGGGGCCTATGAGGAAGAAAACCCATCTGAAAGAATTTTTACGGAATATAGATATCAAATACCGTTTAATTATCACCTTCCTTCTCGTATCCATTATTCCCCTTCTCTTTATCAGTATCTATTCCTTCCGTTTAAATTCTGAAGCCATTAAAAATAAAATAGCAACTTCCACCGCCCAGCTTTTGGCACTGGTCAATACCAATATGGTGACTGAGATTGAAAAATATCAGTATCTGTGCGGGTCCATCTGTGTCAATGCCCGGATCCAGGAGGCACTTTTAAGGGAAAACCTGACCAGCGGTGAAAAAAACAGAATTATACTTGATATCCAAAATATTGTAAGAACCCAGATTATCTATCCGGCTCAGGCCAAAAATATTACAATTTTAGATAAAGGCGGCCATATTTTTTACGATCTGGGTTATGACGGCTTCTATGAGGAGGATATGAAAACAATATTAAAAAGCATTGGGACAAATGCGCCAAACGACAGCTGGACCTATGTTAAAACTTACCGGGCCCGGGATATTCTCGTTCTTGCCCGAAGAATATTCATACAATACGATACTTCAAAAGTCCTGGGATATTCCCTGATTTCCATTGATGAAAAGCTTTTTTCCAAAACCGTCCTTACTCCCGTGAATTTAAAGGAGGGTTCCAACATTCTTTTTATGGACGCAGGTGGGATTGTACTGTCCTCCTGGGACAGAAAGGTTCCTCTTGGAAAGGCATTTTCAGAACCACGGCTTCTTGATAAAATAAAGGAGCAGAACAAAAAAACCGGTTCCTTTGAATTAAAATTAAACGGAAACAGCCAGCTTGTTACATATTTTTATAATAAAAATATAGATAAATATTTTGTCTCTTTTATACCGTTTTCCTATCTTAATTCGGAATCCAATGAAATCACGAAAGATTTAAATGTGACGGCAGCTGTCCTTCTCCTGATCTGCCTTGTTATTATCTTCTTTATTTATTTCAGTATTTCTACTCCTATCAAAAGAATGGTGGTAACCTGCCAGAAAATTTCGGGAGGCAGCCTTAACGAGCGGATTCGGGATAACAGCCGCGATGAACTTGCCTATCTTTCGAATAATATCGATAATATGGTGGAAAGAATTAAAGAGCTTTTAGAACACCAGCAGGGGCAGGAAAAGAAGAAAAGGGAATTGGAGCTTCAGATGCTGCAGTACCAGATTAATCCCCACTTCCTGTTTAACACCCTGAATACCCTGCGCCTTGTAGCTTCCATGAACCAGGATCTGGTGGTAAGCAACGGCATCCAGTCCCTAAGTGAGCTCTTAAAAAATACTCTGATCAATAAAAACGAATTTATTTCCATTGGAGAAGAAATCGCAAACCTAAAGCATTATTTTTCCATTCAGAACATCCGGTATGCGGGAAATTTTCATGTAAATTATGAAATTGGGGAAGAGCTGTTATCCTTCCTGACACCAAAGCTGATATTGCAGCCTCTGGCCGAAAATGCCGTAATGCATGGTAATTACAATGACGGGACCATTTTGGAAATATGGGTCCGCTGCTATAACGCAGATAATGGAATTACCCTGGAGCTTGCCGATAACGGTAAGGGCTTTGATTCCTCCATAGAACAAAGGCCAAAAGGCCTTGGAGGTATCGGGATTCAGAATGTGAACGACCGCATCCGGCTGAATTTCGGGGAGGATTACGGTTTACATATTGAGAGCCGGCCGGGACACGGAACCGTATGCAGACTGGTTATTCCAAAGATAAAGTAACGATCCGGAAAGGAGTCTTTATGTACAAAGTACTTATTGTTGACGATGAACCGATTGTAAAAATTGCCTTCCGTTCCATCCTCTCCTGGGAAGAATACGGCTTTTCCATATGCGGGACCGCCTCCGACGGCACGGAAGCCCTGACGCTCATAGATAAGTACCATCCGGACCTTATTATTACGGACTTAAAAATGCCCAATATGGACGGCCTTACTCTGATAAGTAAGCTGAAGGAGCAAAACTATTCCGGTGAAATCCTGGTTATCAGTAATTATGAAGATTTTGATTATGTACGGTCGGCTCTCGTTATGGGCGCAACGGATTATATACTGAAAATCAGTATACAGGAGGAGGACTTAATACAGCATTTAAAAAAGATTTCGGATAAACTGGATTCCTCACGGACCCGGAAAAATATTACCCAGGAATATACCTTAGTTTTACAGGAACAGCAGCACAGCCAGACGCAGGAGGCATTAAAGGAATATCTGGAGAGCCCGGATTATTCCCTGACCCAGTTATTTAAAAACAGCCCTATCATAAGCCAAAAGCGCAATGACATGTTTACCCTTTGCTATTTTAATTTTGACCGGTATATCCAGGAACAAACCAGGCATATTTCCAGAGAACTGATTCAGAATACCCTTTTAGAATCCTTTAGAGGTATTCCAGATTGTGAGATTTTGTTTTTGAACCGAAATAATATACTGGTATTCGTACCCATGGCTTCCCTGAAACGGCAGAATATACAGCTTACGGCCTTTATGAGCAGGCTTCCCTCCCTGTTTCAGTTATATCTTTCTGTTTCACCGGTTATTATATACAAGGAACAGATTACCGGGTTCGATAAATTAAAAGAATGGTATCAGATTTTTCAGAATATCCTGGAACTGAATTTTTATGAAGAATTATCGGTTGTCCACGCAGAGGAATATCTTCCGGTCCATTATATGAACTTTATATATTATAAGGATATGGCACAAACTGTCCAGAAAAGCGATGCTCCCGGTCTGGAAAAAAGCCTGGCATTAGTCCGGTCGGTCATAAATAAATGTTCTAAGCTTCATGTTTACCCCGAAATCGTAAAAACCTTTTTTGAAAAAATGATTGAATTACTGGAGTATCTAAACCATGACCTTTCCCTTCAAACCCATGAATTTCTTATGGAAACCAAAGAAAATATCCGCAGCTGCTCCGGTTCGGAAGAAATGCTGCTTCTTGTCACCCTATCCATACAGGCAATTTTCCAGCCGGTTATTACTACAAAAACGGATCAGGCAAAATACAAGGAAGAAATCCTTAAGGCCATTCAGTTTATTAACCGGAACTATAACCGCAAAATCAGTCTGACCGCTATTGCCAAGCATGTAAATTTAAGCTCCGGCTATCTGTGCCGGCTGTTTAAAGCGGAAGTCGGCATCAGCCTGACCGGCTATATTAACAATCTCCGTATGAAGAAAGCCGGAGAGCTTATCAAAAAGCAGGATACTTATTTGAAAGAAGTCGCTATTTCCGTAGGAATCGAAGATCAGCTCTATTTCAGCCGGCTGTTTAAAAAATATTATGGAATGAGCCCTTCTGAATATAAAGCTTCCATACTAAACGGATGAATCTGCTGAAGAAATCCCCTTTCAGCAGACTCAAACGGAGCAGCCACTTAAATTATCTAACCATTTCGTAATGTGACCACATGGATAATATTTTAACAGTATTTTCAGTTTCTAATACCTGATAAACGAACCTATGCTTTATATTAATCCTTCGGGAATATAACCCATTAAGGTTACCCACTAATTTTTCGTATGGCGGCGGATTCCGGAATGGATTAATTCTTACTAATTCAATCAGTTCTTTTGCCTTAGAAACAAGATTAGCGGATTTCAGTTTCTCAATATCATTTACCGCTTGCTTACTGTAAACAATCTTATACATTTACCATTGTACCTCATCTTCCGGTACGCACTCCTGGACAGGTGTATTGGTTCCGGCAATAATCTTTTCAGTAAGTCCCGGAACGGAGTTTATATAATTGGTTTCCTGTATTGCATTCCAATCATCCTCTGATATAAGAACTGCATTTTTTCCATGATTATTTATAATAGTAACTGGTTCACTGTTTATATTAACATCTGTAATAAGCTGGTATAGATTTTGCCTTGCATTTGTAACATTAATTGCATTCATAATCAGCACCTCCAATCTATAATCTTATTATAGCGTACGTTTATACGTACGTCAACAATTTTTTACTTTCATGCAAAAAAATTGATTACAGTTCATCCATAGATATCGCGAGGGGTTTTTTGTGAACAAAGGTCACAAAAAACCAGAGTTTTCTTTATAAATTGATGAAGCATTATAAACTTATTATCCTTATAATATGCATATAATATTTGATTATCCAACGGTCTTAGTTCCCATATTTCACCGTCTAGATGCTTTGTCACCGGCTCACCTACTCTTGTTCCAAGTTCTTCAAGCAAATCAAAATAAGCTATCATTTTATTCAAATTAATCCGACTGTTTTTATCCCTTTTTGATTTTTTGTCTAATTGATGGATATAATCTCTTATTTGATTATTACTATTCTTATCTTCATAAAATAGTATCTCGTACATAAACTCTCCTCACCTTATATAATGAATATAGCATATTTGATATAATTTATCACAACTTGGGAAAACTTAAATATGAAAAGATGGGAATTAGTTATACTTTACCCGGCAAAATGCTGGCAGAGCAGGACTTGGAAGAATACCACCTGTATGCACTGAGCTTGGGAATGGAGTCTAAAATCGGTGCATAAGCAACAATAGCGTTTATTAAACTATTATAAATCATTTCGAAGCTCCGTAGCTTTGCAACCCTGTTCCCTAACTGTCTACGCTTAGCCCTGCCTGTTACCAGACAACACCCAAGACTCGCTAACGGTGGTTTGCTGGACCTTGCCGTACGGGATTTCCACCCGCTAAACTATCCGCCCTTTTCCAGGCGCACCTATCCCTTTACAGCTCCGGCCGTTGCACCGGCAACAACATATTTCTGGCAGCATAAATATAAAACAGTAATCGGCAGCGCCGTTAAAACCAAATCCGCAAATACGTAATTCCAATCACTGGAATACTGTCCGAAGAAATTATATACCGTTAACGGCATGGTCCATTTCGAAGAAGAATTAAAAAAATATAACGGAACCATAAATTCATTCCACGCACCCATAGCAGTTGTTACCACCGCTGTGGCAATTATCGGTTTCAATAGGGGAAAAATAATGAAGAAAAACATTCTGCCCGGAGAAGCTCCGTCGATGAAAGCCGCCTCGTCCAATTCTCTTGGAATATTATGAATAAAACCTGACAGGGTAAACATTGTCCATGGCATCTGTAAAGCCGTTTCCACAAAAATAACGCCTAAGTATGTACCGCTCAAATTAAGAAGCTTAAGTAATGCATAGGTAGTAACAATCTGAATCGGCGACACCATGCCAAGAAGGAACAAATAATAAACAAAAGCTGTATATTCAGTTGTTTTTCTGGAAACAACAAAAGCGGATAAACTGCCTGCTGCAATTACAATAAAAGTTACTGCAGCCGTAATTATCGTGCTGTTTTTTAAAGCCTGCAAAATATTGCCTTTATCCAATACATGTATATAGTTCTCAAAATGCCATACCGAAGGCAAAGACATTCCAAATTGCTGTGCTTCTGCCGTATTTTTAAAGGAACCGAAAATTACAATCAGCAAGGGAACTATTATGACCAGACTCACCGTTAAAGTAATAATCGTTAATGAGACAGATTGTACTTGTTTTTTGTGTTTCATACTTTTAAATTTCGCTGATGCCATTACATTTGAACCTCCCTGCTCTTCAGGAATTTATTCACTATTACGGCAATTACGGATATCATGGCGAACAGAATAAGACTCATCGCTGAGGAGCGGCCTAAAGAGCCCTTACTAAATTCATTGTAAATATAGGTATTCAGAACCTGGGTAGCAAAACCGGGCCCGCCATTTGTCATTACATATACCTGTTCAAATACTTTGAATCCGCCAATTATATTCATGGTTATAACAACCGTAAATGCCGGTGCCAGTAATGGTACTGTAATATTTTTAAATTTTTGCCATGCCGAAGCCCCGTCCGTTGTCGCGGCCTCATAAAAGTCTTCCGATATTCCCTGAAGGCCGGCAAGATAAATAGCCATTGCAAAACCGCTCCACTTCCAAATCTGGACAAAGATAACACAATACATGGCAGTATCCGGATTACCCAGCCAATCTTTTGTCAGTGCCGTTAACCCCAGTGATGTTAAAATTTGATTTAAAATACCGCCGTCCATCTTAAATACCGCCTTAAACATAATTCCAATCACAATCAGACTTAAAACAGCCGGTAAATAAAAGATTGTCCTGAAAAATGCCTTTGCTTTCACCGCACAATTTAATAGCAGTGCAAGAAGTAAGCCTATGACAACAATGCCAATTGTTGTAAGAACCGCAAAAAGAACCGTATTTTTTAACGCCAATATAAAATATGCATCCTTAAAAAGTTTTATAAAATTTTTTAAACCAATAAAATCAGGCGTATATAGTCTTTTAATATGCCAGTTCGTAAAACTAAGAGCAAAACCCGCTATTATTGGCATACAATAGAAAATAATAAATAAAATCACCGCAGGATATGTGAAATAATTCGGATAAAATTTTTTCTTATTCATACTTTACACCATTGCATATCGCAGACCCGTCTGCGATATTGCCACAAATAAAAGGGAGTGAAAGAATCACTTCGTGGCAACCTTTCATAATCTAAATTTATTTCGCCTTTTTCAAATATGCCGCTATTCCGTGCCACCTTAAGAATAATAAAGTGAACTGTAATGCCCCATAGCGGCATCTCAAATAATGGAGCGTCCATAATTCCTTTGAAAAAGATGCCGTAACCGGGTATTTTTCTCCCTCGATTACGGTATCTTTATTCAGCAATTATGATAAAAGCGTATTACTTATTGAAAAGCTTCATATCCCTGCTGTTCCATATAATCTGAATAAATCGGCTGGAAAGCTTCCCAAACTTCACCTGCGGTTTTGGCACCTGCTGCCGCTTCTATATATAAATTCCATAAATCATTGAAGCATCCGTTAGCATCCGCAAGTTGTCCGTTAATTTCGTAAGAGTAGTCACCTGTTTTAATGTAGTTGTCTACTAAATCTTGAACACAAGGTGTGACTTTACCACCGTCTACATCGTTAAATGCAGGAAAACCGGGGGTTGCTTCATA